>NZ_JAHSQD010000021.1 GCF_020103755.1 Streptomyces sp. LS1784
AGCCGGTGTGCGCCAGGTTGCCGCCCGCGTCCGGCTGGGCGGACGGGCTGCCCGAGGCCGTCGGAGCGGTCGTCGAGCCACCCGCCGACGGACCGGCCGAGCCGCTCGCGCTGGGCTTGCCGCTCGTCGGGGCGGACGGGCTGCCCGAGGGGCTCGCCGAACCGCTCGGGGAGGTCGACGCGCTCGGCGTGGCCGACGGCGATCCGCTCGGCACGGTCGGCGGCACCGTCGGCGTGCCGGACGGCGTCGGGACGGTGCCCGGCAGGCAGCCGGTGAAGGGGTAGTGGTGCGTCTCCGCGCCGCCCCTGCCGGTCAGCGAGGCGGCGATCACCGAGCCGTTGACCGGGCCGCCGCTGCCGAGGTCGAACGCGGCGTTCGGCGCGAGCACGGTGCCGGCCCAGGCGGCCTGGCTGTTCTTGACCACCTTGGTGGCGGTCGGGAAGTTCCAGAGCAGCTTGGCCCGGATCGCGCCGCCCGCGGCGCTCTGGAGCTTGTCGTCCAGCACGAAGGTCTTCCTGCCCTCGTCCCACAGGTGGAAGCCGGTGGTCCCGGCCGCCGCCATGTCGTACGAGCCGCCGGTCACGTTGACCACCGTCACCGAGCCGGCCGGCACCTTGAGGTAGACGTCCTTGGCTCCCTGCAGCTTCGCCGCGTCGACGGTGAAGCTGTTGTACTTCGTGTCCCCGCCGGTGAGGGTCAGCTTGGCGCCCTCGGCCTGGACGGTGGCGCCGGCGGTCTGCGGCACGGCTGCCAGCGCGGTGGCGGCGGCGCGCAGCTTGGCGAACTCGGCCTTGAAGTCGATCGGCGAGGGGCCCTGGCCGACCGCACCCTGGTGGGCCTGGACCACCGCGCCGTCGGCCTTGGAGCCGAAGACGCCGTTGCCCTTCATCACCTGGGTGTTGTGGCCGGTGATCCTGCCGGCCACGACCAGGGCGTTCTTGCCGGGCAGTGCGTCGACCTGGGCCGCGGTGAGCTCCTGGCCGACCGAGAAACCGCCGGTGAAGTCGGCGTTGCCGCCGACCGCGACCGCGCCCTCGGCGTCGGGGGTGTGGGTGTCGTCGCCCTCGATGAACTCGCCGTAGAGGTTGGCGACCCCGAGGCTGCGGCACTCCTGGGCGGGGTCGGCGGCGTGGGCGGCCGGGGCGACCAGGCCGGCCAGTGCGAGAGAGCCACCGACGGCGAGCGCGGCGGCGGAAGTGGATATGCGCATGTGCAGGATCTCCGCTTACGTGCGGGATGGGGTGGGAGAGGCCCGAAAAGGTATGGACCAAGCCGCACTCTTTCCGCCAGACGGGTGATTGGTCAAGACCAATTCGCCCCATGTCCGGACCACCCCGTTTTGTCCGCGTGTTGCCCCTGCGCGTGTCGCGGACCGCCGGCACCGCGGCATCCCGTCGCGGCGCCCGCACCCTCGCGCCGTACCACCCGCGCCCCGCCCCAAGATCGCCTGTAAGGCCGCCTACGATTGACCTCGTGCCTAACCCCTTCTCCCTGCTCGCCGAGCGCTGGCAGCCATCCGCCGAGATGGTCCGGCGCGCCACGTTCGCCGCGCTGGTGATGAGCGTGGTGATCGTCGTCACCGGCGGCGCCGTCCGGCTCACCGCCTCCGGCCTCGGCTGTACGACCTGGCCCCGTTGCACCGACGAGAGCCTGACGCCCACCGCCGAGATGGGCTTCCACGGCGTCGTCGAGTTCACCAACCGAATGCTCACCTACGTGCTGAGCGCCGCCGTCGGCTGGGCGATCCTGGCCGCCCGCTGCCACCGCCCCTGGCGGCACAGCATGACCAGGCTCGGCTGGGCGCAGTTCTGGCTGGTGATGAGCAACGCCGTGCTCGGCGGCATCACCGTGCTGACCGGCCTCAACCCGTACACCGTGGCGCTGCACATGATCGCCGCGATGGCCCTGGTCTGGGTCGCGCTGCTGATGTGGGAGCGGTCCAAGGAGGGCGACGGCCCGGCCAGGCTCTCGGTGGCCCGGCCTATCCACCAGCTCTCGTACGTCCTGGTCACCGTGATCGGCCTGCTCGTCGCGGCCGGCACCCTGGTGACCGGCGCCGGCCACCACCCCGGCACGCCCAAGGACAACAAGATCGTCCCACGCATCCCGATCGACTACGACCGCCTCGCCCAGTTCCACGCCGACTTCGCGTTCGTCTCGGTCGGCCTGGCCATCGCGGTGATCTTCGTCTTCGCCGCCGTGAAGGCCCCGCAGCCCGCCCGCGCCCGGGCCAAGGAGCTGCTCGCCGTGCTGTTGCTGCAGGGCGTGCTCGGCTTCGTCCAGTACTTCACCGACGCCCCCGAGCTCATGGTCGGCCTGCACATGCTGCTCGCCGCCCTCACCTGGATCGCCGCGCTGCGCGTCCCGCTCGCCCTGCGCACCCGCGCGGACGTGGCGGCGGCCGAGCAGCTGCCCGCCCAGGCCCCGCAGACCGCCTCGGTCTGACCCCGGCGACACCGACGGCCCGGCTCCCCTCCGCACGGGGGAGCCGGGCCGTCGCCGCGTCCGGAGCCTGGAGCCGGACTCAGCCGCCGAGCTGAAGGCCGGCCATCCGCTTCCACTCGTACTCGCCGGTCTTCACCTTGAGGCCCAGCTCGCCCTCGAAGTCGTCGTGCAGGGTCAGCCCGGCCAGCTCCGCGGCCCGGCGGCCGACGGCGTAGCTGGGGGCCACCTGGTCGCCCCAGGCGCCGTCCGCACCCACCACGACGATCCGGGTGGCCACGGCGCCGACGTACTCGACGACCGCGTCGGCGCTTCCCCCGTGCTGCCGGGCGAAGCTGGTCAGGTTCTTGGCGATGCGCTTGGCGCGGCGCTCGGTACGGGCGTCCGGCGCGGCGGCGGTGGCGGTCTCTGCGCTGCTCATGCCCGCATGCTACCCACCGGTAGTCGCCCTGGCGACGGGAGCACCTTGTGCACCGGGCCACATACTGGAGGCGTGACCTTCTCCGGCTGGCCGGCCGAGGCGCTCGACTTCTACGAGCACCTGGAAGCCGACAACTCGAAGACCTTCTGGCAGGCCCACAAGGACCGGTACGACGACGCCGTACGCGCCCCGATGGAGCAGCTGCTCGCCGACCTGGAGCCGGAGTTCGGACCGGGGAAGGTCTTCCGCCCGAACCGCGACGTCCGGTTCAGCGCCGACAAGTCCCCGTACAAGACGCACGTCGGCGCCCACCTGGAGTCCGGCGGCTACATCCAGCTCTCCGCCGACGGCCTGTCCTGCGGCAACGGGATGTACCGGCTCGCCCCCGACCAGCTGGAGCGCTACCGCGCCGCCGTCGCCGAGGACGTCAGCGGCGCCGAGCTGGAACGGGTGATCGCCCGGGTGGAACAGGAGGGCCCGCAGGTGGCCGGCCGGGACTCCCTCAAGTCGACCCCGCGCGGCTACCCCAAGGACCACCCCAGGATCGGACTGCTGCGCCACAAGGGCCTGGTGGCCTGGCAGGAATGGGAGCCGGCCGGATGGCTGGGCACCCGCGCCGCCTACACCCGGATCACCGGGTTCCTGCACGCCTCCCAGCCGCTGCGGGACTGGCTGGACGGCCACGTCGGCCCGTCCGAACTCCCCTCCCGCTGAGCGGCGCAGCAGCCGCACGAGCCCCCCGGACACGCGAGGAGCCCCGGTCCACCAGGACCGGGGCTCCTCGCCGTCGAACAAGCCCTACTTCACGAACGGGTCGATCGCGCAGACCACCATCAGCAGCGACAGGTAGGTGATCGACCAGTGGAACAGCCGCATCTCCTTGAGCTTCGCGCCCACGACCCCGGCCTTGGCCCGCCCGTACAGCGCGTGCGCCTCGCGCAGCCAGGCCGCGCCCAGCAGCACCGCGACGACCGGGTACAGCCAGCTCATGTGTCCCAGCGGCCAGAGCGCCAGGGAGACCGCCACCATCACCCAGGAGTAGATGACGACCTGCTTGCCGACCGCCACGTTGCCCTTGATCACCGGCAGCATCGGCACGCCGGCCCGCTGGTAGTCGTCGCGGACCTTCATCGACAGCACCCAGGTGTGCGGCGGCGTCCAGAAGAACACCACCAGGAACAGCACCACCGCGGCCCAGGACACCGAGTTGGTCACCGAGGACCAGCCGACCAGCACCGGCATGCAGCCGGCGATGCCGCCCCAGACGATGTTCTGCGAGGTGCGCCGCTTGAGCCCCAGCGTGTAGACGAACACGTAGAACAGCAGCGCGCCCAGCGCCAGCCAGGCGGACAGCCAGTTGACCCCGAAGCCCAGCAGCAGGGTCGAGACGACCGCCAGCACGATGCCGAAGACCAGCGCCTCGCGCGGCGACACCATTCCGGTGACGATCGGCCGCCGCTCGGTGCGCGACATCACCGCGTCGATGTCGCGGTCGATGTACATGTTGAGGGCGTTGGCGCCGCCCGCCGAGAGGTAGCCGCCGACGACGACCTTCAGCACCAGCAGCATGTCCGGCACGCCCTGCTGGGCCAGGAACATCACCGGCACGGTGCTCATCAGCAGCAGCTCGATGATCCGCGGCTTGGTCAGTGCGACGAACGCGCCGACACGGGCCCCGAACGGCCGGTGCGCAGGAGTCGCCCCGGTGACCCCGGCGGGACGGGTTTCGACGGCGGTCACTAACACCCCAACTGAAGATGAATCTTCGCAGGCGTCCACAGGAACGAAGGGTCCCGAATAGTCCGCTCTGCGCGTACCACGACACCATAGACGCTCCATATATCGCATCCGGCTCCGGGGTCCCCTGGCGAGGCGGAACGCACACCCCCGGGTGAACCGCCCGGAGAACCGCCCGGTGAGGCCCCCGGACGCCCCCGGCGCGGTTCCGTTCGCCCGTCCTGACCACCGGAGCTGCGCACGGCCCCGAATCGGGAGAGCCTGGGACAAATCGCCCAGGACGCCCTTGTGGGAATCACCCCGCGGAATTGCCGGTTGTCTCAGCACGGAGGGTGAGGCGCGGCCCGGACGGTAGGCTCGCACGCAGAAGCGGGATCTACCCTCCGTGACCGGCACCACCCAGCGTCGGGACCACAGCGCCGTGGCCGACCCGGTCCCCAATTCACGGGGTCACTCTTCACAACGGAAGGAGCCCTGAGACAGGGTGAGCACTGCGCCGACGAACGCATTCGAGTGGACCGATCTGGATGAGCGCACGGTTGACACTGCGCGCGTCCTGGCCATGGACGCCGTCCAGAAGGTCGGCAACGGACACCCCGGGACGGCCATGTCGCTGGCCCCGGCCGCATACCTGATCTTCCAGCGGTTCCTGCGCCACGACCCGACCGACCCGTCCTGGGTGGGGCGCGACCGATTCGTCCTCTCCCCCGGGCACACCAGCCTGACTCTCTACACCCAGCTCTACTTCTCCGGCTACGGCCTGGAGCTGGACGACCTCAAGGCGTTCCGCGTCGCCGGCAGCCGCACGCCCGGCCACCCCGAGCACGGCCACACCGCCGGCGTGGAGACCACCACCGGTCCGCTCGGCCAGGGCATCGCCAACGCGGTCGGCATGGCGATGGCCACCCGCTACGAGCGCGGCCTGTTCGACCCGGACGCCCCGGCCGGCGAGTCCCCCTTCGACCACACCATCTGGGCCATCGTCTCCGACGGCGACCTGGAGGAGGGCATCTCCGCCGAGGCCTCGTCGCTGGCCGGCCACCAGAAGTTGGGCAACCTGGTCGCCCTCTACGACGACAACCACATCTCGATCGAGGGCGACACCGAGACCGCCTTCTCCGAGGACGTCCTCAAGCGCTACGAGGCGTACGGCTGGCACGTCCAGCGGGTGACCCCGAAGTCCAACGGCGACATCGACGTGGCCGCCCTCGCCGAGGCGCTGGCCGCGGCCAAGGCCGAGACCTCCCGCCCGTCGATCATCGCGATGCGCACCATCATCGCCTGGCCGGCCCCGGACGCCCAGAACACCGCCAAGGCGCACGGCTCCGCGCTCGGCACCGCCGAGATCGCCGCCACCAAGAAGGTCCTGGGCTTCGACCCGGAGAAGACCTTCGAGGTCAGCGACCAGGTCATCGAGCACGCCCGCCAGGTCATCAAGCGCGGCAAGGCCGCCCGCGACCAGTGGCAGCAGTCCTTCGACGCCTGGCGCGCCGCCAACCCGCACCGCGCCGCCGAGTTCGACCGCATCGAGGCCGGCGAGCTGCCCGAGGGCTGGAAGAAGGCCGTCCCCACCTTCCCGGCCGGCAAGGACGTCGCCACCCGCAAGGCCTCCGGCGACACCCTCAAGGCGATCGGCGCGGTGATCCCGGAGCTGTGGGGCGGCTCGGCCGACCTCGCCGAGTCCAACCTCACCACCATCGACGAGGACAGCTCCTTCCTCCCCGAGGGCAACCCGCTGAAGACCGCCGGCCCGTACGGCCGGACGATCCACTTCGGCATCCGCGAGCACGCCATGGGCTCGACCATGAACGGCATCGCCCTGCACGGGAAGACCCGTGTCTACGGCGGCACCTTCCTGGTCTTCGCCGACTACATGCGCCCGGCCGTCCGCCTGGCCGCGCTGATGAAGCTGCCGGTCACCTACGTCTGGACGCACGACTCGATCGGCCTCGGCGAGGACGGCCCGACCCACCAGCCGGTCGAGCACCTGGCCTCGCTGCGCGCCATCCCGGGCCTGGCCATGGTCCGCCCGGCCGACGCCAACGAGACCGCCGTCGCCTGGCGCACCATCGTCGAGCGCCAGACCAGCCACCCCGGCCCGGTCGGCCTGGCCCTCACCCGCCAGGGCGTCCCGACCTTCGACCGCGAGGTCTTCGGCTCCGCCGAGGGCACCGCGAAGGGCGGCTACATCCTGGCCGAGGCCTCCACCGGCGACCCGCAGGTGATCCTGCTCGGCACCGGCTCCGAGGTCCAGCTGGCCGTCAAGGCCCGCGAGGCGCTGGAGGCCGAGGGCATCGCCACCCGCGTGGTCTCGGTGCCGTCCTTCGAGTGGTTCCAGGAGCAGGACCAGGCCTACCGCGACAGCGTGCTGCCGCCGTCGGTCAAGGCCCGGGTCTCGGTCGAGGCCGGCATCGCCCAGGGCTGGCGCGAGCTGGTCGGCGACCACGGCCGGATCGTCTCGCTGGAGCACTTCGGCGCCTCCGCCGACTACAAGGTGCTCTTCGAGGAGTTCGGCATCACCGCCGAGCGCGTGGTGGCCGAGGCCCACAACGCCCTGCGCTCCCTTGAGGCCGTCAACCGCTAGCGCCACCCGGCCGGGGCCGCCGACCGCACATCGGCGCCCCGGCCCCTCTGACTACCCCACGAAGCAGAAGAACAAAGGGACTGAAGCACCATGACTGACGCACTGAAGCGCCTCAGCGACGAAGGCGTTGCGATCTGGCTGGACGACCTCAGCCGCACGCGGCTGAACTCCGGCAACCTGGCCGAACTGGTGCAGAACAAGCACGTGGTGGGCGTCACCACCAACCCGACCATCTTCCAGAAGGCCATCGCCGGCGCCGGCGACGACTCCTACGACGGCCAGCTGCGCGACCTCGCCGTCCGCAAGGTCACCACCGACGAGGCGATCCGCATGATCACCACCTCGGACGTGCGCGACGCGGCCGACGTGCTGCGCCCGGTCTACGACGCCTCCAACGGCCGCGACGGCCGGGTCTCCATCGAGGTCGACCCGCGCCTGGCGCACGAGACCGCCACCACCGTGGCCGAGGCCAAGCAGCTGTGGTGGCTGGTCGACCGTCCGAACGTCTTCATCAAGATCCCCGCCACCAAGGCCGGCCTGCCCGCGATCAGCGAGGTCATCGGCAAGGGCATCAGCGTCAACGTCACGCTGATCTTCTCGCTGGAGCGCTACAAGGCCGTCATCGACGCCTACCTGACCGGCCTGGAGGCCGCCAAGGCCAAGGGCCTGGACCTCTCCCAGATCGAGTCGGTCGCCTCCTTCTTCGTCTCCCGCGTGGACACCGAGATCGACAAGCGCCTGGACAAGATCGGCGGCGACGCCAGGGACCTGCGCTCCAAGGCCGCGCTGGCCAACGCCCGCCTCGCCTACCAGGCGTACGAGGAGGTCTTCGGCAGCGTCGACGGCAAGACCGCCGGCAACGCCCGTTGGCTCTCCCTGGAGGCCGCCGGCGCCAAGCCGCAGCGCCCGCTGTGGGCCTCCACCGGCGTCAAGGACCCGGCCCTGCCGGACACCCTGTACGTCACCGAGCTGGTCGCCCCCGGCACCGTGAACACGATGCCCGAGGCCACCCTGGACGCCACCGCCGACCACGGCCGGGTCACCGGCAACACCATCGTCCCCAACTACGCTGACGCCAAGGCCGTGCTGGACGCGATCGCCGCCGCCGGCGTGGACTACGACGACGTCGTCCAGCTCCTGGAGGACGAGGGCGTCGAGAAGTTCGAGCAGTCCTGGAAGGAACTGCTCGACACCGTCACCGCCTCGCTCGCCTCCTTCGCCGACGAGAAGTGACCCCTGCTCACAGCCAGTGCACGAAAGCGGAGCCCATCAAGTGAGCACTGATTTCCCCGAGTTGACTCCAGAATCGGACGCGGGCGATCTCCCGCCCTCCCCCGTCAACCCGCTTCGCGACCCCTCCGACCGACGGCTCCCGCGCATCGCGGGGCCGTCCGGCCTGGTCATCTTCGGGGTCACCGGAGACCTGTCCCGCAAGAAGCTGATGCCGGCCATCTACGACCTGGCCAACCGCGGTCTGCTTCCGCCGGGCTTCTCCCTCGTCGGCTTCGCCCGCCGGGAGTGGGACGACGAGGACTTCGCCAAGGAGGTCCACGACGCCGTCCGGGACCACGCCCGCACCCCGTTCCGGGAGGAGGTCTGGCAGCAGCTCGCCAAGGGCATGCGGTTCGTCCACGGAACGTTCGACGACGACGAGGCCTTCGACAAGCTGCGCGAGACCATCGAGGAGCTGGACCAGGCCCAGGGCACGAGCGGCAACTTCGCCTTCTACCTGTCCGTCCCGCCGAAGTTCTTCCCGACCGTCGTCCAGCAGCTCAAGAAGCACGGCCTGGCCGACCCGCCCCAGGGCTCCTGGCGCCGCGCGGTCATCGAGAAGCCCTTCGGCCACGACCTGGAGAGCGCGCAGGAGCTCAACAAGGTCGTCCACGAGGTCTTCCCCCGGGACGAGGTCTTCCGGATCGACCACTACCTGGGCAAGGAGACGGTCCAGAACATCCTGGCGCTGCGCTTCGCCAACCAGATGTTCGAGCCGATCTGGAACCGGTCGTACGTCGACCACGTGCAGATCACCATGGCCGAGGACATCGGCATCGGCGGCCGGGCCGGGTACTACGACGGCATCGGCTCCGCCCGTGACGTGATCCAGAACCACCTGCTCCAGCTGATGGCGCTCACCGCCATCGAGGAGCCCGCCTCCTTCCACCCGAAGGCACTGGTGGCCGAGAAGCTCAAGGTGCTCAGCGCCGTCAAGCTCCCGGCCGACCTCGGCCGGCACACCGTGCGCGGCCAGTACGCCGCCGGCTGGCAGGGCGGCGAGGAGGTCCTCGGCTACCTGGACGAGGACGGGATCGACCCCGACTCCAAGACCGACACCTACGCGGCCATCAAGCTGGAGATCAACAACCGCCGCTGGGCGGGTGTCCCGTTCTACCTGCGCACCGGCAAGCGTCTGGGCCGCCGGGTCACCGAGATCGCGGTCGTCTTCCAGCGCGCCCCGTACCTGCCCTTCGACTCCTACGCGACCGAGGAGCTGGGGCAGAACGCCCTGGTCATCCGGGTCCAGCCGGACGAGGGCGTGACGGTGCGGTTCGGCTCCAAGGTGCCGGGCACCTCCTTCGAGGTCCGGGACGTCACGATGGACTTCGCCTACGGCGAGTCCTTCACCGAGTCGAGCCCGGAGGCGTACGAGCGGCTCATCCTCGACGTGCTGCTCGGCGACGCCAACCTGTTCCCGCGCCACCAGGAGGTCGAGCTCTCCTGGCAGATCCTCGACCCGATCGAGAAGTACTGGGACACCCACGGCAAGCCCGCCCAGTACGCGGCGGGGACCTGGGGCCCCGTCGAGGCGGACGAGATGCTCGCACGAGACGGCAGGAGCTGGCGCCGGCCATGAAGATCGACCTCACCAAAACGACGTCCAGCAAGATCAACGCCGCGCTGATGGAGGCGCGCCGGGCCAGCGGCTCCACCGCCGCCGGCATGGTGCTCACCCTGGTGATCGTGACCGACGAGGGCAGCGCCTACGACGCCCTCAAGGCCGCCAACGACGCCTCCCGCGAGCACCCGATGCGTACCCTCGCGGTCATCAAGCGCGCCGGGCGCTCGCCCCGGGCCCGCGCCGAGACCCGGTTGGACGCCGAGATCCTGGTCGGCTCGGACGCCGGCTCCGGCGAAACGGCCGTCCTGCGGATGCACGGCGAACTCGCCTCGCACGCCCAGTCGGTGGTCCTTCCGCTGCTGCTGCCGGACGCCCCGACCGTCGTCTGGTGGCCGGACAACGCGCCGCTGCACCCGGCACAGGACCCGCTGGGCTCGCTCGCCCAGCGCCGGATCACCGACGCCGTCACCGCCGAGTCCCCGGTCGGCCAGCTCGCCCAGCGCTCCCAGAGCTACGCCCCGGGCGACACCGACCTGGCCTGGACCCGGATCACCGGCTGGCGCTCGATGCTGGCCGCCGCGCTGGACCAGCGGCCGTCCACCATCGTCTCCGCGGTGGTCGAGGGCGAGTCCTACAACCCCAGCGTCGAGCTGCTCGGCCTCTGGCTGACCAACCGGCTGCAGGTGCCGGTCGAGCGGGTCGTCACCGGCGGCCCCGGCATCACCGCGGTGCACCTGCGCACCAAGGACGGGGACATCACCCTGGACCGCCCGGACGGCCTGATGGGCACGCTGTCCATGCCCGGCTCGCCGGACCGCCAGGTGGCGCTCAAGCGGCGTGAGACCTCGGAGCTGATCGCCGAGGAGCTGCGCCGCCTGGACCCGGACGACATCTACGCGACGGCCGTGCGCACGCCCGTCGACCAGCTGCACGAGCCGGCCAACGCCGAGACCGCGGCGGCCGAGAAGGTCGCCCGGGAGGTCGCCGAGGAGGCCGTCGAGGAGGCCGCCGAGGCCGCCGTGGCCAACCCGGACCGGGTGACCGCCGAATCGTCGGAGAAGAAGCCCGCCAGGAAGGCCGCCGGCAAGCGCACCACCAAGGAAGGCGCATGACCAACGCGACCCCGCAGCTGGTCGTCCACCGGGACAAGGAGCTGATGGCCCAGGCGGCCGCAGCCCGGCTGATCACCCGGATCGTGGACGCCCAGGCCGCCCGCGGCAGTGCCTCGGTGGTGCTCACCGGCGGTCGCAACGGCAACGCCCTGCTGGCCGCGATCGCCGCCTCCCCGGCGCGCGACGCGGTCGACTGGGGCCGGCTGGACCTCTGGTGGGGCGACGAGCGCTTCCTGCCCGCCGCCGACCCGGAGCGCAACGCGGTCCAGGCCCGGGCCGAGCTGCTGGACGCCGTCCCGCTCGACCCGGCGCGGGTGCACGAGATGCCCGCCTCGGACGGGGTGGACGGCTCGGACGTGGAGGCCGCCGCCGCCCGCTACGCGCAGGAACTGGCGAAGGCCGCCGGGCCGGGCGACCGGCTCGGCGTCCCGGCCTTCGACGTGCTGCTGCTCGGCGTCGGCCCGGACACCCACATCGCCTCGCTCTTCCCCGAGCACCCGGGCGTGCGGGAGACCGAGCTGACCGTGATCGGCGTGCGCGGGGCCCCCAAGCCCCCGCCGACCCGGATCTCGCTCACCCTCCCGGCGATCCGGGAGGCCCGCGAGGTCTGGCTGCTGGCCGCCGGCGAGGACAAGGCGGGCGCGGTCGCGCTGGCCCTGTCCGGCCCCGGCGAGATCCAGGCGCCCGCCTCCGGCGCGTACGGCCGCAGCCGCACCCTGATGCTGCTGGACCGCGCCGCCGCGGAGCGGATCCCGCCGCAGCTCTACCCGCCGGCCTCCGCGTAACCGGCCCCGGCAACGCCGAAGGGCGCCACCGTCACTCGACGGTGGCGCCCTTCGTGCCGTTCTGCTCAGATCTCGCCGCGGAGCTTCGCCAGCGCCTCGGCCAGGATCGCCTCGCCGTCGGCGTCGGTGCGCCGCTCGCGGACGTAGGCGAGGTGGGTCTTGTACGGCTCGTTGCGCGAGGGCGCCGGCGGGTTGTGCTGGTCCTGCCCGGCCGGGAAGCCGCAACGCGGGCAGTCCCACGTCTCCGGGATCGCCGCCTCGGCGGCGAAGCTGGGACGGGTCTCGTGCTTGTTCGCGCACCAGAAGGAGATCCGGTTGCGCGGGGCGGACTCGCCGCGCTCCGCCTCGCCCATCGGGCCGGCCCCGACCCTGCTGCCACGGATGGCATTGCCACTTGCCACGGTCTGACTCCCTGCGTACTGGTGCGCCGACCCGCCGCGGTGCGCGTCGGTGGCGAAAGTCGTCCTAGTGTAAGCAGGAGCTAAGCATCCGCCACCATCGCCTCCGCACCCGACCGTCCCAGGATAGGCGCTCGGGCGACGGGGCGTCAGGGATACGTCAGCTCTGGTACTTCAGCACCAGGCCGAGGATCACGATGCACACGAACCAGCCCAGGCCGACCACGATCGTGATGCGGTCCAGGTTGCGCTCGGCCACCGCCGAACCGCCGCCGGTGGACATCGCGCCACCGCCGAACATGTCGGACAGGCCGCCGCCCTTCCCCTTGTGCAGCAGCACCAGCAGGATCATCAGCAGACTGAAGATGATCAGGGCAATCGAGAACCCGAGAACCACGACGGGACCAACTCTCTCGTATCTTCGGCGAAGGGGCCGGGCCGCGTACGGCGGTCCGGCCCCAAAGCCTACGTTGCTGCGGCGGCGTTAGCCTACTGCCTGCTCACGGTAGCGCACGATCTTGACGAACTCGTCGGCGTCCAGCGAGGCACCGCCGACCAGGCCGCCGTCGATGTCCGGCTTGGCCATCAGACCGGCCGCGCTCGACGACTTCACCGAACCGCCGTACAGCACCCGGACCTTGCCGGCCAGCTCGGCGTCGTACAGCTCGGCGATCCGCGCGCGGATGGCGGCGCAGACCTCCTGGGCGTCCTCCGGGGTGGCCACCTCGCCGGTGCCGATCGCCCAGACCGGCTCGTAGGCGATCACGACCGACTCGGCCTGGTGGGCCGGAACGTCGGCCAGGCCGCCGTCCAGCTGGGCCAGGGTGTACTCGACGTGGGTGCCGGCCTTGCGGATCTCCAGCGGCTCGCCGACGCACAGGATCGGGGTGATCCCGGCGCGGTAGGCGGCCTTCACCTTGGCGTTGACGATCTCCTCGTTCTCGCCGTGGTACTGGCGGCGCTCGGAGTGGCCGATCACCGCGTAGGTGCACTTGAGCTTGGCCAGCATCGGGCCGGAGACCTCACCGGTGTAGGCCCCGCCGTCGTGCTGCGAGATGTCCTGCGAGCCGTACTTGATCTTCAGCTTGTCGCCGTCGACCAGGGTCTGCACCGAGCGCAGGTCGGTGAACGGCACCAGGACGGCGACCTCGACGGCCTCGTAGTCCTTGTCGGCCAGCGCGAAGGCCAGCTTCTGGGTGTGCTGGATGGCCTCAAGGTGGTTGAGGTTCATCTTCCAGTTGCCCGCCATCAGCGGGAGACGGTCGGTCATGTGCTTTCAGTCCTCCAGAGCGGCGAGACCGGGAAGGGTCTTGCCCTCCAGGTACTCGAGGCTGGCGCCGCCGCCGGTCGAGATGTGTCCGAAGGCGTTCTCGTCGAAGCCCAGGATGCGGACGGCCGCGGCGGAGTCGCCGCCGCCGACCACGGTGAACGCGTTGCTGTCGAGCAGGGCCTGGGCGACGGCCTTGGTGCCGTTCGCGTAGTCCGGGTGCTCGAAGACGCCCATCGGGCCGTTCCAGAACACCGTGCCCGCGTCGGCCAGCTTGGCCGCGTACAGCTCACGGGTCTTCGGGCCGATGTCCAGGCCCTCCTGGTCGGCCGGGATGGCGTCCGCGGCGACGGTCGAGGGGTTCGCCGGAGCCTTGGTCTTGAGGTCCGGGAAGTCGGCGGAGACCAGGACGTCCACCGGCAGCACGAACTCGACGCCGCGCTGCTCGGCCTCGGCCAGGTAGCCGAGCACGGTCGGGATCTGGTCCTCCTGCAGCAGCGAGATGCCGACCTCGTGGCCCTTGGCCTTGAGGAAGGTGTACGCCATGCCGCCGCCGATCAGGATCCGGTCGGCCTTCTTCAGCAGGTTGTCGATCACGCCGAGCTTGTCGGAGACCTTGGCGCCGCCGAGCACCACCACGTACGGGCGGGCGACGTCCTCGGTGAGCCTCTTCAGCACGCCGACCTCGGTGGCGATCAGGTCGCCCGCGGCGTGCGGCAGCAGGGCCGGCAGGTCGAAGACCGACGCGTGCTTGCGGTGCACGGCGCCGAAGCCGTCGCCCACGTACAGGTCGGCCAGCGCGGCCAGCTGCTCGGCGAAGGCCTTGCGCTCGGCGTCGTCCTTGCTGGTCTCGCCGGCGTTGAAGCGCAGGTTCTCCAGCAGCGCGACCTCGCCGTCGCCCAGCCCGGCCACGACGGCCTCGGCACTGTCACCGACGGTGTCGGTGGCGAAGGCGACGGCCCGGCCGAGGATCTCGCCGAGGCGCTCGGCCGCCGGGGCGAGCGAGAACTTCGGGTCCGGCGCGCCCTTGGGACGGCCGAGGTGCGAGGCCACGACGACCTTCGCGCCGGCCGCGGCCAGCTTGGCGATGGTCGGCGCGACGGCGCGGATCCGGCCGTCGTCGGTGATCGTGACGCCGTCCAGCGGCACGTTCAGGTCGGCGCGTACGAAGACGCGCTTGCCTTCGACACCGGCTTCGATGAGCTCTTCGATGGTCTTCACGGGGATTCGGTTTCTCCTGGGGAGATGGTTGATGCGCAGTGAGGCGGCACGGCGCAGGGGCCGCCTGAGAAGTCCTTGAGCGCGGAACGAGGGCCCGGTCGGCACCGTACGCCGACCGGGCCCTCGCCCCTACATCACGTCAGCTCCCGCAAGGTCAGAGCTGCCCGCCGACGAGGGCGGTCAGGTTGACGAGGCGGTTCGAGTAGCCCCACTCGTTGTCGTACCAGCCGAGCACCTTGACCTGGTTGCCCTGGACCATGGTGAGGCTGGAGTCGAAGATGCAGGAGGCCGGGTCGTTGACGATGTCCGAGGAGACGATCGGGTCCTCGGTGTAGGCCAGGATGCCCTTGAGCGGGCCCTCCTGGGCGGCCTTCTGGAAGGCCGCGTTGACCTCGTCCTTGGTGACCTCGCGCTCCAGGGTGACGACCAGGTCCGTGATGGAACCGGTCGGGACCGGGACGCGCAGCGAGGTGCCGTCCAGCTTGCCCTTCAGCTCCGGCAGGACCAGGGCGGTCGCCTTGGCGGCACCGGTCGAGGTCGGGATGATGTTCTGCGACGCGGCACGGGCGCGGCGCAGGTCCTTGTGCGGGAAGTCCAGGGTCACCTGGTCGTTGGTGAACGCGTGGACGGTGGTCATCAGACCCTTGACGATGCCGAAGCTCTCGTGCAGCACCTTGGCCATCGGCGCCACGCAGTTGGTGGTGCAGGAGGCGTTGGAGATGATGTCGTGCTTGGCGGCGTCGTACGTGTCGTCGTTGACGCCCAGCACGATGGTGACGTCCTCGTCACTGGCGGGCGCCGAGATGATGACCTTCTTCGCGCCGGCGGCGAGGTGCTTCTTCGCGGCCTCGGCCTTGGTGAAGATGCCGGTGGACTCGACGACGATGTCGGCGCCCAGGGCGGCCCACGGGAGGTTCGCGGGGTCACGCTCGGCGGTCACCTTGAAGGTGTGGCCGTCGACGGTGATGCTGTCCTCGGTGTGCGAGACCTCGCCCGGGAAGGTACCCAGGGTGGTGTCGTACTTGAGCAGGTGAGCCAGGGTCTTCGTGTCGGTGAGGTCGTTGACACCGACGATCTCGATGTCCGCGCCCTGAGCCTTGACCGCGCGGAAGAAGTTGCGGCCGATGCGGCCGAAGCCGTTGATGCCTACCCGGATCGTCACGAACCGATCTCCTCGTTAGGTACGCCGGGACAGAGCCCCGACGGGGGTGAGATTTGGGAAGTCCCCGACCGCCTATGACCCTACCCCTCCCGGGCCTGCGACGGCACATCGCGCCGCCTGCCGAGACTGGGCGTGGCGCGGCCGAAACCCGATTTCAGGCCGTCCGGCCTTGGTCCGCCGGGCAGTTGGTCCCGGGCCAGTGGTCTCTACCAATTCGGGAGCGTCGGCGGGTCCGGAGGACCGTTCGGGAGACCGCCGGGAAACGCCGACGGCCGGTGCCCGGAAATCCGGACACCGGCCGCGTTTCGGTCACGGACCGTGAACGTCAGTTCAGCACCATCTCGTCGGTGATGCTGGCCTCGGTGCTCGGCAGGCCGAGCTCGGAGGCGCGCTTGTCGGCCATCGCCAGCAGGCGGCGGATCCGGCCGGCCACCGCGTCCTTGGTCAGCGGCGGGTCGGCGAGCGCGCCCAGCTCCTCCAGCGAGGCCTGCTTGTGCTGCATCCGCAGCTGGCCCGCCGCGGCCAGGTGCTCGGGCACCTCGTCGCCGAGGATCTCCAGCGCGCGGGCCACCCGGGCGCCGGCCGCCACCGCGGCACGGGCCGAGCGGCGCAGGTTGGCGTCGTCGAAGTTGGCCAGCCGGTTGGCGGTGGCGCGCACCTCGCGCCGCATCCGGCGCTCCTCCCAGGCGAGCACCGACTCGTGCGCGCCGAGCCGGGTCAGCAGGGCGCCGATCGCGTCGCCGTCGCGGATCACCACCCGGTCCACGCCGCGCACCTCGCGGGCCTTGGCCGGGATGCCGAGCCGGCGGGCGGCGCCGACCAGCGCGAGCGCGGCCTCGGAGCCGGGGCAGGTGATCTCCAGCGAGGAGGAGCGGCCCGGCTCGGTGAGCGAGCCGTGCGCCAGGAAGGCCCCGCGCCAGGCCGCCTCGGCGTCGCAGGTGGCACCGGAGACGACCGCCGGGGGCAGGCCCCGGATCGGGCGGCCGCGGCCGTCGACGAGCCCGGTCTGGCGCGCGAGCAGTTCGCCGTCCTTGACCACCCGGACCACGAAGCGGCTGCCGCGGCGCAGCCCGCCGGGGGCCATCACCACGAGGTCCGAGGAGTGCCCGAAGATCTCCAGCAGGTCCTTGCGCAGCCGCCGTGCCGCCGCCCCGGTGTCCAGCTCCGCCTCGATCACGATGCGGCCGCTCACGATGTGCAGCCCGCCCGCGAACCGCAGGATCGCCGACACCTCCGCCTTGCGACAGCAGGCCCGGGTGACCGGGAGCCGGCTGATCTCGTCCTTCACCGCTGGAGTCATCGCCATGGCCCGATCCTTCCATGTGTCCGGAAAATCCGGTCGTACGCTGCCGCCAACAGCTCGGGGTCGTGTCGCGGCGTCCCGTCGGTGCGGGCCACCGAGCCGAGCACCAGAGCGGCCCCCATCCGTTCGGCGGCCTTCTCCAGGCCGTCCAGGTCGGCCTGGCCGAAGGCCCCGCCGGTCACGGCGCGCTCGTCCACCAGGATCGCATCCACCGCGAGGTCCGGAGCGTGGTCGGCGATGACCTCCAGGTGACGCTGCGGGGTGAAGCCCTCGGTCTCCCCGGGCTGCGGGGCCAGGTTCAGGGTGAGCAGACGGCGGGCGCGGGTCTCGGTGAGCGCCGCGGCCAGCTCGGGCACCAGCAGGTGCGGCAGCACGCTGGTGAACCAGGAGCCGGGGCCGAGCACCACCCAGTCCGCCTCCCGGACGGCGGTGACCGCCTCCGGGACGGCGGGCGGCCCGTCCGGCAGCAGCCGGATCGACTGGACGGTGCCCGGGGTCACCGCGACGTCGGCCTGGCCGCGGACCGCGGTGACCTCGCCGGGGCGCTCCGGGTCGTGGCCACGGACGGTCGCCTCGATGTCCAGCGGCACGGCCGACATCGGCAGCACCCGGCCCTGCACGTTGAGCAGCCGGCCGACCCAGTCCAGCGCCGCCACCGGGTCGCCCAGCTTCTCCCAGAGCGCGACGATCAGCAGGTTGCCGACCGCGTGGCCGCCGAGCTCGCCGTTGCCGGTGAAGCGCTGCTGGATCACCTCGGACCAGGTGCGGCCCCAGTCGTCGTCCCCGCACAGCGCGGCCAGCGCCTTGCGCAGGTCGCCCGGGGGCAGCACCCCCAGCTCCTCGCGCAGCCGCCCGCTGGAGCCGCCGTCGTCGGCGACGGTGACCACCGCGGTGAGGTCGCTGGTGAGCCGGCGCAGCGCGGACAGCGAGGCGGACAGGCCCTGCCCGCCGCCGAGCGCGGTGATCCTGGGGGCCGGCTTGGCGCGGGAGGGACTGCTGCGCGGGCGGCCCGGCGCCGTGGGCCGGGCCGGGCTGCCCGCCCGGTCACCGGTCCTGCTCTGCGGCTGCCGCCCGGGCACATATCCCGCCACAATCACCTCGCGTTCCTCGGCCCGCCAACCGCTCCGCCGGCGGGCCCGGCAGGAAGGCGGCGGTTACTCCCGTCCCATGTCACGGTGGACGAGCACCGTCTCGACTCCGTCGGCGATGAGACGCTTGGTCAGACGCTCGGACATGGCGACGCTGCGGTGCTTGCCACCGGTGCAGCCTACGGCAAGCGTCATGTAGCGCTTCCCCTCGCGGCGGTATCCCTCGGTGATGATGCGCAGCAGCTGGGCGTAGCCGTCCAGGAACTCGTTGGCTCCGGGCTGCTGGAAGACGTAGTCGGCGACGTCCGCGTCGGTGCCGGTGCGGGCCCGCAGTTCGGGCACCCAGTGCGGGTTGGGCAGGAAGCGACAGTCCACCACGAGGTCGGCGTCGACCGGCAGGCCGTACTTGAAGCCGAAGGACATCACGGTCGCACGCAGCTCGGGCTCGTCGTGGTCGGCGAACTGGGCGTCGAGCTTGGCGCGCAGCTGGTGCACGTTGAGGTTGGAGGTGTCGATCACCAGGTCGGCCTCGCCGCGCAGGTCGCGCAGCAGGTCGCGCTCCCGGGCGATGCCGTCCACGATCCGGCCGTCGGCCTGCAGCGGGTGCGGGCGGCGGACGCTCTCGAAGCGGCGCACCAGCGCCTCGTCGGAGGAGTCCAGGAAGACGACCCGGAGCCGGACGCCGCGCTTCTCCAGCTCGTCCAGCGAGGTGAGCAGGTCGTCGAAGAACTGCCGGCCGCGGACGTCGACGACCACGCCGATCCGGGCGACGTTGCCCTGGGAGCGGGCGCCCAGGTCGACCATGGTCGGGATCAGGGCCGGCGGCAGGTTGTCCACCACGAACCAGCCGAGGTCCTCCAGGCACTTGGCCGCGGTGGAGCGGCCGGCTCCGGACATACCGGAGATGATCACCAGCTCCGGCGCGTTCTCGCCCACGTCTGACACGGTCACTTCGGTTCCCCGCTCTCGGTCTTTCTGAAGGGGAGAACGCGCACGGCTCGGCCGCCCTTTCCCGGCCCGGGCAGGCGGGCGGGGCCGGGGCACACCGGCTGACGGGCGGCGTCGGCCGTCATGGCGTCTCCTGGGATGGTGCGGTCTGGGGTGCTGCTGCCACCGGCTCGGCGGCCTGCTCGGCCCCGTCCTCGATGATTTCGCCGGTCGCGGTGTTGACCGCGGGTGCGGCGGGTGTACGGGACGACAACGCCTCCGCAACAGTCTGCGCGGTGCGGCGTCCGATGCCGGGTACCTCGCAGAGCTCGTCCACGGTGGCGGCCCGGAGCTTCTTCAGCGAGCCGAAGTGCTTGAGCAGCGCCCGGCGGCGAGTCTCGCCGAGGCCCGGGACGGAGTCCAGTTCCCCGGCGGTGAGTCGCTTGGAACGCTTGTTGCGCTGATAGCTGATCGCGAAGCGGTGCGCCTCGTCGCGGACCCGCTGGAGCAGGTAGAGGCCCTCGCTGGAGCGGGGCAGCACCACCGGGTCGTCCTCGCCGGGCAGCCAGACCTCCTCCAGGCGCTTGGCCAGGCCGCACAGCGCGACGTCGTCGATGCCGAGCTCGTCCAGGGCACGCCTGGCGGCGGCGACCTGCGGCTGGCCGCCGTCGACGACCAGCAGCTGGGGCGGGTAGGCGAAGCGCTTGGGGCGGCCGTCCTCGTCCCGGGCGCCGCCGGTGGCGGTGTCGGGGTCGTCCTCCTCGGGGACGGCCCACTCGCCGGTCTGCTCGCGCTCCTGGAGGTAGCGGCGGAAGCGCCGGCTGATCACCTCGTGCATCGAGCGGACGTCGTCCTGGCCCTCGAAGCCCCTGATCTGGAAGCGCCGGTACTCGCTCTTGCGGGCCAGTCCGTCCTCGAAGACGACCATGGAGGCGACCACGTCCTCGCCCTGGAGGTGGGAGATGTCGTAGCACTCGATGCGCAGTGGGACGGAGTCCAGCTCCAGCGCGTCGGCGATCTCCTGGAGGGCGCGGCTGCGGGTGGTGAGGTCGGAGGCGCGCTTCGTCTTGTGCAGTGCGAGCGCCTGCTGGGCGTTGCGCTGCACGGTGGCCATCAGGTCCTTCTTGTCGCCGCGCTGGGGGATGCGCAGGTCGACCTGGCTGCCGCGCAGGCCGCTCAGCCACGCGCGGACCGGCTCCACCTGGTCGGGCAGGGCGGGGACGAGCACCTCGCGCGGGACGGACTCGCCGCCGCCGTAGAGCTGCTGGAGGGCGTGCTCGACCAGGCCTGCGGTGTCGACGTCCTCGACCTTGTCGGTGACCCAGCCGCGCTGGCCGCGCACCCGGCCGCCACGGACGTGGAAGATCTGCACGGCGGCTTCGAGCTCGTCCTCGGCGACGGCCAGCAGGTCGGCGTCGGTCGCGTCGGCGAGCACGATGGCGTTCTTCTCCATCGCGCGCTTGAGGGCGCCGATGTCGTCCCGCAGCCGGGCCGCCTTCTCGTACTCCAGCTCGGCGGCTGCCTCCTGCATCTGGTCTTCCAGCCGGCGCAGGTAGTTGCCGGTGCGCCCGGCCATGAAGTCGCAGAAGTCCTCGGCCAGCGCGCGGTGTTCGTCCGCCGAGACCTTGCCGACGCAGGGCGCGGCGCACTTGCCGATGTAGCCGAGCAGGCAGGGCCGGCCGACCTGGCGGGCGCGCTTGAAGACGCCGTTGGAGCAGGTGCGGACGGGGAAGACGCGCAGCAGCAGGTCGACCGTCTCGCGGATCGCCCAGGCGTGCCCGTACGGACCGAAGTAGCGCACGCCCTTCTTGTGCGCCCCGCGCATCACCTGGACCCGCGGGTACTCCTCGTTGAGGGTGACGGCGAGTTCCGGATAGCTCTTGTCGTCGCGGTACTTGACGTTGAACCGCGGGTCGAACTCCTTGATCCAGGAGTACTCCAGCTGGAGCGCCTCGACCTCGGTGCCGACCACGGTCCACTCCACCGAGGCGGCGGTGGTGACCATGGTCGCGGTGCGCGGGTGCAGGCCGGCCAGGTCCTGGAAGTAGGACGACAGGCGCGGCCGCAGGCTCTTGGCCTTGCCGACGTAGATGACCCGGCCGTGGGCGTCACGGAACTTGTAGACGCCGGGGGAAGTCGGGATCGCACCGGGCGCGGGGCGGTAGGTGCTCGGGTCAGCCATGGGTCCACCGTACCGAGTGGGGCCGGGGCCGCGGGGCGGAGATCGTCAGGGGGGACCGTGGCGGTCGCGAGGCGCTCAACTGGGTCAGCTCGGGGTCACCTTGAGGTTGCCGCCCTCGACCGTGACGGTGTAGGAGGGCAGCGGGGAGGAGGCCGGTCCGTCCTGCACGGCGCCGTCGGTGATGGCGAACCGGCTGCCGTGGCAGGGGCACTGGATCTGGTCGTTCTTCACCTGGTCCACGACGCAGCCGGCGTGGGTGCACTTGGCGCTGAACGCCTTGTACTGGCCGGCGGTGGGCTGGGTCACCACGATCTTCTGCTCGCGGAAGACCTTGCCGCCGCCCTCCGGCACGGCCGAGGCCGGGCCGAGGTCGACCGGGCCCTTGGGGGCGCTGCCGCCGGAGGAGGAGCTGCATCCGGTGACCGCCACGGTGCCGCCGGCCGCCAGGACGGCCGCGGCCCCGCAGAGCAGGGTGCGGCGGGAGGCGGTGGGGTTGGTCTCGGGGGCCTCGGACATCGGTGTGCTCCTACGGTTGCTGCTGCGAGGGACCACGGAAGTCTATGCCGCACCCACCGGCCGCTCCCTGACTACCCGGACAACGGGAGCGGCGGGAGCGGCCGGTGGGTGGACGGGACTACTTCTTCGCTGCGACCGCGCGCTTGCGCGGCGCCTTCTTCGCCGGGGCGGCGACCGGGGCGTCCGCGAAGTCGGCCGGCAGGATGTCCCGCAGGAACTTGCCGGTGTGGCTCTCCGGGACGGCGGCGATCTGCTCCGGGGTGCCCTCGGCGACCACCGTGCCGCCGCCGGAGCCGCCCTCGGGGCCCATGTCGACGACCCAGTCGGCGGTCTTGATCACATCGAGGTTGTGCTCGATGACGATCACCGTGTTGCCCTTGTCCACCAGCCCGCTGAGCACCTTGATCAGCTTGCTGATGTCCTCGAAGTGCAGGCCGGTGGTGGGCTCGTCCAGCACGTAGACCGTCCGCCCGGTGGAGCGCTTCTGGAGCTCCGAGGCGAGCTTGACGCGCTGCGCCTCACCGCCGGAGAGCGTCGGCGCGGACTGGCCGAGCCGGACGTAGCCGAGGCCGACGTCGTTGAGCGTCCGCAGGTGCCGGGCGATCGCCGGGACGGCTTCGAAGAAGCCCAGCGCCTCCTCGATCGGCATGTCCAGCACCTCGGCGATGGACTTGCCCTTGTAGTGCACCTCCAGCGTCTCCCGGTTGTACCGGGCGCCGTGGCAGACCTCGCACGGCACGTAGACGTCCGGCAGGAAGTTCATCTCGATCTTGATGGTGCCGTCGCCGGTGCAGTTCTCGCAGCGGCCGCCCTTGACGTTGAAGGAGAACCGGCCGGGCAGGTAGCCGCGGACCTTGGCCTCCTGCGTCTCCGCGAAGAGCCGGCGGACGTGGTCGAACACCCCGGTGTAGGTGGCCGGGTTGGACCGCGGGGTGCGGCCGATCGGCGACTGGTCGACGTGCACCACCTTGTCCACCAGGTCGGTGCCGGTGATCCGGGTGTGCCGGCCGGGCACGCTGCGGGCGCCGTTCAGCTCCCGGGCGAGGTGGGTGTAGAGGATGTCGTTGACCAGCGTCGACTTGCCGGAGCCGGAGACACCGGTGATCGCGGTGAGGGTACCGAGCGGGAAGCCGACGGTGACGTCCTTGAGGTTGTGCTCGCGGGCGCCGTGCACCGTCAACTGGCGCTTCCTGTCCCGGTCTCGGCGGGCCGCCGGGATCGGGATGGACCGCTTGCCGGAGAGGTACTGGCCGGTCAGCGACTCCTTGTTGCCGAGCAGCTGCTTCAGCGAGCCGGAGTGCACCACCTTGCCGCCGTGCTCGCCGGCGCCCGGGCCGATGTCGACCACCCAGTCCGCGGTCTTGATGGTGTCCTCGTCGTGCTCGACCACGATCAGGGTGTTGCCGATGTCGCGCAGCCGCACCAGCGTCTCGATCAGCCGGTGGTTGTCCCGCTGGTGCAGGCCGATGGACGGCTCGTCCAGCACGTACAGCACGCCGACCAGGCCGGAGCCGATCTGGGTGGCCAGCCGGATGCGCTGGGCCTCGCCGCCGGACAGGGTGCCGGCCGCGCGGTCGAGCGAGAGGTAGTCCAGGCCGACGTCGACCAGGAAGCGCAGCCGCTCGTTGACCTCCTTCAGGACCCGCTCGGCGATCTGCTTGTCCCGGGCGCTCAGCTTCATCGCGCCCAGGAACTCGGAGCAGTCGCTGATCGACATCGAGGAGACCTCGGCGATCGACCTGCCCTCGACGGTGACCGCGAGCACCACCGGCTTGAGCCGGGTGCCCTGGCAGGTCGGGCAGGGCACCTCGCGCATGTAGCCCTCGAAGCGCTCGCGGCTGCTGTCGCTCTCCGCCTCGGTGTGCCGGCGCTGGATGAACGGGATCGCGCCCTCGAAGCCGGTGCTGTACGAACGCTCCCGGCCGAAGCGGTTGCGGTAGCGGACCTGCACCTGGTGCTTGTGCCCGTACAGCAGCGCCTTCTTGGCGCGGGCGGGCAGCCCGGCCCAGGGGATGTCGGTGCGGAAGCCGAGCTCCTCGGCCAGCGCGTCGATCAGGCGCTGGAAGTACTCCTTGGCGTGCCCGGCCGACCACGGGTGGATCGCGCCCTCGTCCAGCGAGCGCTCGACGTCCGGCACGACCAGCTCCGCGTCGACCTCCATCCGGTTGCCCAGGCCCGAGCAGTCCGGGCAGGCGCCGAACGGCGAGTTGAAGGAGAACGAGCGCGGCTCCAGCTCCTCGAACGACACGTCGTCGTACGGGCAGTAGAGGTGCTCGGAGTACATCCGCTCGCGCTCCGGGTCGTCCTCGGGGAGGTCGACGAAGTCGAGCACGACCATGCCGCCGGACAGCCGCAGGGCCGTCTCCACCGAGTCGGTGAGCCGCCGCTTGGCGCTGTCCTTGACGGTCAGGCGGTCGATCACCACCTCGATGGTGTGCTTCTCCTGCTTCTTGAGCTTCGGCGGCTCGGCGAGCTGGATCGTCTCACCGTCGACGCGGGCGCGGGAGTAGCCCTTGGACTGGAGGTCGGCGAAGAGGTCGACGAACTCGCCCTTGCGCTCGCGCACCACCGGGCTCAGCACCTGGAAGCGGGTGCCCTCGGTGAGCTCCAGCACCTTGTCCACGATCGCCTGCGGCGACTGCTTGGCGATCGGGCGGCCGCAGTGCGGACAGTGCGGCTTGCCGATCCGGGCGAACAGCAGGCGCAGGTAGTCGTAGACCTCGGTGATGGTGCCGACGGTCGAACGGGGGTTGCGGTTGGTGGACTTCTGGTCGATCGAGACGGCCGGGGAGAGGCCTTCGATGAAGTCCACGTCGGGCTTGTCCATCTGCCCGAGGAACTGACGGGCGTAGGAGGACAGCGACTCGACGTAGCGGCGCTGGCCCTCGGCGAAGATCGTGTCGAAGGCGAGCGAGGACTTGCCGGAGCCGGAGAGGCCCGTGAAGACGATGAGGGAGTCGCGGGGCAGGTCGAGCGAGACGTTCTTGAGGTTGTGCTCGCGAGCACCGCGGACGATGAGGCGGTCGGCCACTGCTTCTGGCGCCTTTCTCCGGGGCGAGAGGGCTTGCGGTGAGTTTCGGTACTTCTTCCAGGATGCGGCAGCCAGCCTATAGCTCAGGCGTTCGAATATCGACTCTGTCCAGTGGAGGCCACCCGAACGAGTGAAGGCCACCCCCGGACCGTCCGTACCCGCACCGTGCGCCCACCGTGTCCGCGTCGGAAAACCCCCTGCTCAGGGCCCGGATTCGGGGGTAGCGTCGCCTGGTCAACGAGCGAAGCCCCCTTGGGCAACGCGCCGTCTCGTCACAGAAGGCAGATTCGATGACCGACCCGCAGTCCGCCGCCGCCTCCGCCGCCCGGCACCTGGCCCAGGTCGAGGAGAGCACCCGGCACCTGCTGCACACCGCGGCCGAACTGAAGCCCGAGGCCCTCGCCGAGCCCTCCGCGCTGCCCGGCTGGACCCGCGGCCACGTGCTGGCCCACCTCGCCCGCAACGCCGACTCCCTGGTCAACCTGCTGACCGGCGCCCGCACCGGCACCGACGTCCCGCAGTACGCCAGCGACGAGGCCCGCGACCAGGGCATCGAGCGCGACGCGCCCCGCCCGCTGGAGGTCCAGCTCGCCGACCTGCGCGACTCCCACGAGCGCTTCCTGGCCGCCGCCACGCTGATGGCCGACGAGGCCTGGGCCGTCCAGGTCAGGCACCGCTTCGGCTACCTCTTCCCGGCCTCCGACATCCCGGCCAAGCGCCTGGTGGAGCTGGAGTACCACCACGTCGACCTGGACGCCGGGTACACCCCCGCGCACTGGCCGGAGTCCTTCGCCGCCGCCCAGTTCCGCAAGCTCGCCGCCGGCCTGGCCGAGAAGGCCGGCCTGCCCGCCGTCGAACTGGTCGCCGAGGACACCGAGGACCGCGCCGTGATCGGCACCGGCGAGCCGGCCCTGACCGTCGAGGGCCCCGTCCGCGCCCTCACCGCCTGGCTCTCCGGCCGGTCCGCCGGGGACGGCCTGCGCCGCACCCCCGACACCGCCCTCCCCCAGCTTCCCCCGATGGGCTGACGGCGCGAGGATGATCCCAGGAGCCACTGGAGAGGGAGCGAACGGATGACGTACCACGGAGCGGTCAAGGTCGGCGGACCGCCGGACGTGCGGGAGCTGGCCCATCTGATCATCACCAAGGTGGCCGTCGGCCCGTACGACAACAACGCCTACCTGCTGCGCTGCCGGGCCACCGACGAGCAGCTGCTGATCGACGCGGCCGCCGACGCGCCGGTGCTGCTGGAGACCGTCGGGGACGACCTCGAAACGGTGGTCACCACCCACCGGCACCACGACCACTGGGGCGCACTGGCCGAGGTGGTCGCCACCACCGGCGCCCGGACGGCCGCCGGCGAGCACGACGCCGAGGGCATCGACGTCCCCACCGAGCTGCTGCTCGCGGACGGCGACCGGCTGCGGGTCGGCGACGTGGAGCTGACCGTCCGGCACCTGGTCGGCCACACCCCGGGCGCGATCGTGCTGGTCTACGACGACCCGCAGGGCCACCCGCACGTCTTCACCGGCGACTGCCTCTTCCCCGGCGGCGTGGGCAACACCTGGGGCGACCCGGAGGCCTTCCGCACGCTCTACCGGGACGTCACCGAGAAGGTCTTCGACGTCCTGCCGGACGAGGCCTGGGTCTACCCCGGCCACGGCAACGACACCACCCTCGGCGCCGAGCGCCCGCACCTGGAGGAATGGCGCGAGCGCGGCTGGTAGTCCGCCCCCGCCGAACGGCCGGGGCCCCCGCGACCGGAAGCGGTCACGGGGGCCTCGGCAGTACCGGGTCAGGCGTCAGGCGTCGAGCTTCTCGCGCTCGGCCTGCTCGGCCTTCTTCGACGCCCGCAGGCTGGTGAACGTGGTGACGGCCAGCACCACCACGATGAAGCCCAGCGAGAACGGGATGCCGATCTCCGGGGCCCACGTCGCGCCCGCCTCGTGCGCGGCGTGCAGCACCAGCTTCACGCCGATGAAGCCGAGGATCACCGACAGGCCGTACGACAGGTGGACCAGCTTCTTCAGCAGGCCGCCGATCAGGAAGTACAGCTGGCGCAGACCCATCAGGGCGAAGGCGTTGGCGGTGAAGACGATGTACGGGTCCTGGGTGAGGCCGAAGATGGCCGGGATCGAGTCCAGCGCGAACAGCACGTCCGTAGTGCCGATCGCCAGCATGACGATCAGCATCGGGGTGATCAGCCGGCGGCCGTTCTCCCGGACCAGGAGCTTGGTGCCGCGGTAGCCGTCAGTGGACGGGAAGCGCCGGGTGATCGACTTGAGCAGGCGGTTCTCCTCGAACTCCTCGTCCTCCTCCTCGGCCCGCGCCTCCTTGACCAGCTTCCAGGCCGTCCAGATCAGGAAGCCGCCGAAGATGAAGAACACCCAGGAGAACTCGGAGACCAGCGCGGCGCCGCCGGCGATGAACACCGCCCGGAGCACCAGCGCGATGATCACACCGAACATCAGCACGCGCTGCTGGTAGATCTTCGGGACGGCGAACTTGCCCATGATCAGGATGAACACGAAGAGGTTGTCGACACTGAGCGACTTCTCGGTGATGTAACCCGCGAAGAACTCACCCGCCGGCTCGGCGCCGGAGTGCCACCAGAGGAAACCGCCGAAGATCAGCGCCAGCACGACCCAGACGACCGTCCAGATCCCGGCCTCCTTGATCGAGACCTCGTGCGGCTTGCGTCCACCGATGAAGAAGTCGGCCACGATCAGGGCGATCAGCACACCGATCGTGGTGACCCACATGGTTACGGAAACGTCCACTACTGCTCCTCCGGCAGCTAGGCGAGACAGTCATCGTCACTGCCGGAGGTCTCTTCCGCCCGCCGGGCAAAGCCACGTCGGACCAGCGCCCCGGGGTGCCGCGACGGGCACCCGTGATGACGGGGTCGGCTGTCGAGGAATACTCCCCTCCGCTGCCGTCGAGAGTAACAGGGAGGGCAAGGAAAGGTAAAGAAGGTAAAGAACCGTCAGAGATACGGCTCGATCGCCGGCAGCAGGTCCTGGAAGGTGCGCCCCTTCGCCGGCGCGCCGATCGCCTGCATCTCCCAGCCGCCGTTGCCGTCCCGGACCACCTTGGCCATGATCTGCCCGGTGTGCGGCCCGCCGCCCGCCAGCTCGTAGCGGGCCAGCTCCAGCCCGGTGGTCTCGTCCACCAGCCGGCAGTGCGCCCGCTGCACCTCGGCGAAGGTCTGCCCGGTGTACGAGCTCACCGTGAACACCACCTGGGTGATGTTCACGGGCACGTGCACCAGGTCGACCAGGATCGCCTCGTCGTCCTCGGCCCCGGAGCCGCCCTCCAGGTTGTCGCCGGTGTGCCGGACGGAGCCGTCGTTGCTCTCCAGGTGCGAGAAGAACACCACGTCGGACGGGGTCTTCTCGGCGTACAGCAGCGCCGAGGCGTCCAGGTCGATCTTCCGGGTGCGACTGCCGAACAGCCCGCGCTTGGGGGCGGCCTGCCAGCCGAGGCCCATCCGGACCACGGTCAGGGCGCCGCCCTGCCCCTTCTGGAGGCTGACCCGCTGCCCCTTGGCCAGGTTCACCGACACGACGTTGTCCTCTCTGCCGGCCGCGCGGTCACACCCGCGCGGCTCCACGGTGGAACACCCCGTCGCCGTCCCCCGGCTGAGGCCCCCTCTGCGTACGGCCCGCCACCCCGTCCCGAGGGCACGATGCCGCAGGCCAGCCTAGGGCCTGCGGCACCCCGGCCTCCCCCGGGTTTCCCCGTTTGTGGCAAGGCTGAGACACCCGTGGGCTTGACCGGTGTCATTCCGGCCAAGCCCGGTCGCCGCTCGGGTGCGCCCCTCCGGTACGCCTACGCCACACCGGCCTCGCGCATCTGCCGCAGTTCCTTCTTCAGTTCCTTGACCTCGTCGCGCAGCCGGGCCGCGACCTCGAACTGGAGGTCTGCGGCGGCCGTGTGCATCCGGTCGGTCATCTCCTGGATCAGGTCCGCCAGCTCGGCGGCCGGCAGGGACTTGGCCGGCTTGCGCTCCGCGCCCAGCGACGGCACCGGGGCCTTGCCCTTGCCCTGGTTCCGGTACCCGGTGGAGAGCAGCTCGTCGGTGTCCACGTCCTCGCGGGCGAGGGTGTCCAGGATGTCGCCGATCTTCTTGCGCAGCGGCTGCGGGTCGATCCCGTGCTCCTTGTTGTAGGCCTGCTGCACGGCCCGGCGGCGGTTGGTCTCGTCGATGGCCTTCTCCATCGCGGGGGTGATCTTGTCCGCGTACATGTGGACCTGGCCGGAGACGTTACGGGCGGCGCGGCCGATCGTCTGGATCAGCGAGGTGCCGGAACGCAGGAAGCCCTCCTTGTCCGCGTCCAGGATCGCCACCAGCGACACCTCGGGCAGGTCCAGGCCCTCGCGCAGCAGGTTGATGCCGACCAGCACGTCGTACCGGCCCGCCCGCAGCTCGCGCAGCAGCTCCACCCGGCGCAGGGTGTCCACGTCGCTGTGCAGGTACCGGACCCGGATGTCCAGGCCGAGCATGTAGTCGGTGAGGTCCTCGGCCATCTTCTTCGTCAACGTGGTGACCAGGACGCGCTCGTCCCGCTCGACCCGCTTGCGGACCTCGTGCACCAGGTCGTCGATCTGGCCCTCGGTCGGCTTGACGATCACCTCGGGGTCGATCAGGCCGGTCGGGCGGATGATCTGCTCGACCTGGCCGTCGCCGCGCGACAGCTCGTACGGGCCGGGCGTCGCCGACAGGTAGACGGTCTGGCCGATCCGCCCCAGGAACTCCTCCCACTTCAGCGGGCGGTTGTCCATCGCGGAGGGCAGCCGGAAGCCGTGCTCGACCAGGGTGCGCTTGCGCGAGGCGTCACCCTCGTACATCGCGCCGATCTGCGGGACGGTGACGTGCGACTCGTCGATGACCAGGAGGAAGTCCTCCGGGAAGTAGTCGAGCAGGGTGTTCGGCGGGGAACCGGGCTCACGGCCGTCGAAGTGCATCGAGTAGTTCTCGACGCCCGAGCAGGTGCCGATCTGGCGCAGCATCTCGATGTCGTAGGTGGTGCGCATCCGCAGCCGCTGGGCCTCCAGCAGCTTGCCCTGCTTCTCCAGCCGGGCGAGCGTCTGCGCCAGCTCCGTCTCGATGCCGTCGATCGCGCGCTCCATGCGCTCGGGGCCGGCCACGTAGTGCGAGGCGGGGAAGACGTAGACGGAGTCGTCCTGGCTGATGATCTCGCCGGTGAGCGGGTGCAGGGTGTACAGCGCCTCGATCTCGTCGCCGAACATCTCGATCCGGACGGCGAGCTCCTCGTAGACCGGGAAGATCTCGATGGTGTCGCCGCGGACCCGGAAGGTGCCGCGGCTGAAGGCCACGTCGTTGCGGGCGTACTGGATGTCGACGAAGCGGCGCAGCAGGTCGTCCCGGTCGATCTCCTGGCCGACCTTGAGCGGCACCATCCGGTCCACGTACTCCTGCGGGGTGCCGAGTCCGTAGATGCAGGAGACCGAGGCGACCACGACCACGTCCCGGCGGGTGAGCAGCGAGTTGGTCGCCGAGTGGCGCAGCCGCTCGACCTCCTCGTTGATCGAGGAGTCCTTCTCGATGTAGGTGTCCGTCTGCGGGACGTACGCCTCGGGCTGGTAGTAGTCGTAGTACGAGACGAAGTACTCGACCGCGTTGTTCGGCAGCAGCTCGCGGAACTCGTTGGCCAGCTGAGCGGCCAGCGTCTTGTTCGGCGCCATCACCAGGGTGGGCCGCTGCAGTTTCTCGATCATCCAGGCCGTGGTGGCGGACTTGCCGGTGCCGGTGGCACCGAGCAGCACGACGTCCTTCTCCCCTCCCCTGATCCGCCGTTCCAGCTCGGCGATCGCCGTCGGCTGGTCGCCGTTCGGCTGGAAGGGGCTGACGACCTCGAAGGGCGCCACGGACCGCTCAATACTCGTGATGGGACGCACGCCTCCACCGTACGACCCACGACTGACAGGAGGGGCCTACTTGGCGCTGTCCCGGGCGAGGGCGACCAGGCGGGAGATGGCGCGCAGGTACTTCTTGCGGTAGCCGCCGCGCAGCATCTCCTCCGGGAACACCTGGTCGAAGGGCAGGCCGGAGGCGGTGATCGGCAGCTCGCGGTCGTACATCCGGTCGGCCAGCACGACCAGGCGCAGCGCGGTGGACTGGTCGTCGACCTGCTTGACGCCGCGCAGGCAGACCGCGGTGACGTCGTCCAGCAGCGCGCCGTAGCGGCTGGGGTGGACGGCGGACAGGTGGGCGAGCAGGGCGTCGAAGTCGTCCAGCGCGGCGCCGGGGATGCGGGCCGCGGCGGCCTCGACGGCCTCGTCGGAGTACGGCGGCGGGGCGTCCGGCAGGCCGCGGTGGCGGTAGTCCTGGCCGTCGATCCGCATCGGGCGGAAGTGCGCCGACAGGCCCTGGATCTCGCGCAGGAAGTCGGCGGCGGCGAAACGGCCCTCGCCGAGCTTCTCCGGCAGGGTGTTCGAGGTGGCGCACAGCTTCACCCCGTTGTCGACCAGCCGGCCGAGCAGGGTGGAGACCAGCACGGTGTCGCCCGGGTCGTCCAGCTCGAACTCGTCGATGCAGAGCAGCTTGTGCCCGGAGAGGGTCTGCACGGCCTGCTGGAAGCCGAGCGCGCCGACCAGGTTGGTCAGTTCGACGAAGGTGCCGAAGGCCTTGGGGCCGGGGGCGGCGTGCCAGAGCGAGGCGAGCAGGTGGGTCTTGCCGACGCCGTAGCCGCCGTCGAGGTAGACCCCGGCCGGGCCGGTGGGCGCGGGGGCGGAGCGGCGGAACCAGCTGCGCTTGGGTGCGGAACCGTTTCCCCCGACAAGGGTGGCCGCGAACTGCTCCAGGACCTGGACGGCCTCGTACTGGCTCGGCTGGGTCTGGTCCGGGATGTACGTCCCGAAGCTCACGTCGGCGAACCGGGGCGGCGGGACCATCTCGGCGACCAGCCGCTCGGCGGGCACGACGGGGCGGCGGTCGGTGAGCGCGATCGGGGAGCCGGACGCGTGTGCGGCGGCTATCGGCTCGGTCGCGGCGGCGGGGTGGGAGGCTGCGGGCACATCAGTAGAGGGTACGCCTGCCCTGTACGCCGTCCGAACGACCCACGGTCCACGGTGGAAGACTGGGGACATGCAACAGTTGATCAGCCCGCTGAGCGCGACGCTTGCCGATCCCGCCGCGCTGGAATCGCTCGCCGCCCTCTACGCGTACCCCGAACAGGTGAATCAGGGGCGCCCCTGGCTGCGCGCCAACATGGTGTCCGGCCTCGACGGCGGGGCCAGGCTGGACGGGCTGTCCGAGGGGCTCTCCGGCGACGCCGACAAGCGGATCTTCGGGGTGCTGCGGGCGCTGTCGGACGTGGTACTGGTGGGCGCGGAGACGGTCCGCGCCGAGGGCTACCGTCCGGCCCGGGCGCGCAAGGAGTTCGCGGCAGCCCGGGCCGCGGCGGGGCAGGCGCCCGCCCCGGCGATCGCCGTGGTGAGCCGCTCGCTGCAGCTGGACCTGACCGCGCCGCTGTTCACCGAGCCGCTGGTCAGGACGGTGGTGATCACCACCGGGGACGCCCCCGCGGAGCGCCGCCGAGCGGTCGCCGAGGTGGCCGACCTGGTGCTCGCCGGCACCGGTTCGGTGGACCTGCGGGCGGGCGTGGCGGCCCTGGCCGAACGGGGCTGGACCCGGCTGCTGACCGAGGGCGGCCCGCGCCTGCTGGGGCAGATCACGGCGGCCGGCCTGCTGGACGAGCTGTGCCTGTCGCTGGCGCCGCTGCTCACCGGGGGCGACGCGCCGCGCATCCTCCACGATGCGCGAATGCCGGACGTGCAGCGGATGCGGCTGGTCTCATTGATCGAGCAGAAAGGATTCCTCTTCACCCGCTACCTGCGTTACCCGGGTTCGGATGACCCCGTGACCCCCCGATCGTGATCCCGTTATGCGATGCCGGGGCCCGGGGGCCGGCCACTGGAAGGGATTCACGTGTTCAAGACGGTACTGATGATCGAAAAGGCTCTCTCCGACGCGGACGTGGAGCTCGTCACCACGCTCCACGGCGAGGAGGAGGTGTCCTTCGTCGTCCTGATGCAGCCGCGCGGCAAGCAGGACGAACTGCTGCGAGCGCTCGACGACGTCGCCCTCGGCCACCTCGACAAGGTGGTGCACGAGCACGACGAGTCCGAGAGCGGGCCGACCGTGGCCACCGAGTCGCTGGAGCACAGCCTGCGCCACCTGCGCTCGGCCGGGACCGAGGCGGTGGGCGAGCTGGTCGAGGAGAAGCCGCTGGAGCGGCTGCGCGCGGTCGTCGAGGAACACCGGGCGGACGAGGTGGTGGTGCTCACCTCACCGCACTTCGTCGAGGAGTTCTTCCATCGCGACTGGGCCTCCCAGGCCCGGCACAAGGTAGGGGTCCCGGTGCTCAGGCTGTTCGCCAGCGACTCCTAGCCCGGCGCGCCGGTGGTGCAGAATCGTCCTTGCGGTCCGCCCGCGAGGACGATTCCGTCTTCCCGTCCCGTCCGCCCGACCTGTCTGCCCCCGCCCGTACGGAGCCACGCCTTGAACGACGCCGCGCACGACCTGCACGCCCCGCACTTCATCGGCATCGGCGGCGCCGGGATGTCCGGCCTGGCGAAGATCCTCGCCGTGCGCGGGGCCAGCGTCTCCGGCAGCGACTCCAAGGAGTCCGAGACCGTCCTCGCGCTGCGCGCCCTCGGCGCCACCGTGCACGTCGGCCACGCCGCCGAGCACGTGCCGGACGGCACCAGCAGCGTGGTCGTCTCCAGCGCGATCCGCGCCGACAACCCGGAGCTGGTGGCCGCCCACGAGCGCGGCATCCCGGTGGTGCACCGCTCCGACGCGCTGGCCGCGCTGATGGGCGGCCGCCGGGCGCTGGCGGTGGCCGGCACCCACGGCAAGACCACCACCACCAGCATGCTCGCCGTCGCCCTCGGCGAGCTGGGCCTGGACGCCTCCTACGCGATCGGCGGCGACCTCGACGCGCCCGGCTCCAACGCCCACCACGGCACCGGCGAGATCTTCGTCGCCGAGGCGGACGAGAGCGACCGCAGCTTCCACAAGTACGCGCCCGAGGTGGCGATCGTGCTCAACGTGGAGCTGGACCACCACGCCAACTACGCCTCGATCGAGGAGATCTACGAGTCCTTCGAGACCTTCGTCGGCCGGATCGTCCCCGGCGGCACCCTGGTGGTCTCGGCCGACCACGACGGCGCCCGCGAGCTCACCTCCCGGGTGGCCGGCCGCGAGGGCCTGAACGTGGTGACGGTCGGCTCCGCCGAGGACGCCGACCTGCGGGTGCTGTCGGTGGTCGCCCACGGCATGACCAGCGAGGTCACGGTGCTGCTGGACGGCGCCGAGCTGGCCTTCACCGTCTCGGTGCCCGGCCGGCACTACGCCCACAACGCGGTGGCCGCGCTGGCCGCCGGCGTCGCGCTGGGCGTCCCGGCCGCCGACCTGGCCAAGGCGCTCGGCGCCTACACCGGCGTGCGCCGCCGCCTCCAGCTCAAGGGCGAGGCCGGCGGGGTCCAGGTGATCGACTCCTACGCCCACCACCCCACCGAGATGACCGCCGACCTGGAGGCGATCCGCGAGGGCCTGACCGGCGAGGGCCGGGTGCTGGTGGTCTTCCAGCCGCACCTGTTCAGCCGCACCCAGCAGCTCTCCGAGGAGATGGGCCGGGCCCTGGCGCTGGCCGACGCCTCGGTGGTGCTGGACATCTACCCGGCCCGCGAGGACCCGATCCCCGGGGTGACCAGCGAGCTGATCGTCGACGCCGCCCGCCGGGCCGGCGCCGAGGTCACCGCCGAGCACTCCTTCGCCGCCGCCCCCGCCCTGCTGGCCGGCCTCGCCCGTCCCGGCGACCTGCTGCTCACCATGGGCGCCGGGGACGTCACCAACCTCGGGCCGGCCATCCTGGACCACCTCGGGGGAGGCCTGGCCCACCTCACGAACGTTGCTTCCAACGTCTGACCCGTACGTACACCGCGACCGGGAGCCCGTGATGAGCTACGAGATCGAGAAGACCGAGGCCGAGTGGCGCGCCCAGCTCAGCCCCGAGGAGTACCACGTACTCCGCGAGGCGGGCACCGAGCGCCCGTTCACCGGTGAGTACACCGACACCAAGACGGTGGGCGTCTACAGCTGCCGGGCCTGCGGGGCCGAGCTGTTCAGCTCCGGGACCAAGTTCGACAGCCACTGCGGCTGGCCGTCCTTCTACGATGCGCGCGACTCCGACGCCGTGGAGCTGCTGGAGGACAACAGCCTCGGCATGCGACGTGTCGAGGTGCGCTGCGCGACGTGCGGCGGGCACCTCGGGCACGTCTTCGAGGGGGAGGGCTACGGAACTCCGACCGACCTGCGGTACTGCATCAACAGCGTCTCGCTGACGCTGAGGCCGGCCGGGTAGGACGACCGGCAGGAGGCCCGGGCACCGTACGGTGCCCGGGCCTGCGCGTCATCCCGCGACCGGTTCGAAGCGGACCGGCAGGTGCATCAGGGCGCGGTGGAACGGGCCCGGGCGCCAGAGCAACTCCTCGGCGGGGGTCGACAGTTCGAGATCACTGAGGCGGCTGCCCAGCTGCTCGACGGCGGTGATCGCGATCAGCAGGGCCGGGTCCCTGGCCGGGCAGGCGTGCGGGCCGGCCGCCCAGGCCAGGTGGGCGCTCTCGCCGCTGCGCAGCCCGCCGTCCCCGGTGGGCGGCGCGGCCTGGGAGTTGGCGGCCGCGTACGAGACCAGGACCAGCGACCCCGCCTTGATCTCCCGGCCGTGGAAGGTGATGTCGTACCGCGGGTAGTGGGCCGAGAGGTTGGCCATCGGCGGCTCGTGCCAGAGCACCTCGTCGATCGCCTGGTGGGCGGTCATCGCGCCGCCGAACAGCGAGCCGGCGTAGCGGGCGTCGGTGAGCAGGCGCAGCAGGGCGTTGCCGATCAGGTTGGTGGTCGGCTCGTGCCCGGCGATCAGGGTCAGGGTGATCTGCCGGATCACCTCGTCGTCGTCCAGCCCGACCGGGTGGGTGACGTACCAGGAGGCCAGGTCGTGCCGGGGGCGCTCGCGGCGCTCGGCGACCATCGCGGTGACCACCGCCAGGAGCTTCCCGTACGAGGCGCCCGCCTGCGCGGTGGACTCGATCAGCCCGGTGATCGAGTCCACCACCTCGGCGCGCTGCTCCTGCGGCACGCCGAACCAGGTGGTGAGCACGAAGGCGGGCAACTGGCGGGCGTACTCGGCGATCAGGTCGGCGTGTCCGGCGCCGGCGAAGCGGTCGATCAGCCGGTGCGCGGTCTCGGCGACCTGCCGCTGGAGCCGATGCGGTTCGAACAGCGCGAGGGCGTCGGTGATCACCGCTCGGTAGCGCGCGTGCGTCTCGCCGTCGCTGAACATGGCGGTCGGACGGTAGCCGAGCATCGGCATCAGCGGGGAGTCCGGCGGGATGGTCCGCTGCCAGGCCCGGGAGTCCTTGGAGAAGGTGTCGGTGTCGCGCAGCAGGTCCAGCGCGGCCTGGTAGTCGGTGACCAGCAGGGCCTGGACGCCGGGCGCGATCTCCACCGGGGCGACCGGGCCGTGCCGCCGCAGCCGCTCGTAGACCAGCTTGGGATCGGCGGCGAAGACCGGCCCGTGGATCGGGGTCGGTCGGGACTCGACGGTCACGGCTGCTCCGGGGTGGCGGGGGCGGCGGCGGGCAGGGCGTCCAGGATGTGCTCGGCCAGCGCGATCAGCGCGTCCAGGCTGCTGTCGCGCTCGCGGGCGTCGCAGAGCAGCAGCGGGGTGGCGGGGTGCAGGTCCAGGTGGGTGCGCAGCACCTCGACCGGGTGGTCCGGTGCGTCGGGGAAGCGGTTGACCGCGACGGCGTACGGCAGTCCCTGCTCCTCGACCATGTCCATGATCTCGAAGGAGTCCGCCAGCCGGCGGGTGTCGGCGAGCACCAGCGCGCCCAGGGCGCCGCGGGCGATGTCCTGCCAGAGCGGGAAGAAGCGGCGCTGGCCGGGAGTGCCGAACATGTAGAGCACGACGTTGCCGGGCAGGGTGAGCCGGCCGAAGTCGACGGCGACGGTGGTGGTGGCCTTCTCGGGCAGGCCGGCCAGGTCGTCCACCGGGCGGCCGGTCTCGGTCATCGCCTCCTCGGTGTGCAGGGTGGCGATCTCGGAGAGGGTGCGGATGAGGGTGGTCTTGCCGACCCCGAACGGGCCGGCCACCACCAGCTTCATCAGCGTCTGGTCCTGGTCGGGCAGGTAGCCCACCCGGCCCGGCTGATCCACCCCTCCGGGCCGGATCGTCTGGTCTTCCGGGTCCGGCCGGCCGGCCGGGTCACCGGAGCGCACGGAGTCCAACGAGGAGCCTCTCGACGATGGAGCGGTCGGTCTGCTGGGCGCGCGGGATCGGCGCGCGGGCGTGCAGGCAGCCCGCCTCGACCAGGTCGGCCGCGAGGAAGACGGTGGCGCTGACCGGCAGGCGCAGGTGCGCGGCGGCCTCCACCACGGTCAGCGCGCCGGGGCGCAGCAGGTCCCAGAGCCGGCGGTGTTCGGGTTCCAGCGCGGCCGGCGGGTCGGCGCGGTCGGCGAACAGCACGGTCAGCCGCTCGAAGCCCTTGGTGCCGGGGCTGCTGCGGCCTCCGGTGGCCAGGTAGGCGGGCACCATCCGCCTGCGGGGGACGGCGGTCATGACCGGCCGTCGTCGTCCTGCCGCCGGGTCGGGCTCGCGAGCGCGCGACCCAGGGCGGCGACCTGCAGCTGCATCTGGTAGGCCACGTTGCCGAGCTGGGCGTCCGGCGAGGTGAACACGGCGAGCGAGGTGTTCTCCCCGGCGGGCACCACGATGGCGTAGCCGAGGTCGGACTCCACCACGGTCTGGGCCAGCCGGGGCCGCTCGGCGTCGGTGAACGCGGTGGTGAAGGCCCGGGCGGCGGCGTGCACGGTGGCGGTCATCGCGGCGACCCGCTCGGCCGAGGCGCGGTCCAGGCCGCCCGAGGCGCCCTCGACCAGGCCGTCCCCGGTGGCGACGACCGCGTGCAGCACCCCCGGCAGCTCCAGCAGCGGGGTCAGCACCCACGAGATCTCGTCGGTGGCGGTCGGGCTGGGCGTGCTGCTCACTGCTCGGCTCCTTCTGAGGTCGGACCGGTGCTCTGGTCACCGGGGTCGCGGCCGGCGGTGGTGCCGCCGGGGGTGCTGGTGGTGTTCGTCGTGCCGGTGATGCTGCCGCTGTCTCCGGGGGCGGCCCGGCCGGGTGCGGCGCCGACGGCCTCCTCGCGGACGGCCCGGGCCACGGCTGCCCGGCCGGAGTCGGTGCCCCGCTGCAGCGCCTGCCAGTGGGCGGC
>NZ_JAHSQD010000210.1 GCF_020103755.1 Streptomyces sp. LS1784
GGCGACCAGCAGTCTTGGCGGACTACCTGATCAACGTGGCCCCGTTGCCCGCGTTCCAACGTGATGCCGAACTCCCTTGTCGTCAGCCCGAATCCGTTAACTACCTGGTCTTGGGGGGAGCCCCCGAGTGCGGAATCAACCGGCTGAAGCGAAACCGCGCGGTGGCCACGCGGTATGACAAGCTCGCTGTTCGCTACGAAGCGACGGTGCTGGTCGCCGCAATCGGCGAATGGCTCTGACTGGCGCCGCCGTACACGGCAGCAACGGCCAGGAACGGATGCGTCACCTTCGCACGTTAGGTCGGCATGGTGATGATGGCAGGTCTGCTCTTCATGGCAGTGCTGGTGATCGTGCCCTTCACACTGGCCTCAATCCGGCATCTCGTGGTGCGATCCGGCCGTCCGGGATGGTTATGCCGCCGCCTGACCACTCGAACGCGAAGCAGCGGGCACGGCCTTGGTGCCACCGCGACCGAGGAGTTGCACGCCTTCTTCAATGCCAACAAGCGCGTGCAAATCGAGCAGCGGCGGACTCAACTGGTCATGCGGGACGACGACCACGCCGGCGCCCCGCCTCGCATAGGTGTCGACTTGGACGGCGGCACCGCTGTCGTTCAACAGCAGAGGTAGCCGCGCCGCAACATGCACGATCCCCTCACTGCAAAATCCACTTCTGAAACAGACCCTAGGATATGCGACATGGCAACAAGACTCGTGCAGATCAATATGAAGGCCCAGGACGACTCCGTGCTCGGCCGGTTCTGGGCGGAGGCACTCGGTTGGGGTGTCGACAGCGAAGCCCCCGGAGTGACCAACCTTGAACCCGTCGGCTTCGCCTACCCCGACCCCTCGGCCGTCTGCATCGACCTCATCGCCCGCCCGGAACCCAAGACGGTGAAGAACCGGGTGCACCTCGATCTGGCCACCACCTCGACGGCCCATCAGGCGGAGCTGGTCACGCGTCTGAAGGATCTCGGCGCGACGCTCGCCGACGTGGGTCAGGGCGCCGTCCCCTGGACGGTCATGGCCGACCCGGAGGGCAACGAGTTCTGTGTCCTGGAGCCCCGTCCGATCTACCAGGACACCGGGCCGATCGCCGCGGTGGTGGTCGACTGCACCGACCCGCGGGCGATGGCCCGGTTCTGGGGCGAGGCGATGGACTGGACGGTGCACGAGGTCGCCGACGACCACGCGAGCCTGCGCTCCGCCCACGGCGTCGGCCCCTACCTGGAGTTCGTCCGCACCCCCGACACCAAGCGCGGGTGGAACCGCGTCCACCTGGACATCAGCCCGTACCGCGGTGACGACCCGGCAGCGGAGGAGGCCCGCCTGCGCGCCCTGGGCGCCTCCGACCCCGGCATCGACCAGTCCGCCATCTCCTGGCGGATCCTGACCGACCCGGAGGGCAACGAGTTCTGCCTCCTCAGTCCTCGCTGACCTTGAGCAGCGGCTCCGTCCGGTTTCGGGTCAGCGGCGGAGACCGCGTGGCGTCAGCGCATGCCGCCGGAGACGGGGACGGTGTCCTCGGTGATTCAGCGCGCATCATCGGGCGCCAGGAAGGCCACGAGCGGGCCTTCCCCGACACACAACGCCCGCCCGGACGCATCCTGTCGGGGGCGCGATCCGGGCGGGGCTCACCACGCTACCCGGCCGGACAACGCTCCCTACCGACGCCACCACTCCAAGGGGCGGTCAGCGTGCACACGACGTCGGGGCGGCGCCCGCAGGCGACGCCCCCGACGTCTTCTGGTCAGTACCGGTACTCGAAGCTGGACCAGAGGTCCGGCGCCCAGTCACGGAACTGATGCGCCTGGTGACGGTACACCTTGTTGCCACCGTCACTGCCGCTGCAGTTGCCGCTCCCGCGCGACTCCTTGACGGTCTGGTGCGATCCGCTGTCGCGGTAGAAGTTGCTCTCGACGGCGTTGCCGTCGCAGATCTGCACGCCGTTCCAGTTGTCGACCGCCGAAGAACAACTCTGTGACGCGCACGCTCAGCGGTCGGGGCGGGCAGGCCTGCGGGTGGACGAAGCTGCAGGCCTGATCGACGTCCGTCCCGGCCATCAAGGGACCTTGGCCGCTACCCAGGTGACCAGGCGTCAGCACCTGATGCTGTCGAGGTCTTGAACGACCGGGCCCGAGCACCAACAACACTGACGCGATGGTCACCTGGTCCAAGTGAAGGTGTCCTCAGTGCCCGGTCGGCGACGGCTCCAGCACAAACAGTGGGATCTCGCGGTCGGTCCTGGTCTGGTAGTCGGCGTAGTCCGGGTAGGCGGCGACAGCCCGCATCCACCACTCCGCCTTCTCCGCTCCGGTCACCTCGCGCGCCATCATGTCCTGCCGGACCGGCCCGTCCTGCAGTTCGACCCGGGGGTCGGCCTTGAGGTTCCAGTACCAGACGGGGTGCTTCGGCGCGCCGCCCTGCGAGGCGACGACGGCATAGCGCCCGTCGTGCTCCACGCGCATCAGCGGCGTCTTGCGCAGTTTGCCGGACTTGGCCCCGACGGACGTCAGCAGGATGACCGGAAATCCGCGCAACGTCGTCCCCTCCGTTCCGCCTGACGACTCGTACGCCTCGACCTGGGTGCGCACCCAGTCGGTCGGGCTCGGCTCGTACTCACCCTTGAGCGGCATGCTGTATCCGTCCCATCGCTTTCGGTGACACTGAACGTCCTCATGCTCCCATGTCCCGCCGCGTCGGTGAACCTGGCCGAACAGCGGGTGCGCACCGGGCGGCTCGCCTCCCGCTCGGCCTCCGCCCGGGCGCCACGCACACCCGCCCCCGAACCGGCTCGGTCACCGCGGTGGTGGTCGCCGCCGGGCCCAGGCCAGGCAGGCGGGCTCCTGCCAGGTGGTGCGGACGACCATCCCGCCCTGAGTGAGGTGCTCGCTGGACCACGTCCGGCAGCACCCGCCGCCGCCCGACCTGGCCGGGCCGGCCGTTCTCACCTGCCGCTGACGCACAAATAGATCTGTTCGGCTCCCCTGCCGCGCTTGCCCCGGTGCGGTGGCTGTCGATGTTGCTGTCCAAAGCTCTCCTCCTTGCTGCTACTCGCGGCGAAGGTCTTCTGGTCGGGGATGCAGCCTCGAGACGAACATGCTCGCTGCGGCCGCGAAGGCCAGGGCAACGGCAACCAATGGAAGTGCGAAGCCGACCGTGCCGAGGAACCAGCCGCTCTGTTGACCTGACAGCAGCAGCACTGCATTCGCCGCCGGATGTCCCGTTCCCAAGGCCAGGGCAAGCGCCAGGTCCGTCGAGGTGACTCCGGAGCCGATACAGGGAATTGTCCCGACAGCCGGGAAGGGAGGCCTCGGTCATGGCCTGCAGTGTCCGGCAGTCCGCCGAGATCCTCTGAACACCCATCAGCCGGACTTTGTCGGCTTCTGTCAGCGGGGCCCCACCGCCGTTGGGAGGCGCCGTGACGCTCTTCTGCTGCAGCCAGTGGAACGCGGCCGGCAGCGGCAGAGCACGGGACCGCGATTCCTCCGGAATATCGCTGCCGGACAAGTGAACGACCAACTGACTGGGTGCCGGCATGTGAGCCGGCTCGGCCTGCCGCAGTACACCCGAGCCGATCGTAGCGGTGAGGACGAGCACGCAACGGCCCGCGAGGTGTCTTGCCAGAGGCCCGGGTGACCGGGAAGGCGCCCGCGTAGCCCTTGAGGCCCCTTGGTGGCTGTGCCCGCTTCGCACCACCCGCCTGCGCACCCTGCTGGTTCGGCCTGACAGTCCCTGGCCAGCAGGCAGTGGCGAGCGGCTACGACCCGATCGCGGCACCTGCGACAATGCCGACGGCACGACGCAGCACGGTGCGCCGCGGAATGTTCGCCGTCACGTGGATTTCTCCTTGCTTCGGACGACCGCGAATACGGTGAGCGTTACGGCGCAGACCACGAGCACGGCCAGCACCGGGTTGACGTACGAGGGGATCACCACGGACACCGTGCGGCCGTCGGAGCTGACACAGCCGAACTTCAATGGGATGAACGAGGGGTCATAGCCGACCAGTTGCTTTCCCATTGCCGCATCGCATGCTCTGGCCTCGGTGTAGTCGTCGGCCATGAGCAGGTGCAGCAGGCCCCAGGTGTAGAGGCCGATCGTGGTGGCCCAGACCAGGGCTGAGGCGGAAACGAGGGCCATCGCGCGGGAGGCGGCGGCCCGGGCGCGGACCAGCACTCTGATGCCGTACAGGACCAGTACCGCAGTGGCGAGGGCTCCGAGCAGCAGCACCAGGAGGAGTATGACGCCGTCGTGCCTGGCGAACGGTTGGTCTGCGGACATCACGTTCTCACACCCTGTCAGCGGTTCCGGAGATGGCGTTGTACTTCTCCGTAACGCAGTAGAGCCCCCATGCGCTTCTTCGCCTCGCTGTACGCCTCTTCTCCGGGCCCCTGGTAACGGCGGAGGACGTCGTAGATCTCCTCGTCCACGTAGTCCAGGCGCGGCGACCCCATCGCGGGTGACCTGTCGTCGCCGAGGGGCTCGCCTGCGATGTCCCGCATGTGGATCAGGAAGACGGGGACGCCCAGGATGTGTTCCTGGTCGCCTGGGGATGGCGGGCCCGCGTGATCCGCAGCGGGCATGCCGTCAGCCTCCTGTCGCGGACCCGCCCGCCCGTCTCACCGCACCAACAAAACCCCAGCCCACACACCACCCAACATCTCAACTACACCCCTCTGAGACGTCGCCCGGCACCATCTCGGCCCCGGTGGACGCCTACACCGGGCTGGTCTTGGACGACAGGGCAGGGGACGGCCTGCTCGCCAATTCGGTCGGCTGACGCCCCGTCATTCGAGCTCGACGACGAGCGAGGCGTAAGAGGGGATCATCACCTTCCGGGCATAGCTGCGCGAGACGATCCGGTATGGGCGACCTGCTGCGCAGATCGCCGCGATCATCCGGGCGATTTCGGCGCGTGCGACGGGCGCGCCCAGGCACAGGTGCCGGCCGGCGCCGAACCAGAGCTGGCGCGAGCGCGGGTCGTACGGGCGGGCCAGGTCGAAGCCGCCGGCCAGGTTGTCGGCTGCGTAGGTGACGAGGAGGATCCGCTCGTCCCTGCGCAGTCGGCGGCCGGCCACGGCAACGTCCGCACTGACATGCCGTCCGATCACCGGCGCGGGCGTGGTCACCCGAAGCCCTTCGCGCACCGCGTCGCGGATCAGCCCGGGGTCGGCGAGCAGAGGTTCCTGCTGCCCGGTGTCGTGGATCAGCGCGACCGTGCGGGCCATCGCGCTGGCGGCGGTCTCGGTGCCCGCGACGAGCAGCAGCGAGGCAAGCCCGCTGGCCTCCTCCAGTGTGATCCCGGCCTCACGGCAGCGGCCGAGCAGGGTGTCGGGTGCGGCACCGGCGTACGCCGCCGGGACGCCGCTGGTCAGCGACCTGACGATTTCCTTCGCTGCTTCGATCCGCTCCGGCGGCAGCTCCGTCGAGGCGGCCGTGTCGAGTGCCAGCGCGGCCAGCCGCTCGCCTGCGGAGAAGGTCTCCAGGTACGTGGAGTCCGGGCTGTTCGGCGAGAGCTGAAGGCCCAGCAGGTCGGCCATCAGACGGCCGACGACGAGCCGGGCGGTCGCGGCCACATCGACCTGGTCCCCGGCGGTGAGGCGCGCCGTGACGTCGGCGTAGACCGGCCCGGCGGCCCGTTCGACCAGGGCGGCGGAGTTCTCCTCGGTGAACAGGTCCCGGGCGCGCCGGCGCAGGTCCGCGTGGCCGGCGCCGTCGAAGAGCCGGGTGACGTACGGCCCGAGGATCTGCTCCCACAGGTGCCCAACGCCGCCCTCTCCGAGCAGGGTGAAGTGTTCGTGGTCGTTGAGCACGGCCCGGATGAGGGTGGGTTCGCTTGCCACCCAGCCCAGTCGGGGTACCCGCCGGATCGGTCCGAAGGGCCGTGCCATGGTGATCCTGGTCAGCGTCCACAGGGCGGGCCGGCTGGCCCACAGCAGTCTGCTCTCGTGTCGTTCTGCCGTTGTCGCGCCCATCGTCGCCTCGCCCCCACCGTCGCCTCGAATGTCCGTGCGAGGAACCGTACCGCGGCAGGCCGAGTCAGGGATCATCATATGATCAGGCAGCTCGGGGGAGGCTTGAGCACGTGTCGGAGGGCAGTGGAACAGTTGGTCGGGCAAGACGGCGGGGCTCGCGCGGTGATCGCCGCGGTGGCGGTGCACCTGCCGGAGGAATCGCTCACCTCGCGCGAGGTGGAGCAGCGGATCGCCGACAGCGGCCCCTACCGGCCGCGCCCCGGGCTGATCGAGGCGGTCACCGGAATCGCCGCGCGGCGCGTCGCCCCTGACGACTGGCAGGCCTCCGACCTGGCCGCAGCAGCCGCCCGAAAGCTGCTGGCCAACGCCGGCCTCGACGCACGGGACCTCGACCTGCTGATTTTCGCCAGCGCCTCGCAGGACATGGTCGAGCCGGCTACGGCGCACATCCTGGCTTCGAAGATCGGGGCGCGCTGCCCGGTGTTCGACGTGAAGAACGCCTGCAACAGCGTGCTCAACGCGATCCAGGTCGCCGAGGCGCTGATCGCCGGCCGACAGTACCGCAGGGTCCTGGTCTGCACCGGGGAGCTGCCGTCGCGGGCGATCCGCTGGTCGGTTCGGGACCGGAGCCAGTTCGCCGAGTCATTCCCCGGCTACACCTTGTCCGACAGTGGCGCGGCCGTGCTGCTGGAGGCGGGGGCGGTGCCGGACGGGATCTTCCATCGCGCCTTCACCGCGGACTCCTCGGCTTGGGAGGTCGGCACCCTGCCCGGCGGCGGCACCGCGTACCCGCGGGACCCGGAGGCGACCTACTTCCGGATGGACGGCGCGCGGCTGCACGCGGCCTTCGAGGCGCTCGGTCCCGAGCTGATCCACCAGGCCCTGGCCGAACACGGCCTGACCTGGGCGGACTTCGCAGTGGTGGCGGTGCACCAGGTGACCGTGCCACTGCTGGACGCGTTCCTGAGCAGGACCGGCCTGACCGCCGGGTCGCTGGTGCCGGTGCTGCCCGAGCACGGCAACCTCGCCTCGGCCTCGCTGCCGTTCCAGCTCGCCCAGGCGTTGGAACAGGGCCGCTGCGGGCCGGGCGACCGGGTGGCGCTGATCGGCCTGGCCGGCGGGGTCTCGCTCGGCGTCGTCTTCGCGCACCTGTGAATTCGATCGTGAGCTCGATTGTGAGGAAGCACCAGTGACCGACCTGTGGGTGGTCGTGCCGGCCTACAACGAGGAGGCCTCGTTGCCGGCCACGCTGCGCGCGCTGGCAGAGCAGACCGACGCGGACTTCGAGTGCGTGGTGGTGGACAACACCTCGACCGACCGGACCGCCGAGGTGGTCCGGGAGTTCGCGGTCACCGCCGGCTTCCCTCTGCACCTGATCACCGAGGGGCGCAAGGGCACCGGCGCGGCCGCGGACACCGGGATGCGGTTCGCGATCAAGGCCGGCGCCCGGTACCTGGCCCGCACCGACGCCGACTGCCTCCCGGTACCGGGCTGGACGGCAGCCGTACGCCGCGGCCTGGCCGACGGGCTGGAACTGGTCACCGGTCAACTCCTGCCGCGCACCGACGAGTTCCGGCTCAGGCTGTGGGAGAGCCGGCTGCTGCCGGCGGTGGTCGCGCTGGCGGCGTGGTTCGGCAGGTTCCGGCCCGGCAACCGCGACCCGCAGTACGTCGGCCCGTACCTGATGTGCCCCGGCTGCAACCTTGCCATCACCGCCGACCTCTACGAGCGCTGCGGCGGCTTCCCGCGCACCGCGATCGAGGAGGTGCACGAGGACCGCGCCCTGGTCAACCGGGTACGCAGGCTCACCGCCGCCTACGGGCAGGTCCCGGGCATGCGGGTCTACGGCTCGGTGCGGCGGCTGCGCGCGTTCGGGCTGCGCAACACGCTGGCCTGGTACGCGGACCACCGGTACCGGCCCGAGGTGGTCGACATCCGATGAAGCGGCAGGAGCACGTCTGGGAGCGACGGGTGCAGCTGGCCGCCCACCCGTGGGCGTACCCGTTCATCGCGGCCGTGGCCCGGCGTGGTCCCGCCGTGCGGGTGCCGGGGGTCGGCGTCGTGGTCAGCGATCCGGAGCTGGCCCGGCAGGTGCTGCTCGACCACGAGGGGTTCCGCAAGGACGGCCCCGGGTCCTCGGGCGCGCTGTGGACACCGGTTCTGGGGCCGTCCGTGCTGCTGAACATGGAGGGCGAGGAGCACCGGAGACTGCGGGCCGCGCTGGCCGGCCTGTTCACCCGGGCCCAGGCCACGGAGTTGTGCACCCGGGTGCTCGAACCGGTGCTGCGCGAGGCCATCGACCGGCTGGGCGCCGGCGGCGCGGTGGACCTGGTCGCACTGACCAGGACGGCGGCCGGCACGGTGATCGGCGAACTGCTGGGGGTGGCCGACACCGCGGGTGCGGAGGTGTTCGAGCGGGGCGAGCGGATCGTACGGATGGTCGGGCTGCGGACCAGGGAACTGTCCCCGCGCCAGGTCGCGAAGGCGAAAGCGGTGTTGGCCACTCTGGTGGTGGCGGCGGGCGAGGCGTACGACCGCGCGGAGGTGGGCTCGATGATGGGGCGGCTGCGCGACCACGGGCTCGACCGGGAGCAGGCGCTCGGGCTGGCGGCGGCATTCCTGCTCACCGGGACGGAGACCGTGGCGACCACGGTGCCCCGGGTCTTCGCGCTCTGGCACGACTCCGGGCTCCTGCCTGCCCTGCGGGCCGACCTGGCGGCGGGCGGCGCGGCCTTCGACGCGGCGATCGACGAGGCGATGCGGGTGATCACCCCGAGCCCGGCGATGCTGCGCCGGGCCGCACGGCCGGGCCGGCTCGGCGCGACGGCGGTGCGTGAGGGGGACCGGGTGGTCATCGCCACTGCGCAGTGCGACGCGGCTGCGGGACCGTTCGACCGGGCGGCGGCACTGGGCCGGTGCCCGGCGCACGATCCCAAGCGCCTGTGGTTCGGGGCCGGGCCGCACTACTGCATCGGTGCGCCGCTCGCGCTGGCTGAGATCCGGGTGCTGATGCAGGCACTACTGATGGCGGGGGCTGAGCGCATCGTGCGGCGACGGGCCAAGCGACGCGTGCTGATACCGACCTACGCGCGGCTGGAGGTGGCAGCCGGACAGGCCGCCGGTCCCCCGAGACCCGCAGACCACGCAGAGCTGGAGGTGACCGCACCGTGAGCGGCACGCCCGACCCCGCAGGCGCCGGACTGGCCGGACGGATCGCGGGCCACGCGCGCCGGACGCCCGACGCGGTCGCCCTGCTCGACGCACACGGCACGCTCACCTACGCCGAGCTCGCACAGAGGATCGCCACCACCGCGAGCGGGCTGCGCGCCGCGGGCATGTCCGCCGGCGACACGGTGCTGTTCGCGGTCCGCCCCGGCCGGGACGCCCTGGTGCTCGGCCTGGCCGTCATGGCAGTGGGCGCCGTCGTCGTGGTGGCCGACCCCGGCGCGGGCGCCGAACTCGACGCCGCGCGCGGACGGCTCGTCACCGAACGCCTCGCCGCACCGCGCTGGCTGGCCGCCGAATCCTGGCTCTGCGCGCTCTCCGCCCGCAAGGCGGGACGCACACTACTGCGCCGCCTCGGCCTGAACCTTCCCGCGCTATCCGACCCGACCCTGCGCCTACTCCACACCGGCCCGCGCCTCCCGGGCCTGCCCCCGGACGCGCTCTCCGCCGCTTCCCTGGCGCACACCGAGCCCGAGCCCGAGCCCGCGGGGGCCCCGGACCGCCCGGCCCTGGTCGTGTTCACCTCCGGCACCACCGCCCGCCCCCGGGCGGTGGTGCACAGCCAGGCCACGCTGCTCGCCGGCGCCGACCTGCTCGGCGAAGGCCTGGGCCTGCCCGCCGCCCCCGGCCCTGTGGTCGTGCACTCCGAGCAACTGATGATCGCCTTCGCCTTCCTCGCCGCCGGCGCCACCTGGTCGGTGGCGCCGCTCCCGGTGCGGCCGAAGCGGTTCCTGCGGGACCTGCGGCGCCGCCGGGCCAGCCACACCTTCGGCACTCCGGCCGCCCTGGCCCGCCTGCTCGCCACCGGCCGACTCCCGGACACCCTGGGCACGGTGCTGCTCGGCGCCGCACCCGTGCCGCCCCCGATCCTGCGCCGCCTGCGAAACGCGCTCCCCTCGGCCCGGATCGCCGTGGTCTACGGCGCGACCGAGATGCTGCCGATCGCCGTGACCGAGGCCGATGAGAAGCTGGACCATGCACCCCACGGCGACCTGGCCGGCCACCCCCTGCCCGGAGTCACGGCACGCCTCAACGAAGAGGGCGAACTCCTGCTGCGCGGCGCCCACCTGGCGATCGGCTACCTCGGTGACGGGCCGATCGGCGAGCTCAACACCGGTGACCGGGCCCGAATCGATGCCGAGGGCCGGATCGTGCTGCTCGGCCGGACCAAGGACATGCTGATCCGCGGCTCCTTCAACCTCTACCCCGGCCTGTACGAACCCGCGGTAGCCGCTCTCCCGGGTATCGCCGAGGCCGTTATCGTGGGCGTCCCCGACCCGCTGACCGCTGACGAGGCAGTAGTGCTGGCCGTACGCCCCGACGGCTCCGTCCCGGAACCGGAACTCCTCCGCTCCCTGCAACGCGAACTGCCCCGCACGATCGATCACGCGGCACTGCCGGACCGGATCCTCTGCCTCCCGGCGATCCCCCGACGGGGACGGACCGAGAAACCCGACCGCGAACAACTCCGCGTACTGGTCGCGAAGGAGGCGTGGTGATCACCGTCGTCACCGGGGCCAGTGGCTTCGTCGGCAGCACCCTGTGCCGCGCGGCGCGGGCAGCCGGGCACCAGGTGCTGGCGTTGGGGCGGCGCCGAACCGTCCCCGCCGACCTGATCGGTGACGCTCCCTACCTCCCCTGGGACCTGGCGGACCCAGCGGCCCGGTCGGCCCTCCCCGCCCCGTTCACCCGCCCTGACGCGGTGATCCACTGCGCAGGCCTGGCAACCGACTGGGCCCGCCCTGAGGCGTTCCACCGCGGCAACGTGCGGACCACCAGGGGCGTGCTGGCCGCGTTCCCCGAGACGGCGCGCTTCGTGCACCTGTCGACCGCGAGTGTCTACGATCCGCGTCGGCCGACCGTCATGGCCCGGGAGGACAAGGCCGACGCGGTCCACCACACCGACGCCTACGGGCGCTCCAAGGCGCTGGCGGAGGCGTGGGTCCGCCGGGTCCGCCCCGACGCGGTGATCCTGCGACCGCACGCCGTCTACGGTCCCGGGGACACCACACTGCTACCGCGCCTCCTCCAGGCGGTGCGCAGAACCCCGTTCGGGCCGAAGCTGTTCGCGATCGGTGACGGTCGGCAGCGGCTGAGCCTGACCAGCGTGGCGAACCTGGTCGACGCCTGCCTGCTCGCCGCCGAGGGCCGTTCCTCGGGCACCTTCAACATCACCGACCGGGAGCCGGTCGTGCTGGACGACGTGCTGCGTCAGGTCCTGACCGCCCACGACCTCCCGGCCGAACCCGTCTACCTACCGCTTGCCCTCGCCCTCCCACTGGCCCGCACCGCCGAACTCCTGGCCCGCACCGCCCGATCCACCCGTCGCCCCCGCCTGACCGTCTACGCCGTCCGCCACCTGGCCCACGAACGCACCCTCGACCTCACGGCCGCCCGCACCCACCTGGGCTACCAGCCGGCGCCGACGGACCTGGGGCCTGCCCTGCGCCGGAACTGACACGGACTCTCCACAGGTGGACCAGCAAGATCACCTCAACCGAACAGGGGTCCCCTACACGGTCGGGCCTGGCACCGTGACCGCGACGGTCAACTCAGGACGGCTGTCCGCTCCGCCGACCTGGGACTGGGCGAGGAAGCCTCCCGCGAAGCCACACCGAGGGATGCAACGCCGACCAGCGCGGTGATCACCGCCCCCCAGCCCTGGAGGTCGATCCGGCCGCGGAATGGGCCACCGCGGCCGGAGTTGCTGTTCTTCGAAGGCACTGTGCCCGGTCGGCCGGTGGCATCCCCAGAAGCGCAGGGGCCCGACGGTTCCAGCGGTCGGACGGGGGGTGTCGGGGAGGGTCGGTGGGTCCGGGACGGCGGCCGGGCCTGCCCGGGGCGGTTGCTGGCGGCAATGCCGTTGCTTTGAGGCTGTGGCTACTACCGGCGCGCCGAATTGGGTGGTCAGCTGGTCTGGCACGGCACACCGGGGTGCGGGTTGCTTCCGTTGGCGAGCACGAGAAGGGCGCTCACCGCCACGATCCCGGTCAGCATGGCGAGCGTCATCAGCCCGAAGCGTTTCATCGGAGGCTGGTACCGGGTGGAACGGTACATCCAGATCGCGAACGTTGCTCCTACGGCCAGCAGGAGGAAGGGGGAGCCGAACAGCAGGAACTGCAGCGTCAGTGCATCGCCCGTGGCATGAACGCCTCCGGTGCAACTTGCCCATCGGCGGCTGATGATGGCAACGGAACTCCCGGCGCCGAGCAGTGCCAGCAGCACACCGAGGCACCCGGTGCCGACGACAGCTCGATCCTGGCCTTCATCGTCGTTCACGACGATCCTCACCTCCTGTTCCCTGGGTCCGGATGATTGGACGCAGGTGGTCGCCCGCCCGGTTGCCGAGAGAAGAGGGCGCCCGTAGCCCCGGTCACGGCGTCGCGGGTGGACCGGGGTTTCTTGGAGCCGTACCAGCGGCCGACCTCGGCCTTGGTCATGCCGGACCGGCTCCGTTTCTGCGGGAAGCGGCTGGGTGGCTCTGAGCGCCCGGGAATCTCGTGGACCGCGATGGGGGTCGCGGCGGCGGTTCTGGCGACGTTGATCGGCGCTTATTGAGCCGTTCGAACTGGATGCCCGCCTCGGCGGCCGGCTTCTTCACCGCTGCCTTCCGCACCCGCGACGCCGCGCCAGCGGCACGGCGGGACGACATACTGCGCCGGGCTGCAGCCGGTACGGCGTCCGCGCGGGCGACCGAAGCGGTCGGCTCCGCCGGGACGACCGGCTCGGCGGGCGCGGCCGCTCCCCGACCGAGACGGCGGGCGCG
>NZ_JAHSQD010000211.1 GCF_020103755.1 Streptomyces sp. LS1784
CACCGCTGCCGCCGCCGCGCCACCGCCGAGCACGACCACGGCCGCGCCGACCGCGACCCACCGCCCGGAGCGCCGGCGCACCCACCGTCCGGCACGGCCCAGACCCGTGCGCGTCCTCCCGGCAGTCATCGCCGGCTCGACCGGCTCGAACCGCTCCCCGTTCTCCACGGACTCGTTCACACCACCCACCCCTGTCCTCCGCAGGCCCGGGCCGTCCCCGGGCGACAGCCTCAGCATGTCCGGGCGATGCTGAAGATCAGCTGAAGATCCGAAGGCCCCTTCGGCCGCTCGGCCGGACACCTGTCACCCTTGGGGGCATGCGCGTACTCGTGGTGGAGGACGAACGCCGGCTGGCCCAGGCACTCCAGCTCGGACTGACCGCCGAGGGATTCACCGTCGACCTCACCCACGACGGACTCTCCGGCCTCGCCCGGGCCACCGATCACGCCTACGACGTGATCGTGCTGGACATCATGCTGCCCGGCCTCAACGGCTACCGGGTGTGCTCACGCCTGCGGGCCGCCGGCAGCGACGCCGGCATCCTGATGCTGACCGCGAAAGACGGCGAATGGGACGAGGCCGAGGCCCTCGACACCGGCGCCGACGACTACCTGTCCAAGCCGTTCTCCTTCGTCGTCCTCGTCGCCCGCCTCAGGGCCCTCGCCCGCCGCATCGGCACCCGCGCACCCCGGCGCACCATCCTCGGAGACCTCATCGTCGACTCCGCCGCCCGCACCTGCACCCGCGCCGACACGGACATCGCGTTGACCCCGCGCGAGTTCGCCGTCCTCGACCACCTGGCCCGCCGCGCAGGTGAGGCCGTCTCCAAACGGGAGATCCTCGAACAGGTCTGGGACAGCGGGCCCGACAGCGACCCCAACACCGTCGAAGTCCACATCAGCGCACTGCGCCGCAAGATCGACACCCCGTTCGGCCGCGCCGCCGTCCAGACCGTACGCGGCGCCGGCTACCGACTGGCGGCCGACGGTGGCTGACAGCACTCCGGCCCGCATCAGTGCGGCCGCACGCCGCCGTCTGGCCCGCCACCCGCGTCTCGTGGCCCTCACCGCCCGGCTGGCCCCACGCTCGGTCCGAGCCCGCACCACCTTGGCCGCCTGCCTCAGCGTCGCCGTCGTCCTCGCGACCGCCTCGGCCGCCGTCATCCTGTTGCTGCGCGCCAACCTGGAACGCACCGTCGAAACCGGTGCCCGCGAACAGGCCCAGGCCGTCGCCCGCCTCGCCACCGACGGACACCTCACCAGCCCGCTCCCGCTCGACCACGGTACCGACTTCATCCAGGTCGTCGACGCGCACGGCAGAGTCGTCGTCGCCAGCCAGAGCCTCGCCGGCCACCCCGCAGCCGCCCCCATCGACCACCAGGACGGCCACGACACCTTCAACCTCGGCGCCCGGGGCGACGAACACCACCAGCGCGTCACCACGATCACGGCCACCACCCCCACCGGCCCGGTCACCATCCACGTCGGCGCCTCCCTGCGCACCGTCGATGCCGCCGAGGACCTCACCACCGCCGCCCTCGCCGCGCTGAGCGCCGTCCTGCTGCTCACCGTCGGCGCCCTCACCTGGCGCTCGACCGGCCGTGCCCTCCGTCCGGTCGAGGCCATCCGCGCCGAAGTCGCCGCCATCGGCGACCGAGACCTCGACCGCCGCGTCCCCGAACCCCGCAGCGACGACGAGATCGCCCGCCTCGCCGGCACCATGAACGCGATGCTCGAACGCCTGGAGGCCGCCGGGGTCCGACAGCGGCGCTTCATCGCCGACGCCTCCCACGAACTACGCAGCCCCCTGACCGTCCTGCGCACCCAACTCGAAGTCGCCCGCGCCCACCCCGACCCCGACGTGCGCAACGGCCTGGTCGCCGGCGCCCTGGAGGAGACCGAACGCCTCCAGGCCCTCGCAACCGACCTCCTCCTGCTCGCCCGCCTCGACGCCACCGGACACGACTGGCCGCACGAACCCGTCGACCTCGCCGAACTCGTCCGCGCCACCGTCGCGGCCCGCGGCACCGAGCCCCACCCGGTCACCGTCCACACGCCCGGACCGGTCATCATCCACGGGAACCCCCAATGGCTGCGCCGACTGCTCACCAACCTGCTCGACAACGCCCAACGCCACGCCCGGCACCACATCACCGTGCGGCTCGACCTCGACCTCGACAAGGCCGCGGGCCGGGCCCTCCTCGACGTGGCCAACGACGGTCCTCCGATCGAACCGGCCGACCAGGAGAAGGTCTTCGAACGCTTCGCCCGCCTCGACGACGCCCGAAGCCGCGACGACGGCGGCGCCGGCCTCGGCCTCCCGATCGCCCGCGACATCGCCGCCGTCCACGGCGGCACCCTCACCGTTCCCGACACACCGGGCACGGCGACCTTCCGAACCAGCCTCCCGCTCCCGGGCGATTCGGCCGCTGCCTGACGACCCGCGCGTGGACCGGTAACCAGGGGCAGTGAGCCTGGCACCGCGACAAGGTGCAGGCTGGTACGGACTGCCCCCGTCCTCGCCGCCGAACCGCAGACCGGCGCGCCCCGCCGTGACCCGTCAGCCGCTCTGGAGGCGGCGGGCCTCGGCGATGAGCTCGGTGGGCAGGGCGGGACCAGCACACGCGTGATCAAGCAGCAGGCCCCGGTACGAGTCGTTCGGCAGGTGCGGCACCAGTCCGATGAGTTCGCACAGGTCGTCGGGCGAGCCCGCGAGCCGGGCACGGTAGGCGGCTCCGGCCGCGCGAAGCGTGACCTCGGTCGGCTCGTGCTCCAGTCCCTGATCGATGAGCTGGACCGCGGTGGTGAAGTCGCCCTGTTCGGCGCGTAGGTCGGCCAGGTCGAGATACAGCGACCAGTCGGCCGGGTCCAGGGCAAGAGCGCGCTGGAACGCCGTCGCGGTCCGATCAGGATCACCCAACTTGCGCCATGTGCCCGCTCGCACGACTTCCGTCAGCATGATCCGCTCAATGGAGTCCGCCCGATCGCAGAGGGCGAACGACGCATCGGTGAGACCGCATGCCCGCAGGAAGATCGCCATCTTGGCCATCGCCTCCGGCAGCGGCTCGCGGGCACAGACCACCTCGATGGCCTCGAACCAGGGACGGAGTCCCTCCCGCACGCTGTGGGTGTCCAGAGCATGGCCGTGATCCATCGTCCGCATGGCGGCCTCGGCCAGTGCGCCGGCACTCACGCCGTCGAGGAAGCGCACGTCGTTGAACCAAGGGGCTTTGGCCCAGGCAATGGTGGGTTGCGCGCCCGTGACCGCGCCGATCGCCAGCACCGCGCCTGCTCTTCCCGGGCCGGCCGCGTCCCGGCCCAGGTCGACGGCGGCACCCGGTGATGCCCCGACCGCACCGGCTCAAGGGCGGCGCCCTCTGCCATCATCGCCGTCACCACCGCCTGGCGGTGAACGGACCACGCGGGACTGTCCGTTCCAGGGCCTACCTGCGGGCCGTGCGTCCGGCTCGATCACCACGACGGTGTTCTCCGGGAGGGAATGCCGACAACCGCGGCGATTCATTGCCCGTGCCGAGAATCCCGGCCAAGCAGTGCCAACTGTCGTGGCCGGGCAGAACGATACGCCGACGCCGCCGAGCCCGTCCGGTGCCAACCACCGTGGCCCGGCACATCAGCGGCGTCCTCGTGAAGCACCGGTCGGGCGAATCGCCATCGCGGGTCAGCGAGGCGGGCTGCCAGGGTCCGGAGTGGGGCCGGGGTGGTCACCGCGTGTCGACCGGGAGTGGCTGTGGGCTGGATCACAGTTGAGGTTGACCTCGGGGCAGGGTGGAGGCTCGTCGCAGCGGCACGACGCCGACCCGGGCACAACCGATGTGAAGGAGCACCATGTCCACCAACCTTTCCGGCCAGGGGCAGGATCGTCCGGAACTCCAGGAGGCGATCGAGGAGTTGGTCGCGTCCGGTTTCGTCGGGGTGCAGCTGCGGGTGAACGACGAGCAGGGCGAGTGGGTCGGCAGCGCCGGCGTGCGCAAGCTGGGTCAGAGCGCCAAGCCGCTGACGGACGGGCACTTCCGCATCGGCAGCAGCACCAAGAACTTCGTCGCCGCCTCGGTGCTCTTGCTGGTGGCCGAGGGCCGGATCGGCCTGGATGCCCCGGCCGATGACTACCTGCCCGAGTTCGGGCTCGACCGGCGGATCACCGTGCGGATGCTGCTGCAGCACACCAGCGGGATCTTCAACCACACCGGCGAGCTCTACGAGGACGGGACGATCGTGCTGGGGGTCCCCTGGCAGGGCAAGGAGTGGGTGGACAACCGGTTCAAGACCTACCTGCCCGAGGAGCTGGTACGGCTGTCGCTGTCCAGGCCGGCGCGGTTCGCGCCGGGTGCGGGCTGGAGCTACGCGAACACCAACTACGTGCTGGCCCGGCTGGTGGTCGAGAAGGCCACCGGCCGTTCGTTCGCCGAGGAGTTGCAGCGGCTGGTCCTGGGGCCGCTGGGGATGACCGGCACCGTTGCGCCGGGCGTCTCGCCGGAGATCCCCGAGCCGCACAACCACGGCTACTACCGCTACGAGGATGCCGGGCAGGAGCGGACGGTCGATGTCACCCGTCAGAACCCGTCCTGGGTCGGAGCCGGTGGTGACATGATCTCGACCACTCGGGACCTGCACACGTACTTCTCCGCACTGATGGGCGGCAGGCTCCTGCCGGCCGAGCTGCTGGCCGAGATGCGCACGCCGGAGGCGACCGTCGGCTACGGCCTGGGGGTGTTCGCGCAGGAAACGGAGGGCGGCACCGTCTTCCACCACAACGGCGCCACCATGGGCTCGGCGGCGCTGATGTACGGCACAGCCGACGGCGCCAAGACCCTGACTGCCGGGCTGACCTGGGTGGACGACGCCGACCTGTCGATAGCACCGGCATTCCGGACCGCCCAACAGCGTTTCGTCGACGGGCTGTTCTGCGGCAAGCTGGGCTGATGAGGAACGGAGTCACGATCGGGCAGGCGGCGGCGTTCGTCGGCGTCACGGTGAAGACGGTGCGGCACTACCACAAGCTCGGCCTGGTCACGGAGCCGGAACGCGACAGCTCCGGCTACCGGCGGTACGGATCCGGCGAGCTGCTGCAGCTGGTTCAGGTACGGACGCTGGCCGCCGCGGGCGTGCCGCTGGCCGAGATCGGGCCCATGCTCGACGCCGACGCCGCGCGGTTCGGCGCCGCGCTCGCCGACGTCGGGCGGCAGCTCACCGAGCGCATCGATGAGCTGGTCGCCCGCCGCGACACGCTGCACCGGCTCGCCGACGGCGACCGGGCCCTGCTGCCCGACCGTGCCTGTGCGGTCCTGGACCGGATGCCCGGCCTCGGCTTCAGCCCCGACTACGTGGCCGCGCAACGCGAGGCCCTGGTACTGGCCCGGGCACTGGTGCCGGAGGGCTTCGACGGCTTCCTGACCCAGCTCGAACACGGGCTGGACGACCCCGAGTACATCGACCTGACCAAGCGTGGTTGGGAGGCCGAGACCTGGGAACCGGACGACCCGAGGATCGAGGAACTCGCGACGGCCATGGCCGACCGCTACCTCGCCAACCCCGCGCTGCTGGGGGATCGCGCCAGCCTGCGGGCATGGGCCAAGGCTTCGGCCCAGTACAAGCTGATCAACAACCACCGCGAGGACCAGGCACCGGTCGCGGCCCGGCTGACCGCGCTCACCGAGACCAGACTCCGCGCCGCAGGCGTACCCATGCCGCACCGGTGACGGAACCCTCATGCCGCCGAAAACGCGCGGCACAGCGGGGGTGTTGACGTGGACGAGTGCGGACCTGGAGCAGGTGCAGGGCGAGGATCGAGGTCTCGGCGTGCTCCTCGTCCGGGCCGGTCATGGAGCCGATACGCCCCAGGAGATCACGCAAGGTCACCGGCAGGCTGGGTTCCTCGGGGAACCGTCGGCTGTTGAACACGAGAGCCGGCCAGTAGACCGGTCCAACCATTCCCCCCGGATGTTCGTCATCATGTGGCCAGACTGTCCTCATGACAGATCAGATCACCGAGCATCTCATCGACCGTTTCGTCAGCGCCCTGCGGCCGGTTGTGCCGCTGCTCTCGGTATGGGCGCACGGGTCGCTTGCCGGAGGTGACTACCAGCCGGGCCGTAGCGACCTCGACCTGATCGCTCTCCTCGGCCGACCGTGCACGGCAGCCGAGGAACAGCGACTTGGCGAGATGCACGAGGCCCTGGGCAGGGTCAGCCCCCTCGCGTCGAGGCTGCATTGCAGCTACCCCGCCGTCACCGAGTTGGACGATCCCGCACGCTCACACCTCACGTGGGCCCACGAGGAGCTCATGCACCGACCGATCACACCGGTGACCAGGCGTGAACTGCACGCCTTCGGACTCGTCCTCCAGGGTCAGCCACCGACCGAGATCCTGCCACCGGTGACCGACCGAGAGCTCGCCGATTCCATCGTCAAGGACCTTCAGAACTTCTGGCGGCCGGCCCTGGACCACCCGGAACGGTGGACGCGCGACATCTGGGTCGACCTCGGCCTGCTGACCCTGGCCAGAGCAGCAGTGACCCTGCAGGACGGCAGACTGATCACCAAGGCCGAGGCCCTCGACGTACTCGCCGAACTGGGCGCCCCCGCGGACGTCGTGGACGACATCAGGCAGCGTCGCTACGGCACTCCCGGCCCCGCCGACCAGCAGTGGATCAACCGGCGGGCAGAACTGACGCTCGCCTTCCTCGGGCCCGCGATCGACCGGATCGTCGCTGCTTCCCTCTGACGAAGCACAGACGCTGGCAACCGCCGATACCGCCGTCGGTTCGTCATCACCGGCCGACCAGCTGCCCCGAGTGCGGGGCCCGCTGGGTTGTCGATCGCCCGTGAGCTCGTGTTCTTGAGCCGGCGGGACTCGGAGGGGGCGTTCGCCGCGTTTCTCCCGGGCCGTGTTGCATGATCGTTCTCATCTGCTTCCAGGCCTGGCGTGACGTGATCGGGCTGCCGTCCCCCACCCCCGGAGAGACGCAGACCTTCGCCTTCGAGACCGTCCATGGCACAGAACCGATCCTGAACGTTGTGGGACTGCCGGGCAGCTTCCACGACTGCCCAGCCCCGACTCGCCAGACGAGTGCTGTCAGAACTCATCAACCACCTGTACGGCACCCCCGACATCGACAAGCTGTCGAAGCGGGACCGCAAGGACGCCCTGCGGCAGATGGCCGAGCGCACCCCGAAGTACGCGACCGTGCCGAACGACTGACGCTGCGGTAGGCGCGAGGGCCGGGACACCGCTGGTGTCCCGGCCCTCGGCGTCGGGTCAGCCGTGCCGCAGTCGGCCGGTGGACTCGCGGGCGACCAGCTCCGGGGTGAACAGGTAGTCCCTGACCTGGCCGCCGTGCCCCTCCAGCTGGCGCCACAGGGCCTCGGCGACGGCCGCGCCCATCTCCTGGATCGGCTGGCGCACGGTGGTCAGCGGCGGATTGCTGTGGGCGGCCAGGTAGCAGTCGTCGTAGCCGACCACGGAGAGGTCGCCCGGCACCGAGCGGCCGGCCTCGCGGGCGGCCTGGGTGACGCCGAGGGCCATCAGGTCGCTGCCGGCGACGATCGCGGTGACGCCCGCGTCGAACAGCTGGCGGGCGGCCGCGGCGCCGCCGGCGATCGAGTAGGAGGACTCGGCGTACCAGTCGGCGGGGGCCTCCTCGCCGAGCAGTTCGCGCATCGCGCGCCGGTAGCCGTCCAGGCGGTTGATGGAGGGGCGCAGGTAGCCCTGGCCGCCGGCCAGTCCGATCCGCCGGTGGCCGAGTTCGCGCAGGTGGGCGACGGCGATCCGGGCGCCGAGCGCCTCGTCGGTGGCGACGGTGGGTACGGCCAGGCCCTCGACCCGGCCGCTGACCAGCACCATCGGGATGCCGCGTTCGTGCAGCAGTCGGTAGAAGCCGTGGTCGGCGTGCGGGTTGGCATGCCGGCCGGAGACCAGGACCAGCCCGGAGACGCCCTTGCGCAGCAGGACGTCGATGTAGCCCAGCTCGGCGGTGCCCTGGCGGGTGGAGGTGCCGACCACGGCGGTCAGGCCGTGCTTGGCGAGCTGCACCTCGATCGCGGAGGCGAGCAGGGGAAAGACCGGGTTGTCGAGCTCGGGGACGACGATGCCGATCAGCGCACCCTGGTGCGGGTCGTAGCCCTGGTCGGGCCGCCAGCCGAGTTCCCGCATGGCCTCGGCGACCTTGAGCCTGGTGTCGTCGGAGACGCCCGGCCGGTCGTTGATCACCCTGCTCACCGAGGCGGCGCTGACGCCTGCCCGGGCGGCGATGTCCCGTAGTGACGGGCCGCTCAATTGGTCCTCCCGACTGGTCGAGCCTGCATCTTACAAATCCCCGGCCATGGGTCGGCGAGGCTGGTGAAACAATCTTAGCAACGTATTGCGCAACAGTTTCATCGCCGTTACGGTTCCCTCGTCGGCCCCGGTAAGCGGAACGCCGCACTCCATCACCCTGTTCACCCGACCGAGGAGCTCCATGGACACGGTCCGCAGCCACCGCCTCGCCGCCCGCCACCAGCCGCACCACGACGGCTCCGCGCGCTACGTCGGCGACCTCGCGCCCCGGATCGGGCAGAAGGTCGACCTGCGGGTGCGGGTGCCGGCCGGCCAGGAGGTGGACCGGATCTTCGTGCGCTCCGTCCCCGACGGCGAACCGCACTTCGAGGCCGCCGTGCCCGAGTGCACCGACACCGACGCGACCTGGTGGCGGGTCGGCCTGACGATGGTCAACCCGGAGATGAACTACCGGTTCTGGCTGCACACCCCGGACGGCGGTCGCTGGCTCACCGCGGCCGGCCTGCACGACCACGACCTGCCCGACGCCACCGACTTCCGCCTCACCACCCACCCGGCCCCGCCCGCCTGGGCCGCCGACGCCGTGGTCTACCAGATCTTCCCGGACCGCTACGCCCGCGGCGGCGACGCCCCGCTCGCCGCCTGGGCCCGCCCGGCCGACTGGGACACCCCGCTGCACACCGGCGACGCCGCCGCCCTCCAGCAGATGTACGGCGGCGACCTCTGGGGCGTGGTCCGCAGGATCGACCACATCCAGCGCCTCGGCGCCACCGTCATCTACCTCACCCCGTTCTTCGAGGGCCGCTCCAACCACCGCTACGACGCCGTCTCCTTCGACCGGGTCGACCCCGCGCTCGGCGGCGACGAGGCGCTGATCGCCCTCACCGCCGAGGCCCACCGGCGCGGCATCAAGGTGATCGGCGACATCACCCTCAACCACTCCGGCAGCGACCACGACTGGTTCCGCACCGCGCAGCAGGACCCGCGCAGCCCCGAGGCCGGCTTCTACTTCTTCGGCGAGGGCGGCCCCGACGACTACGCCACCTTCCTGGGCGTGCGCACCCTGCCGACCTTCGACCACCGCTCGCCCGAGCTGCGCCGCCGCCTCTACGAGGGCCCCGACTCGGTGATCGCCAAGTACCTCAAGGCGCCGTTCCACCTGGACGGCTGGCGGGTCGACGTGGCGCAGATGGCCGGCCGCCGCGGCGAGGTCGAACTCAACCATCTGGTCGCCACCACCACCGCGGCCACCGTACGGGCCGCCAACCCCGACGCCGTCCTGCTCGCCGAGCACCAGCACGACGCCTCGCTCACCCTCAAGGGCGACGGCTGGCAGGGCACCATGAGCTACGCGGGCTTCACCCGCCCGGTCTGGGCCTGGCTCGCCGAACGGCACGACCAGAAGGACTTCTGGGCGGTGCCCGGGCCGATCCCCGACTACGGTGGCGCCCAACTGCGGGCCACCATGACGGCGTTCGGCGCCGCCCTGCCCTGGCGCAGCCGGGTGCACAACCTCACTCTGCTGGACTCGCACGACACCGCGCGGTTCCGCAGCTTCGCCGGCCCCGAGCGCCAACTGCTGGGCGCGTCCCTGCTGTTCACCCTGCCCGGCACTCCGATGGTGTTCTCCGGCGACGAGGTCGGCGTCGTGGGCGAGGGCCTGGAGGAGGGCCGCAAGCCCTTCCCCTGGGACGAGTCCGCCTGGGACCAGCACACCCACCGCACCTACCGGGAGCTGATCCGGCTGCGCCGCAACCACAGCGCGCTCAGCGGCGGCGGGCTGCGCTGGCTGCTCGCCGAGCGCGACGTCCTGCTGTTCGAGCGCGAGGACGAGCGGGAGCGGATCCTGGTGCAGATCAGCCGGGCCGACCACCCGCCGGTGGCCGGCGAGTGGCACGCCACCCACCTGCTCGGCGGGCCGCAGCTCGTCCCCGGCCGCGACCTGCCCGCCGAGGGCCCGGCCGTGCACGTCTGGTCGGTGGCCCGATGAGCGCCGCCGGGGGTGTCGGGACCGCCCGGGCCGCCGTGCGCCGCGGCCGGATCGAACGCATTCCGGGCTTCCGCTCCGAACTGCTCGGCAACGAGCGGGACCTGCTGGTCCACCTGCCGCCCGGCTACGACGACGACCCGGGCGCCGACTACCCGGTGCTCTACCTGCAGGACGGCCAGCAGGTCTTCGACCAGGGGCAGCGGCCCACCTGGGCGCTGGACCGCACGCTGGAACAGCTGTACGCCGAAGGCCTGATCCCCGAGCTGATCGCGGTCGGCGTGCCCAACGCCGGCGCCGAGCGTGGCACCGAGTACTCGCACGTCGCCGAGTACTGGCGCACGCCCGGGACCCCGCTCAAGGGCCACCGCTACGAGGCGTTCCTGACCGACGAGGTCAAGCCGTTCGTCGACGCCCGCTACCGGACCAGGACCGGGCCCGAGCACACCGCGGTGATGGGCTCCTCGATGGGCGGCCTGGTCGCCTACCACATGGCCTTCCGCCGTCCCGAGGTCTTCGGCCTGGCCGCCGTTCTCTCTCCGTTCCTCACCCACGTCGACCCGGCCGACCTCGGCGAGAAGGTGGTCCACGAGCGCTACCGCCGCCGCGGGCCCCGCCGGCTCTGGCTGGACATCGGCGGCCGGGAGGGCCTGATCATGGCCCGGCCCGCGCGGGAACTGGCCGTCCAGCTCCTCGACGAGGCCGGCTACACCTCCGGCGCGGACCTCCTCTACTACGAGGACCCGGAGGCACCCCACCACGAGGACGCCTGGCGCCCCCGCTCCCGGCACGCGCTGCTGCACCTGTTCGGCGGCCCCTCGCCGGTCGTCTCGCTCACCGCCGCCGCGCACCTGCGGCTCGCCCCCGGCGAGACCTGGAGCGCCGTCAACCCGGCCGCGGTGCGGGCCGACGGCGTGCGCTACACCGCACTGGAGGCCGACTACCGGGTGGAGCGGCCCGAGGTCGCGGCCGTCTCGCCGCACGGGCTGCTGCGCCCGCTGGCCGCCGGGCGCACCGCGGTGACCGTACGGGCTCACGGGCTGAGCGGGCACTGCGAGGTCGAGGTGGTGCCGGAGCTTGCGGCCCGGCCCGTCCTGGAGGTCGTCGTCACCGTCCCGGACGGCACCCCGCACGACACGCCGGTGATGTACGGCCCGCTGCCCTGCCGCCCCGACGGCCCCGGGCGCTTCCGCGGCCGGATCGCCGTCCCGCGCGGCACCGGCTTCGACGGTGGCGTCTCGCGCGGCTGGGGCCTGGACGCCGTCGACGAGAACGGCCTGCGGGTGATGCACCCGCTGACGGTCGACCGCGACACCCGCCTCGACCTCACCGTCGACCGCTGGCACCGCCCGGCGGACGGCATCTGACCCGCTGTCCCACCCCGGGGCCCCGGCCCCTCCCCAACGAAGGAGTCTCGGACGATGCGCTACCGCAGACACGCCGCACTCGGCGTCCTCGCCCTGCTGGTCACGGCCTGCGGCGGCACCTCGCCCGCCGGCGCGCCGTCCACCGGCACCTCGTCCGCGAGCGGCGCGGCGGCGGGGGACCCGATGAGCGCCCCGCCGATCGCGGGCCCGGAGGGCGACCTGGTGATCTGGGCGCAGACCCAGCAGGCCGCCGCCCTGCAGCCGCTCGCCGACCGGTTCGGCAAGGAACACGGGGTCAAGGTCACCGTCGCCCCGCAGTCCGTCAACACCCAGCAGGCCTACGTCTCGGCCACCAACGCGGGCAAGGGCCCGGACCTGGTGGTCGGTGCCTCCGACTGGCTGGGCAACCTGGTGCAGAACGGCGTCGTCGCGCCCGTCCCGCTCACCCAGGCGCAGAAGGCGCTGTTCCAGCCCGCCGCGCTGGAGGCCGTGACCTACGACGGCCGGCCGTACGGGCTGCCGTACGCGACGGAGAACCTGGTGCTGTTCCGCAACACCGAGCTCGCGCCGAACGCACCCACCACCTTCGAGGACCTGGCCGCCGCCGGGCAGGGCGCCGTCAAGGACGGGAAGAGCGAGCTCCCGCTCGCCCTGCCGATCGGCCAGCAGGGCAACGCGTACGCCCTACAACCGCTGTTCACCTCGGCCGGCGGCTACCTGTTCGCCGCCAAGGCGGACGGCGGCTACGACACCGCCGACCTCGGGGTCGGCGGACCGGGCTCGATCGCGGCCGGCGAACTGTTCAAGCAGTACGGGGAGAAGGGCGCCGGGCTGTTCAACCGCTCGGTGGACACCAACGCCATCGCGCTGTTCACCGGGCGCAAGACGCCGTTCCTGGTCGCCGGGCCCTGGGCGCTCGGCCAGCTCAAGCAGGCCGGGGTGCCCTACGCGATCTCGGCCGTGCCCGGGTGGGCGGGCAAGGGCCGGGCCCGCCCGTTCATCGGAGTGCAGAGCTTCTACCTTTCCGCCAAGGCCAGGAACCTGCCGCTGGCCCAGGAGTTCCTGCTGCACGAGATCGGCTCCGAGGAGGGCCAGCTGGCGCTCTACCAGGCCTCGCCGGAGCCGCCCGCGCTGACCTCCGCGCTCGCGAAGGCGTCCGCGAAGGACCCGGACATCGGCTTCCTCGCGCAGGCCGGGGCGGACGGCCAGCCGCTGCCGGCGATCCCCGCGATGAACGCGATCTGGGGACCGCTCGGCCAGGCCGAGGCGAGCATCGTCGCCGGCGCCGACCCGGCCGCGACCATGCGGCAG
>NZ_JAHSQD010000212.1 GCF_020103755.1 Streptomyces sp. LS1784
CCGCGCGGTCCGGGCCGAGGGGCGCCGCCCGCGCGCCCTCTACGTCGTCCCGGACTTCGCCAACCCCTCCGGCGCCAGCATGCCGGTCGCGGCCCGCACCGGGCTGCTGGAGGTGGCCGCCGAGGAGGGCGTGCTCGTCATCGAGGACAACCCGTACGGCTTCTTCTCCCGCACCCCGGGGCTTCGGCCCACCCTCAAGGCGCTGGACGGCTGCCGCCAGGTCGTCTACCTGGGCTCGTTCGCCAAGACCTGCTTCCCCGGGGCCCGCCTCGGCTACGTGGTCGCCGACCAGGAGGTGACCGGCCCCGAGGGTCGGCGCAGCCTGCTCGCGGACGAGCTGGCCAAGCTGAAGAGCATGACGACGGTCAACACGCCCGCGCTCAGCCAGGCCGTCATCGGCGGCATGCTGCTGACCCACGACTGTCGGCTGCGGGCCGCCAACGCCCGTGCCACGGCCCACTACGCGGCCGGCACGGACACCCTGCTGCGGGAGCTGGAGCGGCACTTCCCGGCCTCCGTGCGGCGCCGGCTGGGCGTCTCGTGGAACCGGCCGGACGGCGGCTTCTTCACGGTGCTGGCGGTGCCGTTCGTCGCCGACGAGGCGGCCGTGGAGCGGTGCGCCCGCGACCACGGGGTGCTCTGGACGCCGATGGCGCCGTTCTACCCGGCGGGCGGTGGTGAGCAGCGGCTGCGGCTGTCCGTCAGTTCGCTGACGCAGGAACAGGTCATCGACGGCGTGGCGAAGCTGGCGGCGTTCATGGCGGCCTGAGGCCAGGTGGCGTTCACGGCGGCCTGCGGTTGCGCGGCCTTCGTGGCGGCGTGAGGCCACCCGGACGAGCCCCGGCACGCCGGAGGGCCCGGCTCACCGCGAGCCGGGCCCCTCGTCGGTGTCCGTCAGCGCACCCGGGTGGAGAACAGCCGGGCCGACCAGTACACCGCCAGGACGGTCATCACCACGACCACCAGCAGCCCCTGCCAGACCACGCTGTCCCCGGCGTGCCCGGCGAACAGCGCGCGCATGCCCTCCACGGCCCAGTAGAAGGGGTTCCACTCGGCCGCCTGCCGTAGCCACTGCGGTGCCAGGGTGAGCGGCAGCAGCACCCCCGACAGCAGGGCGATCGGCTGCGCGATGGTGTTGACCACCGGTGACATCGCCGCGTCGGTCGGCACCATCAGCGCGATGCCGAAGGAGATCGCCGAGGTCATCAGCGCCAGCAGGCCCAGCAGCAGGTAGGCGAGCAGCAGGTTCAGCGGGCTCACCCGGAGTCCGAACGGCAGCGCGATCAGTGTGATCAGGACGGCCTGCACCAGCAGCGCCACCATCTCCCGCAGCGCCCGCCCGAGCAGCAGCGCCAACCGGCTCACCGGCGTCACCCGGGAGCGCTCGATGATGCCGGCCTTGAGCTCGCCGAGCAGACTGAAGCCGGTGAACAGCCCGCCGAAGATGCACAGCACCGCCAACAGGCCGGGCACGTACACCTGGTAGGCGTCGGCGTAGCTGTTCGCGCCCTCCGGGGCGAGCACCTTCTTCAGCAGCGGGGCGAACAGCAGGAGGTAGAAGACGGGCTGGATGATGCCGACGGCGATCCAGACCGGGGTGCGGATCATGAGCAGCAGCTGGCGCTGGAAGACCAGCCAGGTGTCGCGGGCGAGCTTCACGGTCTCCCCAGGGGGTTGTGCGGGTCCGGGTGGGGCGCGGTCAGGACTGCTGCAGTGAGCGGCCGGTGCGGGCCAGGAACACGTCGTCCAGGCTGGGTCGTTGGAGCTGCACGGTGCCGGGCGTCACGCCCGCCGCGTCCAGGGTGCGCAGCAGCCGTGGGATGGCGGCGGCGCCGTCCTCCAGGTACAGCCGCAGCCCCTCGTCGCCGTTGTGCTCCAGCCGGTGCAGGTACGGCTGCGGGCGCAGCACCTCGGCCGCCCGCTCGACGGCGGCCTCCCCGGCGGCCAGCCCGACCGTCACGACGTCGCCGGAGATCTCGCGCTTGAGCGCCTCGGGGCTGCCCTCGGCCACCACCTGGCCGTGGTCGACGATCGCGACCCGGTCGCAGAGCGCGTCGGCCTCGTCCAGGTAGTGCGTGGTGACGACCACCGTCATGCCCTCGGTGCGCAGCCGGCGGATCTCCTCCCAGACGTGGGCCCGGCCGGCCGGGTCCAGACCGACCGTGGGCTCGTCCAGGAAGAGCACCCGCGGCTGGTGGATCACCCCGAGCGCGATGTCCACCCGGCGGCGCTGGCCGCCGGAGTAGGTGGCGCACGGGCGGTCGCCGAATTCGGCCAGGTCGAAGGCCTTGAGCGCGTCCGCGGCGGCCTGGACGGCCTGCGACCTGGCCGCGCCGTACATCCGGGCCTGGAGCACCAGCTCCTCGCGGCCGCTGACGTTGTCGGTGGTGCCGCCGCCCTGGGCGACGTAGCCGATCCGTCGGCGGACCCCGGCGGGGTCGGTGAACAGGTCGGCCCCGGCGATGGTGGCCTGCCCGCCGTCCGGGCGGATCAGGGTGGCCAGCATGCGCAGGGTGGTGGTCTTCCCGGCGCCGTTGGGGCCGAGGAAGCCGTAGATCTCGCCGGCGGCGACCGACAGGTCGATGCCGCGGACGGCGTCGACGGTGGGGTTCCCGCCGCCGCGGCGGGAGGTCTTCTTGCGGTAGGACTTGCGCAGTCCCGTGGTCTCGATCAACCGGAACTCCCGTACGGGGATGGGCTGCCACGGCACCTGGGAAGGCGGGGCCCGGCACCTGCGGAGGGCGGTGCTGCTGCGACACCCTAGGGTGAACCCGACCCCGGAAACAATGGCCTAGACCAATGGACGTGCGCGCTCCCGGTCTGCTAAGGGGGGCGTCGGTCCGGGCCCGCTCAGCCGAGCTCCTCCAGTCGGTCCGCCGCGGCTGCCGCACCGCCCCCGGCCAGCAGTTCCCTCCCGACCTGAACCGCCCGCTCCCGGTGCTCCGTCGTGTCGAGAACGGCCCGCAGCGCGTCCGCCAGCCGTTCCGGTGCGACGCGCGCGAACGGCACCCGCAGCCCCGCGCCCGCCGCCGCCACCTGGCCGGCCACGATCGGCTGATCGTGCCGGATCGGTGCGGCGACCAGTGGCAGGCCGTGCGCCAGGGCCTCACCCACGGTGTTCATCCCACCGTGGCAGAGCACCGCGTCCAGCTCGCCGCGTGCCATCAGCTCCAGCACCGGCACCCGGTCCACCGCCACGGCCCGGGCGGGGAGTTCGGGCAGCAGCTCGCGCGGCGCGGCGAACACCGGCTGCGCGTCGTCGCCGCACAGTTCCAGCGCCCGGACGGACCGGGCCAGGAAGTCCGTGCCCGGCTCACCGGCCAGCGTGCCCATGGTGACCAGCACCCGTCGCCGGCCGGGCAGCAGGCGCTCCCACGGGAAGTCCGGATCGTGCGGCCGCGCCGACATGACCGGGCCGACGAGCGCGTGCTCCGGCGGCGGGGTCGAGCCGGTCAGCGCCGGGCCGGTGGTCGCCAGCACCAGAAAGGGGGAGAAGCGCGGGTCCAGGTACTCCTCCGCGGGCAGTCCGGCGCGCTCCCACAGCCCGTGCAGCAGCCCGGTCATCCAGGCCTCGACCTGCGGCAACGCCCGGTAGGGGCGGCCCAGTTCCATCGCCCCCGGTGCGAAGGACGCCCACGGCAGGCCGTGCCGGTGCGCGACCAGAGCGCCCGCCGGAGTGTGCTGGTCGACCAGCAGCACGTCCGGTCGCCACTCCCGCACGATCGCGTCCAGCGGCCTCGCGGTGAACCGCGCGTACGGAACGACGAAGCCCTCCCAGAGCGAACGCAACGCGGCCAGCCCGTGTCCGCCCTGGGCCCGGAACGCCCGGGTGCCGGTGCCGAGCACCCGGGCCCGCGGGCCGAGCAGCGGGCGCAGCACCGACTCGGCGCCGGTCCAGGCGACCCGGTGGCCGCGTGCGGTCAGCTCGGCGGCGATGCCCGCGGCCGGGTTGACGTGGCCGGTCAACGGCGGCATCACCAGCAGGAACCGGGTCATCGCGCGCCCTCCTCGGGAAGCAGCCGCTGCACGTCGGCGACGGTCAGGGCCTCCAGGGCGGCCAGGTCCAGCCCGGCGCGCAGCGCCGCCAGGTCGGTCCGCGGGCCGAAGTGCTCGCGCAGCCGTCCGGCGAGTTCGGCGAGTTCGCCCTCGTCCAGCAGCAGGTCGCCGTCCAGTCGGGCGTCCGGGGTGACGTGCCGCGCCCAGCCGGGCGGCGCGCCGGCCACCTCGACCAGCAGATCGACCAGTTCCTGGTTCAACGGGGCTGCGGGATAGGGGGGTTCAGGATTCGGCATGAGAGATCTCCCACCTGATCGACGGCGCGGGGGTGAACGCGGCCGAACCGGAGCGCAGTTGAAGGCTTCCGGAGAACGGCGGCGACGGAGGAGGGCCCGGGATCACTTGTGCGACCCGGCGGGCGTGGGAATACTAGCCCGCGTGACCGCACTGGAGGCAGTGGCCGTTCACCTCCCCCCACACGCCGTGCCCATCGAGGCGGTGGGCGAGCGCATCGGCCTGACCCCACGTCAACTCCGTCTCTTCCGCCGCTTCCACGGCCTGGACCAGCTGCGTCTGGACCCGGCCGGGACGCTGCCCGACCTGCTCGACGCCGCCCTGGACAACCTGCCGGAGCTGCGCGGACGCGAACGCGACATCCGCTTCGTGATCCACGCCCGCAGCATGCCGGTGGCGGTGCCCCACCCGCTCAACCCGTTGCACGACCTGCTCGACGCCCGTGGACTGGCGCACGCCAACGCCTTCACGGTGACCCACCACGCCTGCGCGGTGGGCCTGCTGGCCATCGACCTGGCCGGCCGGCTGCTCGCGGACGAACCCGACCAGGCGGCGCTCGCACTGGTGCTGACCGGCGAGAAGACCTTCACCAGGGACGCCCAGGTGGTGCCCGAGGCCGGCATCTTCGCCGAGGGTGCGGCCGCCTGCCTGGTCAGCGCCGACGGCGAGCGCCACCGGATGCTCTCCTTCGTGGTGCGCCAGCGCCCGGAGTTCGACGGTCGGCTGGCCGAGGACCCGGACCTGCTCGCCCGCTACCAGCGGGAGTACCCGAACGTGATGGTGGAGGCGATCGAGGCCGCCCTGGACCAGGCCGGTCTGGACCTCTCCGACCTGGTCGCGATCCTGCCGCACAACGTCAACCAGGCGTCCTGGCGGATGATCGCGCGCCGGATCGGTTACCCGGTCGAGAAAGTCGTGCTGGACAACGTGCGGCCGGTCGGGCACAGTTTCGCCTCGGACAGCCTCATCAATCTCCACACCGCCACCACGCGGGGGCTGATCCGCCGCGGCGACCACTACCTGATCGCCGCCGCCGGTGTCGGAGCCACCTTCTCCGCGATGGCGATGCGGTACTGACGGCCCGCCGGTTCCGCCGGCAGCCGCGGTCCGCAAAGCGACGCCGGCCCCACGCCACCCCAGAGCCCCGGGCCGCCCGCAAGCCCCGGAGCACACATCCCACGTACGACGGGACGGGACACCCATGTCAGAAGCTGTGGTCCAGACCACCGACCCCGAACTGCGCGAGCGCATCCTGCACGGCATCGGCGAGCTCCTGCCTCGCGTCCTCAAGCGCGAACTGCCCGAGATCCCGCAGGACGCCTGCCTCTTCGACGATCTCGGCCTCACCTCGGCGGGCACCATCGAGCTGATCCTGGAGCTGGAGGAGTCCCTCGACATCCAGGTGGACGTCGAGCAGATCACCGAGGACGACCTGCGGTCGGTCACCAAGCTGGCCGACTACGTCGCCGGTCACGTCATCCCCGAGGGCTGACCGGGTGGCCCCCGGCCCGACCGGCCTGCGGATCACCGGGGCACTGGCCCGCCGTTTCGACGGCCGGTCGGAGACCTCGCTCGACCCGGACCTGCGGGTCTTCGTCTCCGACCTCGTCCGCCCCTACGGCCTGCCGCTGCGCGAGGACCTGCTGGGCGAGGGCGTCGGCCACTCCTACGAGGAGCTGGCCGCCGGGCTGCTGCGCGAGGCGCTCGCCGAGGGCGAGCCGGCGGACCTGCTGATCCTGGCCTTCGACACCCCGGACGTCCGGCCCGGCGCGCCGTCCTCGTTGGCGCTCAGCCGGTCCGTCCCGGGAAGCCCGCTCGCCTTCGCGGTCTGCGACCAGGGTGGCGCGGCGGCCTTCACCGCCCTGCGGCTGGCCGCCGCACACCAGCGCACCGGCACCTGCCGCCGGGCCGTGGTGGTGCTCGCCGAACAGACCGCGCTGCACTACGACCCGCCCGGGCCGGTACCGCTGCCGGACCGGCACGCGGTGGCGGTGCTGGTCTGCGAGGAGGCCCCCGGTGCCGGTCTGGCCGTCCGGCAGACCCGGGGCGCGATCTCCCCGGAGGAAGCCGTCCGGGCCGGGGCCGCGGAGCTCGGGCCCGGGGCGGCGCTGCTGCTCGGCCCCGGCTTCGGCTCGGGTACGGAGGAGCCACCGCCGGCCCAGCCGTTCACCGGGCTCTGGGCGGAGCTGGCGGAACACCTGCCGCAGTGGCGGGCGGACGGTCGGCCCGCGCTGCTGGCCGGGTACGACCGTCGGCTCGGCGTGCTCAGCACGCTGACCCTGCCATGACGGCGATCGACCTCTGGCTGATCGATACGCGCCAACCGGCCGCCTCGGCAGCCGAGTTGTGGTGGATTCTCGACCCGGACGAACGTGCCCGGGCGGCGCGGACGTCTCCCGGGCTGCGTGAGCGCTTCACCGTGGTGCGCGGCGCCGTCCGGCAGCTGGTCGCCGCCCGGCTCGGCGTGTGCCCGGCCGAGCTGGTCTGGCGGTACGGTCCGTACGGCAAGCCCGAGCCGGCGGACGCCGGCGAGCTGCGGGTCAGCTGGTCGGCCTCGGGCGCGCTCGCGGTGCTGGCCCTCGCAGAGGGGCGGGCCGTCGGCGTCGACGTCGAGCGGCTCCACGATCCCCGGACGGCCGAGCGGATGGCCGCCCGCTGGTTCCCGTTCGAGGAGGCGTGGTTCGTCGCCGAGCCCGCCGAACCGGCCGAGCGGGCGGCGCGGTTCACCATGCTGTGGTGCCGCCGCGAGGCCTGCGTCAAGGCGTACGGCGGGCGGCTCGCGCAGTCCTTCGGCGTGCCCGTGGCCGGTCCCTCGCCGGTGCTGGTGGCCGATCCGGGCAGGCTCGGCGCCGGCCCGCTGCGGCTCTGCGACGTCTCCGTCACGGGGCCGTTCCGGGCTGCCGTCGCAGCCCTCGGGGATTCGCCGATACATGTCAACGCATGTGCATGGAAGCCGAATTGACAGTCCATCGGCTCGCGTCCCGGTTTGGTCTGGATCAGCTGGTGAGGGCACTGCCGGCGTCCCGCTCGGCCTCGCCCGGCTGTCCGCGCTCACCTGAAGGGATGATCGCGGCAGCCCGCGCGGCGCTCACCCCCACGGGGCGTCGTGACCGTCCAACCCTCCCCACGGAAGGCCGTCCCAGGAGCAGGTGGAGGTCGCCCCCGAGGTCAGTCCCCACGGGTTCGGCACCTCCTCCTCGTCGCCGTCCTGCACCGGCAGCCGGTCGATCACCGCGACCAGCACCGGGGGCAGCTGCGGAGCCAGCCCCCGGTGCGCCCGGGAGATGATGTCCCGTCGTACGTCGCCCGGCAGAAGCGGCCGGTTCATCCGCAACGCCCGCGGCCCGGGCGGGCGTTCGGCCGCCGCCAGCTGGTCCGACCAGGCTCGCCAGTAGTCGGCGTCGTCGCTCTCGCCGAGCATCAGATGGTGCAGGTGCAGGCAGTACGCGGCCGTCCCGCTGCCCGATCCGGCCGCGAAGCGCCACCAGAACTCGGCGCCCTCCTCCTTGCCGGTGGCGTAGAGCAACGCGCCGAACACCTCGGCCCCCTCCGGCTCGATCCGGCGGGCGTTCACCAGCAGGTCGAGCCCGCGCGAGGCGTCCGGCGCCCCCAGCACCAGGGCCACCACCAGGCCGAGTTCGAAGGCGGCCTGCTCGTGCTCCGACGGCAGGTGGGCGGGTGCGGCGGTGAGTCGGGCCTGGCGTACGGCGGCGATCCGCTCCGCATGGGCGCGTTCGGGCCGCGGGACACGGAACACCGTGCGCCCGCCGTCGGCCGGACCCGCTCCGGCCGAGGCGCCTTCGTCCGGTCTCGCCGTCACAGATCACCTCCTCCGTCCGGGAGTTCACCCACTCCGAGTCGGCGGGCCAGTCGGTCCCGGGCGTGCCGGAGGTTGGAGTGCACCGTCGCCACCGGCCGCCCCAGGTACGCCGCGATCACCTTGACGTGCAGGCCGAGCAGGTAGCGCAGGATCACCACATCCCGCTGGCGCTCCGGCAGTTCGAGGATCGCCGCGTACAGCCGCACCTCGTCCGCCTCGCTGTGCAGCAGCCCCTTCGCCACCTGCTTGAAGGCGCCGATCACCGCCGCGAAGGTGACGGCCTCCACCTCGACCGGTTCCTCGCCGGCCACCCAGTCGGAGACGTGCCGGTTGGCCAACCGCCAGGCGTAGGCGGCCGGTTCCTCGAACCGCAGCACCTGTGGCCAGCAGCGGGCCAGGTCGGACTTCACCGCCCCGACCACCAGCGCCGCATCGGACTGGTTGCCTATCCGGGTCAACGCGAGGGCGTGCCAAGCGGGTTCATGCGTCTCGCAGAAGGCGGCGTAGGTGAGGTCCAGGCGGAGGCCGAACTCGGAACGGAGGCCGGACTCCGGGCCGGCCGACCACTGCGGCCCCGTCCTGCCGGTGCACGCCACGGCCGCCCCGCCCCGGTGCCCGCGCACGTGGGCACCCCTGTCGATCGTCATCGAGCCTGCTTTCCGTGGCCGTCGGCTGCTTGCCGGGCCACCCGAGGGTCGGGCTGTCTGCGTCCATCCTCATTCCATCAGGTCGGTCACTCCAGGCTGCAATCCGAATACAGATTGTCATCTCATGGGCTGCGATCGTCGGTGGGCACCGTCGGGTGCCGTTTGACCCGCGATTGGCCCCCGCCCGTCGTGGGCAGCAAACGATCGATCAGGAGCGCAGCGGACGGGGAGTGTGATGGGCCTCTACGACGGGGTGGACCTGCGGCTGAACGTGCCGCACTCGGCCCGGATGTACGACTACTTCCTCGGCGGCTTCACCAACTTCGCCGCCGACCGCGAGGCCGCCGGGCACGCCCTCGCCGTGGCGCCCTGGCTGCGCACCGGTGCGCGGGTCAACCGCTCCTTCATGCACCGCTCGACCCAGGCGCTCGCCGAGGCCGGCTTCGATCAGTTCCTCGACATCGGAACCGGCATCCCCACCTCGCCCAACCTGCACGAGATAGCCCAGGTCATCCGGCCCGGCGCCCGGGTGGTCTACGCCGACAACGACCCGATCGTGCTCGCGCACGCCCAGGCCCTGCTCACCGGCACCCCCGAGGGCCGCACCGCCTACGTCGAGGCCGACGTCACCGACCCGGCCCGGCTGCTCGCCGCCCCCGGTCTGCGCGAGACCATCGACCTCGCCCGGCCCGTCGCGCTCTCCCTCAACGCCCTGCTCCACTTCGTCCCCGACGCCCGCGGCGCTCACGGGCTGGTCGAGCACCTCAAGTCCGCCCTCGCCCCCGGCAGCGCCCTGGTGATGACGCACGTCACCCCCGAGTTCGCGCCCGAGGACATCGCCAACCTGGTCCGCGTCTACTCCTCCGCCGGCACCGCCGCCCAGGCCCGCAGCCGGTCGGAGATCGCCCGCTTCTTCGCCGGCTGGACCCTGCTCGACCCGGGCGTCGTCGCCACCCCGCAGTGGCGGCCCGCGCCCGGTGAGGCCCCCGTCGCCCTCTCGGAGGCATCGGCGTACGCGGCGGTGGCCATCCGGCCGTGAACCCCCGTGCCGATTCGCACAGCTGACGAACCATCGGCGAACCTGCGGCGTCCTGATCGAGAAAGCGGCTCGCGCCGCGACATCCGATCAGAGGGGGAGCATGCACCCGCAGCCTTCGCAAGCCCGCCGCAGCCGCCGAGCCGTCCTCGGCATGGGTCTCGGAGCAGCCGTCGCCGTCACCGCCGCGACCGGCGGCCCGGCCCTCGCGGCGACGGCGAACGACCCGGCCGCCGGGGCCGGCCTCCACCAGGCCCTCGCCGCCCTGGAACAGGAGCACTCCGCCCGCCTCGGCGTCTACGGCCGCAACCTGACCACCGGCCGGACGGTCCGGTACCGCGCGGACGAGCTGTTCCCGATCTGCTCGGTCTTCAAGACCGTCGCCGTCGCCGCCGTCCTGCGGGACCTCGACCGCGACGGCGAGTTCCTCGCCAAGCGGATCCGGTACACCGCCGAGGACATCACGCGGGCCGGAGGCGTCGTGGGTGGTGGCCCCGGCGCGCCGATCACGGGCACGGCGGAGAACCTGGCGAACGGCATGACCGTCGCCGAGCTCTGCGCCGCCACCATCGAGTACAGCGACAACACCGTGGCCAACCTGCTGTTCCGCGAACTCGGCGGACCGACTGCCGTCACCCGCTTCGCCCGCTCGATCGGCGACCGCGTCACCCGCCTGGACCGCTGGGAGTCCGAACTCAACAGCGCCGAACCGGACCGCCGCACCGACACCACCACCCCGCAGGCCATCGCCCACACCTACGGCCGCCTCGCGCTCGGCAGCGCCCTGCCGCCGGCCAAGCGGGACCAGCTCACCGCCTGGCTGCGGGCCAACACCACCAGTGTCCGGCGCTTCCGCGCGGGCCTCCCGGCGGACTGGGCCCTCGCCGACAAGACCGGCACCGGCCGCCACGGCACCACCAACGACGTGGGCATCGCCTGGACCCCGGCCGGCGCCCCCGTCCTCCTCGCCGTGCTGAGCACCAAGCCGGCGGAGGAGGCGGCCCCGATGGACGAACCCCTGGTCGCCCGTACGGCCACGCTGCTCGCGGGCGCGCTCGGCTAGCACCGGTCGTACCGGGCTCCTGCCGCCCGGGCCCGGCTCCCAGGCGGCCCGCATCCGGCGGGGCCGCCGGGCCCGCAGAGTCGTCCCACTGATGCCCCTCACCCCCTTCGTCCCATCCGTGCGGCCCCGTCCCGCCGGGCACAGACTGGTGGTGAATGAATGCTGCCCCGCGAGGCTGGGAGAGGCATGCTGCTGGGACTCACCACCGCGTCGGCCGCGACCGTCTGCTTCGGCTTCGGGGCGGTCTTCCAGGCGCGCGGGGCACGGTCGGCCCCGCGCGCCGACCGGGTGCGGGCGGGCCTGCTGGCCGCGTTGGTGCGGTCCTGGCAGTTCATCCTCGGCACGCTGCTGGACATCGCGGGCTTCGCGCTGAGCATCGTCGCCCTGCGCACCCTCCCGCTCTTCCTCGCCCAGGCCGTCACCAACTCCAGCCTGGCCGTCACCGCCGTGGCCGCCGTCTGGCTGCTGGGCGCGCGGCTGCGCCGGGGCGACCTCGCGGGCATCCTGGCCGTGGTCGCCGGCCTGACCCTGCTGGCACTCGGCTCCGGCCAGGAGGGCCGTGACCACGCCGACCCCTCCTTCCACTGGGCGCTGCTCGCCACCACCGCCGTCATGGTGCTCGCCACCGTGGTCCTGGTGCGCCGGCAGGGCGATGCGGCCGCGGCCGGCCTGGGGCTGCTGGCCGGGGTCGGCTTCGGCGTGACCAGCCTGGCCGTGCGGGTCCTGGATGCCTCCGGTCCGGTCTCCGTCCTCACCGACCCGGCCGCCTACGCCCTCGCCGTCGGCGGTCTCGGCGGCTACCTCGCCTACGCCCTGGCCCTGCAGCGCGGCACGGTGACGGCCGCGACCGCCGCCGGGACGGTGACCGAGACCTTCGGCCCGGCGCTGGTCGGCGTGCTGGCGCTCGGGGACGCCGCGCGCCCGGGGTTCGAGTGGTGCGCGCTGACGGGCTTCGCGGTGGCGGTGGGCGGCACCTTCGTGCTGTCCCGCTTCGGCGAGCTGGAGGGCGAGTCCGCCGAGCTGTCCGCCCGGCACCGGGACGCCGGCGCGGAGCCCTCCGTCCGCCCCGGTAGCCCGGACGGCTCCGCCATGCGAAGGTGACTTGCCGGACAAAAAGGACGGCGACACGGCCACAGAGCGGCAGGTGCCCGATGGCGGAGGAGCCCGACTCCCGACCCCGGCGGTCGGACCCGAAGGGCCCCGTGGAGGGGGTCACGGCCCCCAAGGCCCCCACGGGGCCGACGAGCCCCACGGACCCGACGGGCCCGACGGACCGCCCCGTCGCGCTGATCACCGGCGCCTCCTCCGGGATCGGCCACGCCACCGCCACCCGACTGGCCGACGCCGGCTGGCACACGCTGCTCTCCGGCACCGACCGCACCCGCCTCGACGAACTCGCCGGCCGCACCGGCGGACGAGCCCTGCCCGAGGACCTGAACAGGCCGGACGGCCCGGCCCGCCTCGCCGAGGCCGCCGTGGCCGCGGCCGGCCGGGTGGACGCCCTGATCGCGAGCGCCGGCCTGGGCTGGCGCGGCCCGTACGCGCAGATGCCCCCCGACACCCTGGACCGGATGATCGAGGTCAACCTCGCCGCCCCGCTGCGCCTGGTCCGCCTGCTGCTGCCCGGCATGCTGGAGCGCCGCCACGGCCGGATCGTGCTGATCGGCTCGATGGCCGGCCAGGTCGGCGTGCGCGACGAGGCGGGGTACTCCGCCACCAAGGGCGGGCTGACGATGTTCGCGGAGAGCCTCTGGTACGAGCTGCGGGGCACGGGGGTGGGGGTGCGCCTGGTGCTCCCGGGAGCGGTGGACACCCCGTTCTTCGACCGGCGGGGCACCCCGTACCAGCGCGAGCGGCCGCGCCCGGTCTCGGCGGAGCGGGTCGCGGACGTCGTGGTCGCCACCATCACCACCGAGCGCGACCGGCTCTACGTCCCGCACTGGCTCGGCTTCCCGGCCCGCATCCACGGCGCGGCCCCGGGCGTGTTCCGCCGGATGGCCTCGCGCTTCGGGTGAGCACCGGTTGAGCGCCGCGGCCGCACACCGGGTGAGCCCCACCGCCGTGCGTCGGCCGGGCGCCGCCGCCCC
>NZ_JAHSQD010000213.1 GCF_020103755.1 Streptomyces sp. LS1784
AGTCGGCCTCCGCCGGCCGTACCCCGCGGACGCCGCAGCAGCGCCGCCCCGAGGGGCGGCCGCCGGCCCGCAGCCAGGCGGCGGTGCGACCGAAGAGCCGTCCGCCGCTGCGCCCCAGGGCGCTCAAGCTGGCCGAGCCGAAGCGCCGGCTGCGGGTGATCACCGTGGTGCTGTCGCTGGTGTTCTCCGTCTTCGCGGGCCGCCTGGTGCAGCTCCAGCTGGTGGACGCCGACGCGCTGGCCGCCGACGCCAACACCAACCGCTACCTGAACATCCCGATCACCGCCGAGCGCGGCTCCATAACGTCCTCCGACGGGGTCGCGCTGGCGGCCACCGTGGACGCGTACGACATCACCGCCGACCCGGCGATGTTCACCCCGGAGGCGACCGGACTCCCGGACGCGCCGGAGCAGGCGGCCGCGCTGCTGTCGCCGATCCTCGGCGTGCCCAAGGAGAAGATCGCCGCCGACCTGCACACCCCCAAGAGCCGCTACAAGCGGCTCGCGGCCCAGCAGACCCCGGCCGCCAAGAGGCAGATCAGCGACCTCAAGTCGGGCCTGGAGAAGCAGGCCGGCTCGCGGGCCTGCCAGGCCCAGAAGAAGCTGCTCGGCAAGCCCGCCGACCAGGGCGGGCGCACCAGGGTGGACAACGAGTGCGCCAACCCGCTGGCCGGGGTGTTCAACCGGGAGACCCAGAAGCGGATCTACCCGGCGGACGGGCTGGCCGCCAACCTGGTCGGCTTCGTCAACGCCGAGGGCGAGGGCGCCGGCGGCCTGGAGCTCCAGTACCAGAAGCTGCTGGCCGGCAAGGACGGCCACAGCAGCTACGCCCAGTCGGGCGGGCGGCTGGTGCCCACCGCCGGGGGCTCGATGGAGCCGGCCGTGCCGGGCAGCGACGTGAAGCTGACCATCAACCGGGACATCCAGTGGGCCGCCCAGCGGGCGATCACCGACCAGGTGGCCAACTCCGGCGCGGAGAAGGGTTACGTGGTGGTCCAGGACGTGAAGACCGGTCAGGTCATCGCGATGGCCACCGCACCCGGCTTCAACCCGAACGACCTGAGCCTGTCCAAGCAGGCGCAGCTGGGCAACGCCGCCCTGGGCGACGCGTACGAGCCGGGCAGCACCGCCAAGCTGATGAGCATGGCCGCCGTGCTGGACTCCGGCAAGGCCACCTGGGACACCAAGGTGACGGTGCCCAACCGGCTGGTCCGGGCCGGGCAGCAGTTCAAGGACGACGTCGACCACGACACCTGGTACCTGACCCTGGCCGGGGTGCTGGCCAAGTCCTCCAACATCGGCACCATCGAGGCCGTCGAGACCCTCGGCGGCGGCGACCAGCTGGAGGCCAACAAGGTCCTGGACGGCTACATGCGCAAGTTCGGCGTGGCCCAGCCGACCGGCCTGGGCTTCCCGGGGGAGACCTCCGGAAAACTCAAGAAGCCGGAGGACCTGGTCGCCTCGGAGAAGTACAACATCTCCTTCGGCCAGGGCCCGATGCAGATGAACGCGCTCCAGGCCACCTCGGTCTACTCGACCATCGCCAACGGCGGGGTGCGGGTCGCGCCCAGCATCGTCCAGGGCGTCAGCGACCCGAACGGCAAGTACACGCCGAGCGCGCCGGCGGAGCAGACCAGGGTGGTCAGCCCGGAGACGGCCAAGACCCTCACCTCGATGCTGGAGTCGGTCGTCGACGACGAGCAGGGCACCGGCGGCAAGGCGGCCATCCCCGGCTACCGGGTCGCGGGCAAGACCGGCACCGCCAACCGGGGCGCCGCCGACGGCAAGGGCTACGACGGCTACACCGCCTCCTTCATCGGCTTCGCCCCTGCCGACGCCCCCCGCTACACCGTCTCCTGCACCCTCCAGGGCCCGGTCAACGGCCACTTCGGCGGCCAGCTGTGCGGCCCGGTGTTCAAGCAAGTGATGGAGTTCACCCTGAAGACCATGCAGGTCCCGCCGAGCGGCAGCCCGGCGCCCAACCTGCCCGTCGAGTGGAAGCCGTGAGCGAGCGATGAACAACGAACCGGCCGGGCCGGAGCACGGCGCGGCGGAGGGCCGGTTTGGCCCTGGACGCCCTTCGACGGATAGCCTTCCCGCCGTGCCGAAACCCGATCAAACCACCGTGAGTCCGCCCCGCCCGACCGGGACCACCGCCCTGCCACTCGCCGAGCTGGCCGTCGCACTGGGCCTGGCGCCCGTCGAGGGCGGCGCCGTCAGCGGCGTCACCCACGACTCCCGCGCGGTCCGCCCGGGCGACGTGTACGTGGCCTTCCCGGGCGCCAACCACCACGGCGCGGCCTTCGCCGCCAGGGCCGCGGAGTGCGGCGCCGTGGCGGTGCTCACCGACCCGGCCGGCGCCGAGCTGGCGGCCCCCACCGGCCTGCCGCTGCTGGTCGTCGACCGGCCGCGGGCCGTCATGGGCGAGCTCGCCGCGATCGTCTACGGCCGCCCCTCCCAGCGGATGCTGATGATCGGGCTGACCGGCACCAACGGCAAGACCACCACCTCGTACCTGGTCGAGGGCGGCCTGCGCGGCGCCGGGCGCAGCCCGGGCGTGATCGGCACCGTCGAGATGCGGGTCGGCGAGGAGCGGATCAAGAGCGAGCGCACCACCCCCGAGGCCACCGACCTGCACGCGATCCTCGGTGTGATGGCCGAGCGCGGTGCCGACGCGGTGACCATGGAGGTCTCCAGCCACGCCCTGGTCTTCGGCCGCACCGACGGGGTCGCGTACGACGTCGCGCTGTTCAACAACCTGACCCCCGAGCACCTCGACTTCCACCCGGACATGGAGGACTACTTCCAGGCGAAGGCCAGGCTCTTCCAGCCCGGCAAGTCCCGCCACGGTGTGATCAACCTGGACGACGAGTACGGCCGCCGGCTCGCCGCCGAGGCCAAGATCCCGGTGACCACCTTCTCCGCCACCGGCGCCGCCGAGGCCGACTGGCGGGCCCTGGACGTCCGGCTCGGGCCGGTCGGCTCGACCTTCCGGGTGCTGGGCCCGGACGGCGCCGAGGCCGAGGCCTCCGTCCCGCTGCCCGGCCCGTTCAACGTCGCCAACGCGCTCGCCGCGATCACCGTGCTGGTCGCCGCCGGGCTGCCGCTGGAGCGGGCCGTGGCCGGCGTCGCCGCCGTCCCCGGCGTGCCGGGCCGGCTGGAGCGGGTGGACGCCGGACAGCCGTTCGTCGCCGTCGTCGACTACGCGCACAAGCCGGACGCCCTCCAGGCCGTCCTCGCCTCGCTGCGCGAGGTCACCAGGGGCCGGCTGCACGTCGTGGTCGGCTGCGGTGGCGACCGCGACCCGCACAAGCGCGGCCCGATGGGCGCCATCGCCGCCCGCCTCGCCGACACCGCCCTGCTGACCAGCGACAACCCGCGCAGCGAGGACCCGCTGGCGATCCTCGCCACCATGCTGACCGGCGCCGCCACGGTGCCCGAGGCCGAGCGCGGGGACGTCCTGGTCGTCCCCGACCGGGCCGAGGCGATCAGGATCGCCGTCGCCCGCGCCCAGGCGGGGGACACCGTGCTGGTGGCCGGCAAGGGCCACGAGCTCGGCCAGTACGTACGAGACGAGATCCGCCCCTTCGACGACCGGGAGGTGCTGCGCGAATCCATCACGCAGACCCCGACCGCGCGGGGCGACCGAGGAGTAGAGCAGCAGTGATCGCACTGACCCTCGCCGAGGTGGCCGCCGCCGTCGGAGGCACGCTGGACGGCGCCGACCCGGACGCCCTGGTCACCGGCCCGGTCGAGGTCGACTCGCGGAAGGTGAGCCCCGGCGGCCTGTTCGCGGCCTTCGTCGGCGAGCACGTGGACGGCCACGAGTACGCGGCCAAGGCGGTCGAGGACGGTGCCGTCGCGGTGCTGGCCTCCCGCCCGGTCGGCGTGCCCGCCGTCCTGGTCGACAGTGTGGTGGAGGCGCTCGGCCGGCTGGCCCGCGCCGTGGTCGCCCGCGCCGAGGGCACCGCCGTGGTCGCGTTGACCGGCTCGGCCGGCAAGACCAGCACCAAGGACCTGATCGCCCAGCTGCTCCAGCGCCACGGCGAGACCGTCTACCCGCCCGGCTCGCTCAACAACGAGATCGGCCACCCGATGACCGCGCTGCGGGTCGAGGCCGGCACCCGGCACCTGGTCATGGAGATGGGCGCCCGGCACAAGGGCGACATCGAGTACCTCACCTCGATCACCCCGCCCCGGATCGGCCTGGTCCTCAACGTCGGCACCGCCCACGTCGGCGAGTTCGGCTCCCAGGAGGCGATCGCCGAGGCCAAGGGCGAACTGGTCGAGTCGCTGCCCGCCGACGGCGCCGCGATCCTCAACGCGGACGACCGGCTGGTGCGCGCGATGGCCTCCCGTACCAAGGCGAAGGTGGTCCTGTTCGGGGAATCACCGGACGCCCACGTACGGGCCACGGACGTTCGCCTGGACGCCACCGGGCGGCCATCGTTCACGCTCACCACCCCGGCCGGTTCCGCGCCCGTGCAGCTGCGCCTGTACGGTGAGCACCACGTCTCGAACGCCCTCGCCGCCGCCGCGGTGGCGGTGGAGCTCGGGATGTCCGTCGACGACACCGCGGCAGCCCTGGGCGAAGCGGGTGCGCTGTCCCGCTGGCGCATGGAGGTCGTCGACCGGGCCGATGGTGTCACCGTCGTGAACGACGCCTACAACGCGAACCCCGACTCGATGCGGGCCGCGCTGCGGGCGCTGGTCTCGATCGGGGGCCGGGGCCCGGAGCGCCGCCGCACCTGGGCGGTGCTCGGCGAGATGCGGGAGCTCGGCGAGGAGAGCCTGGCCGAGCACGACGCCATCGGGCGGCTCGCCGTCCGGCTGGACGTCACCAAGCTGGTGGCGGTCGGCGGACGCGAGGCGGCCTGCATGGAACTCGGCGCGAGGAACGAAGGTTCGTGGGGTGAGGAGTCGGTGCTGGTGTCCGACGCGGACGCGGCGGTCGAGCTGCTGCGCAGTCAGCTGCAACCGGGGGATGTGGTCCTGGTGAAGGCTTCCCGTTCGGTGGGGCTGGAGAAGGTGGCCGAGGCCCTCCTGGCGGACGGTGTGGCCGAATAATGAAGCAGATCCTTTTCTCCGGGATGATCGGCCTCGTCCTGTCGCTGCTCGGCACCCCGGCCCTGATCAAACTGCTCGCGAAGCACGGCTACGGCCAGTACATCCGCGACGACGGCCCCAAGGCGCACCACAGCAAGAAGGGCACGCCCACCATGGGCGGCATCGCCTTCATCCTGGCGACCCTGATCGCGTACTTCGCCACGAAGGCGATAACGGGCGAGAGCCCGACCGCCTCCGGGCTGCTGGTGCTCTTCCTGACCGCGGGCCTCGGCCTGGTCGGCTTCCTGGACGACTACATCAAGGTGGTCAAGCGGCGTTCGCTGGGCCTGCGGGCCAAGGCGAAGCTGGCCGGCCAGTCGATCGTCGGCCTCGGGTTCGCCGTCCTGGCGATGCAGTTCCCGGACGACCGCGGGCTCAACCCGGCGTCCCAGAGCCTGTCCTTCGTCCGGGACTTCAAGTGGGCGATCGGCCCCGTCCTGTTCGTCATCTTCGCGTACTTCATGATCGCCGCGATGTCGAACGGCGTGAACCTGACGGACGGTCTGGACGGCCTCGCCACCGGTGCCTCGGTGATGGTCTTCGGCGCCTACACCTTCATCGGCATCTGGGAGCACACCCAGAGCTGCGCCTACGCCATCACCGCGACCGCCAACTGCTACGACATCCGCGACCCGCTGGACCTCGCCGTCGTGGCCTCCGCCCTGATGGGCTCCTGCTTCGGCTTCCTGTGGTGGAACACCTCGCCCGCCAAGATCTTCATGGGTGACACCGGCTCGCTCGCCCTCGGCGGCGCCCTGGCCGGTCTGGCGATCTGCTCCCGCACCGAGCTGCTGCTCGCCCTGCTCGGCGGCCTCTACGTGATCATCACCCTCTCGGTGATCATCCAGGTCGGCTCCTTCCGGATGACCGGCAAGCGCGTCTTCAAGATGGCGCCGTTGCAGCACCACTTCGAACTCAAGGGCTGGACCGAGGTCCTGATCGTGGTCCGGTTCTGGATCATCCAGGGCCTGTGCGTCGCCGTCGGCCTCGGCCTGTTCTACGCGGGATGGGTGACCGGATGACCAACCCTGACCAGACCAACCCCGATTTCGGCGGCCTGCCGGTCGCCGTCGCCGGGCTCGGCGTCTCGGGCATCAGCGCCGCGCGCGTCCTGCACGGCCTCGGCGCCCGGGTGACCGTCGTGGACGGCGGCAGCGGGCCCGGCCTGGCCGCCCGGGCCGCCGAGCTGGAGGCGCTGGGCGTCACCGTTCGGCTCGGCGACGGCGCGAGCCTGCCCGAGGGCACCGAACTGATCGTCACCTCGCCCGGCTGGGCGCCGGACAGCCCGCTGTTCGCCGCCGCCGAGGCGGCCGGGGTGCCGGTCTGGGGCGACGTCGAGCTGGCCTGGCGGCTGCGCAAGCCGCTGCCGGGCACCGGCGAGCCAGCCCCCTGGCTGGCCGTCACGGGCACCAACGGCAAGACCACCACCGTCCAGATGCTCGCCTCGATCCTCACCGCCGCCGGCAGGCGCACCGCCGCGGTCGGCAACGTCGGGGTCTCGGTGCTGGACGCGGTGCTCGCCGAGGAGCCGTACGACGTGCTCGCCGTCGAGCTGTCCAGCTACCAGCTGCACTGGGCGCCCTCGCTGCGCCCGCACTCGGCGGCGGTGCTCAACCTGGCGCCCGACCACCTCGACTGGCACGGCTCGATGGAGGCGTACGCCGCCGACAAGGGCCGGATCTACGAGGGCAACGTGGTCGCCTGCGTGTACAACCTGGCCGACCCGGCCACCGAGGCGCTGGTCCGCGAGGCCGACGTCGAGGAGGGCTGCCGGGCGATCGGCTTCGGCCTCGGCGCGCCCGGCCCGTCGAACTTCGGCGTGGTGGACGGGCTGCTGGTGGACCGCGCCTTCGTCGAGGACCGGGCCAAGAACGCGGCCGAGCTGGGCGCCGTCGAGGACGTTAACCCGCCGGCCCCGCACAACATCGCCAACGCGCTCGCCGCGGCGGCGCTGGCCCGGGCGTACGGGGTCGAGCCGAAGGCCGTCCGGGAGGGCCTGCGGGCCTTCCGGCCGGACGCCCACCGGATCGCCGAGGTCGGCGTGGTCGGCGAGGTCACGTACATCGACGACTCCAAGGCCACCAACACCCACGCGGCGGCCGCCTCGCTGGCCGCCTACCGGCCGATCGTCTGGATCGCCGGGGGCCTGGCCAAGGGCGCGACCTTCGACGACCTGGTACAGGGCGCGGCCGAGCGGCTGCGCGCGGTGGTGCTGATCGGCCAGGACCGGGCGGTGATCCGGGAGGCGCTGGAGCGACACGCTCCGGATGTGCCGGTGATCGAGGCGGCCGAGGGCCAGACTGGCGCGGTGGCGATGACCGAGGTCGTTCGAACGGCCGCATCGCTCGCCCGATCGGGTGACACGGTGCTGCTGGCACCGGCCTGCGCCTCGATGGACATGTTCACCAACTACGGCGAGCGCGGCGACCTCTTCGCGGCGGCCGTCCGGGAGCTGGCGGGCGAGTAGGCGGGCCGGCGAGGGCGTCGGACGGAACAAGTGAGCGGGGAGCGGTGGCGGGGCAGGGCAGAGCGGATTCCGGCGTTGTGAAGCGGGATGCCGCCGAGCCGATGAGAGTGATCTCCGCCACCACGACCAAGTACAAGTCGGCCGGTCCGCTGGCCCGGGTCCAGGCCTTCCGGGCCCGGGTCCGGTACTGGCTGGACCGGCCGCTCACCCCGTACCTGCTGGTCGTCGGCAGCACCCTGCTGCTGGTCGTGCTCGGCCTGATGATGGTCTTCTCGGCCTCGCAGATCCTGGCCCTGAACCAGCACCACACGGCGCAGTACTACTTCCTCAAGCAGCTGATCGCGGCGATCCTGGGCCTGGTCCTGCTGATCGGCTTCGCCTCCGTCCCGCTGGCGGTGCTGCGGGTGATCGTCTACCCGGTGATGATCGGGGTGATCGGCGCCCTCACGCTGGTCGCCATCCCCGGCATCGGGGTGCGGATCAACGGCAACCAGAACTGGCTGGATTTCGGCTTCTTCCAGTTCCAGCCCTCGGAGTTCGCCAAGCTCGCGCTGGTGCTCTGGGGCGCCGACCTACTCGCCCGCAAGCAGAAGGCCGGCACCCTCAACTCGTGGAAACACCTGCTGGTGCCGCTGGTGCCGGGGGCCCTGCTGCTGCTCGCGCTGATCATGTTCGGCGGCGACATGGGCACCTCGATGATCCTGGTGGCCATGGTGTTCGCGCTGCTCTGGATGGTCGGCGCGCCGCTGCGGCTGTTCGTGGCCACCCTCGGGGTCGCGGCGGTGGTCTGCACCGCCCTGGTGGTCACCGTCCCGCACCGGGCGGAGCGGCTGAGCTGCATCGGCGTCACCAAGATCGACCCGGAGGGTGCCTGCTTCCAGGCCCTGCACGGCGTCTTCGCGTTCGCCAACGGCGGCGGCTTCGGCACCGGCCTCGGCGCCGGCGTGGAGAAATGGGGCCAGCTGCCCGAGGCGCACACCGACTTCATCTTCGCCGCGACGGGTGAGGAACTCGGTCTGGTGGGGACGCTGTCGGTCCTCGGTCTCTTCGCGGCACTAGGCTACGCGGGTATCCGTGTGGCCATCGGTACGAAGGATCCCTTCGTCAGGTACGCCGCGGGAGCCGCCACCACCTGGATCATGGCGCAGGCCATGATCAACCTGGGGTCGGCGCTGGGACTGCTGCCCATCGCGGGCGTCCCGCTCCCGCTGTTCTCCTACGGCGGTTCCGCCATGCTGTCGGCCATGTCCGCGATCGGAGTGCTGCTGTGCCTGGCGCGCAGCTCCTCGGGCGCGAAGGCGGCCCTGGCCGCCCGGAGCAAGAACTCCCGGATCAGGAGACAACTGGCCCGGGTGCTGCCACGACGACGAACCACAGCGCGCCCGGCCCCGGGGCCGGCACGCAGGGAGCGGTGAATTTCGGTGCATGTCGTACTCGCCGGCGGGGGGACCGCCGGTCACATCGAGCCGGCCATGGCCCTCGCGGATGCCCTCCGCAGGCACGACCCGTCCGTCGGGATCACCGCCCTGGGCACCGAGCGCGGACTGGAGACCCGGCTGGTACCCGAGCGCGGCTACCAGCTGGAGCTCATCCCGGCCGTCCCGCTGCCCCGCAAGCCCACCCCGGAGCTGATCACCGTCCCCGGCCGGCTGCGCGGCACCGTCCGGGCCGCCCAGGAGATCATCGAGCGGGTCAACGCGGACGCCGTGGTCGGCTTCGGCGGCTACGTCGCGATGCCCGCCTACCTGGCCGCCAAGCGCGCCGGGGTGCCGATCGTGGTGCACGAGGCGAACGCACGCCCGGGCCTGGCCAACAAGATCGGTGCCCGCTACAGCGACTTCGTGGCGGTCTCCACGCCGGACAGCAAGCTGCGGGACTCCCGGTACATCGGCATCCCGCTGCGCCGGACCATCGCCACCCTGGACCGCAACGCGGTCCGCCCGGAGGCCCGCCAGTACTTCGGCCTCGACCAGCGGCTGCCCACCCTGCTGGTCTCCGGCGGCTCCCAGGGCGCGCGCCGGCTCAACGAGACGATCACCGCGATCGCCCCGCGGCTCCAGCAATACGGCGTGCAGATCCTGCACGCGGTCGGCCCGAAGAACGAGCTGCCGCAGGTGGCGGACGTCCCCGGGATGCCGCCGTACCGCCCGGTGCCGTACCTGGACCGGATGGACCTCGCCTACGCGGCCGCCGACATGATGCTCTGCCGGGCCGGTGCCATGACGGTGGCCGAGCTGGCGGCCGTCGGCCTGCCCGCCGCCTTCGTCCCGCTGCCGATCGGCAACGGCGAGCAGCGGCTGAACGCCCAGCCCATGGTCAAGGCCGGCGGCGGTCTGCTGGTGGACGACGCCGAGCTGACCCCGGACTGGGTGCTCCAGAACGTGCTGCCGGTGCTGACCGACCCGCAGCGGCTCTGGGACATGAGCCGGGCGGCCGCCGAGTTCGGCCGCCGGGACGCCGACGACCTGCTGGTCGGGATGGTCTACGAGGCGATCCAGGCCCACCGCGGCGGCCGCCGCCGTGGCTGACGGCCGGCTCGCCGACCCGCTGGAGGAGAAGCTGGAGGAGGAGGAGTCCGCTCCCCGCCTCCGGCTCTCCCGGCGGGGCATCGTGGTGCTGGGCGCGCTCGGCGTCACGGTGCTCGGCGTGCTGGCCTGGCTGGTGTTCTTCTCCTCGGTCCTGGACGTGCGCAGCGTCGCCGTCCAGGGGACGAGCGACGACAAGCTGACGGCGGACCAGGTCCGCGAGGCGGTCGGCGGGCTCGGTGACGGGCCGCTGGCGCGCGTGGACCTGGACGACGCCCGGCACCGGGTGGAGGCGATCCCCCGGGTGGCCAGGGCCGAGGTGTGGCGGGGCTGGCCGCACACCCTGCGGGTGAAGGTCGTCCAGCGCACGGCGGTGGCCGCCGTCAAGGGGGAGGACGGCCAGTTCACCCAGGTGGATGCCGGGGGCGTGAGCTTCGCCACCGAGCCGGCTCCTCCGGACGGTGTTCCGGTGGTGGAGCTGCGCCTCAGTCAGCAGGCGAACGACGTCGACGGGGTGATCTCCCGTTCGCAGTTGGTGCAGGGCGCGGTGGCGGTGGCCGCCGGGCTGCCGCCGGAGGTCGCCAAGCGGGCCGGCTCGGTGCTGGTGCACTCGTACGACGACATCGAGTTGCAGCTCAGCGGGGGTGTGACGGTGCGCTGGGGGAGTCCGGAGCAGATCGACCGGAAGGCCCGGGTGCTGGTCGCGCTGATGAACCAGAAGGGTACGAACTTCGACGTGACGGCGCCGGAGGCGCCGGCGGTGTCGGGATGATCCGGTAGGTTCTCTGCCTGAGGGAGGGGTTGACGCCTCGGAGTGTCGGCCCGACTCTTGGTGGTCACCCCCGGTTTCCTATGCCGGCCGATGATCACATAGGCTCAAAAGAAAAAGGGAAGCTCGGCGTGTTCGTTGAAACACGTGCCTGGAGCCACCTAGTGTCCTGTGTCACCAGACTGTGTTTCCTGGTGATGTGACGGAGACACAGAACTAACCCTAAAGGTCAAGTTTAGGGTTGGGGTCGGCGGTCGGCATTTCGGACATTCAGTCAGAAACCAGGCTCCCTACCCATCGACATCCGTCGGTACGGCCCCGCTCCGGGTCGGGCCGACCCGGAAATTCGAGGCGAGAGGCCTTCGACGTGGCAGCACCGCAGAACTACCTCGCAGTCATCAAGGTCGTCGGAATCGGCGGCGGTGGTGTCAACGCCATCAACCGGATGATCGAGGTCGGTCTCAAGGGCGTCGAGTTCATCGCGATCAACACCGATGCGCAGGCCCTCCTGATGAGCGACGCCGACGTCAAGCTCGATGTGGGCCGTGAACTCACCCGGGGCCTCGGCGCCGGCGCCAACCCCGAGGTCGGCCGCAAGGCCGCCGAGGACCACCGCGAGGAGATCGAGGAGGTCCTCAAGGGGGCCGACATGGTCTTCGTGACCGCCGGCGAGGGCGGTGGCACGGGCACGGGCGGCGCGCCCGTCGTCGCCAACATCGCGCGCTCGCTGGGCGCCCTGACCATCGGCGTGGTCACCCGCCCGTTCACCTTCGAGGGCCGGCGCCGGGCCAACCAGGCCGAGGACGGCATCGCCGCCCTGCGCGAAGAGGTCGACACCCTCATCGTGATCCCCAACGACCGGCTGCTGTCCATCTCGGACCGCCAGGTCAGCGTCCTCGACGCGTTCCGCTCGGCCGACCAGGTCCTGCTCTCCGGTGTCCAGGGCATCACCGACCTGATCACCACCCCGGGTCTGATCAACCTCGACTTCGCCGACGTCAAGTCCGTCATGTCGGAAGCCGGCTCGGCGCTCATGGGCATCGGCTCGGCCCGCGGCGAGGACCGCGCCAAGGCCGCCGCCGTGATGGCGATCTCCTCGCCGCTGCTGGAGGCCTCGATCGACGGCGCCCGCGGCGTGCTGCTGTCCATCTCGGGCGGCTCCGACCTCGGTCTGTTCGAGATCAACGAGTCGGCCCAGCTGGTCAGCGAGGCGGCGCACCCCGAGGCGAACATCATCTTCGGTGCGGTCATCGACGACGCGCTCGGCGACGAGGTCCGGGTCACCGTCATCGCGGCCGGCTTCGACGGCGGGCAGCCGCCGGCGATCGTCCGCGACCCGGTGGTCAAGTCCACCACCCCGGAGCGCCCGGCCACCCCGCCGGCCGCCCCGGAGCGCCCGGCCGGCCGCCCGTCGTACGGGAGCATCGGCTCGGTGACCTCCCGCTCGGAGGGCGAGTCCTCGACCGCCACGCCGAGCCGCACCGCCGAGACCCCGGCCACCACGACCGCCTCCGCCCCGGTGCCGCCGCAGGTGCAGCCGGCCCGGCAGCCGTTCGTGGAGAGCCCGGCCGAGGAGCTTGACGTCCCGGACTTCCTTAAGTGATCGATCACGCGATCCGCGCGGGTGCTCACTTCGCCTTCACCTCCCGGTGGGGCGGGGTGAGCACTTCGCCGTACGGGGAGCTCAACCTCGGCGGCGCGGTGGGGGACGACCCGGAGGCCGTGCGGGAGAACCGGGCGCTGGCCGCCCGGCAGCTGGGGCTCGACCCGGCCGACGTGGTGTGGATGAACCAGGTGCACGGCGCCGAGGTCGCCGTGGTGACCGAGCGCCAGCCGCTCGGGCAGGCCCCGACGGTGGACGCGGTGGTCACCGACCGGCCGCTCGCGCTGGCGGTGCTGACCGCCGACTGCACCCCTGTGCTGCTGGCCGATCCGGTGGCGGGCGTGGTGGGCGCGGCCCATGCGGGCCGGCCCGGCCTGGCGGCCGGGGTGGTGCCCGCG
>NZ_JAHSQD010000214.1 GCF_020103755.1 Streptomyces sp. LS1784
CGACCGTCCGCTACCCGGAGCCGCCGCCCTTCGGCGCGGCCTACGGCTCGCCCGCCGGGCCGCCGCGCAAGGCCGGGCGCAAGCCCTCCAAGCTGGTGCTGGCGACCACCGCCGCCGCCCTCCTCGGCCTGGGCGCCGGCTCGGGCATCACCTACCTCGTGATGGACGGCCACGGGGACCGCGCCCCGCGCAGCGCCCGCTCGGCCCCGCAGGGCGGCAACGGCCCGTGGGGCGGCCTTCCGGGTTTCAGCGACCCCGGCAACGGCGGTGGCAACGGTGGTGGCGGCAACGGCGGGAGCGGCAACGGCGGCAGCGGGGACGGCAAGGGCGGCGGCAAGACCCGCCCGAGCGCCGACAAGGCGATCGACCTGGTCAACCGGCTCACCCTGCAGGCCCCGTCCGGCTGGGAGGCCGGCAGCACCCGCGATGGCTACGCCTCGCTCACCGTCGGCTCGTACACCTGCGCCGACGGCACGAGCGAATGCTCCCTCGGCGGTGTGAACACCGGGCGGATCGACGGCGGCGGCTCCGACGTCCAGACGGCGGCCAAGGCCGACATCGCGTCGGCCGCCAAGGCCGCGTACGGCGACATCACCGGGCACCAGGAGCTCAAGTCCGAGGCCGTGAAGGTCAACAACCAGGACGGCTACCTGGTCCGCTGGAAGGTGGACGCGCCCAAGGGCAACAACGGTTACGTGCAGACCGTGGTCTTCCCGTCCGCCGACGGGAAGTCGCTGGTCTCGGTGCACTTCGGCTTCGACATCGCCGACAAGGCGCCGGACGTCGCGGTGATGGACACCATCGTCAAGGGCATCACCGACTACAAGGGCAAGCTGCCGGGCATCCCGGGGCTGCCCGGGACCGGCTCCGGCGGGTCCGGTGCGGGCTCCGGAGGCGTCGGGGGCACCACCACCTGAGCCCCGCGCTCCTCACACGGCGGCGGCCCACCCGGGGGGAACCCTCCGGATGGGCCGCCGCCGTTCGCTGCCGCACGGGGTGGTGTCACGGGAGCCGGGTCGGACGGGGGTGTGGCCGGCCCGGTCCCGCGCCCGGCGTCAGGAGTCGCGTTGAACAGCCTCGACGCGACGGCGCCGGAGCACCATGCCGGCCCAGCCGACACCGATCGCGGCGGCACCCGCGAGCAGCAGCGGACCGGTGGCCGAGGTACCGCCCACGGCCGCGGAGGTGGTCGGGACCACCTGGCCGGCGGGGGAGTCCGGGTCCCCGCCGTGGCCGTGGTGGGCGACCGTGGACTTGGACGCGTCGGCCGCGATCTGGGCGTCGCTGGGCGCGGCCGGGGCCTGGGCGGCGAGCGCCGACACAGCCGTGGTGGAGGCGCCGAAGTCGACGTCGGAGCAGGCGTAGAAGGCCTCCGGACTGTCGCTGCGCTGCCACACCGTGTACAGCACCTGGCGGCCGGTGCGCTGCGGCAGGGTGCCGGAGTAGGTGTAGGAGCCGTTGACGGCGTTGCGGTCGACCTGCACCCGGGCCACCGGGGTCGGGTCGAGGTCCGACCACTTCAGCGGCTTGGTGGGGTCGTAGCCCGGCTTGGTGATGTAGACGGTCTGGGTGCCGACGTGCGGCGCGGTGGTGCGGAACTGGAAGGTGAAGGCGCCGGCCTTCACCGCGGTGGCCGGCCAGTCGGTGCGCGGCCAGTCCAGCGCCGCGTACTTGTCGCGGTTGGCCGAGCAGAGCTTGCCGTCCGGGATCAGTGCCTGGTGGTTGCCGTTGGCGTTGGCGATGTTGACCTCGTTCCAGTCGTACAGCGGCTGGGTGCCGCTCGCGGCGACGAGGTCCTTGCAGACCTGGGACACCGGGTGCTCGGGGCCCTCGGCGTAGCAGGCGGCGACCCGGCTCACGGGGTTGGTCATCGTGCCGTGGGCGCTGGCGGTGCCGGCGGTGGCACCGGCCACCGCGAGGACCGCGGCGCCGATCACGCCGACGGACAGGGCACTTCGCTTGATGGACATGGGGTGGGGACTCCTTGACCGTCGTTCCGGGCGAGTGTGGGGGAACGGGCACGCCTGCCCGTTCGGGAGCCGCCGGCCCGGCGTGCGGCCCCCGGCCAGAGCGTAGGATTGGTCTGGACCAGAAGGCAATAGCCGTGCGTGCTGTCCTCGTTGACGGACTGTAGGCCCCCGAGCAGCACAAAGGCCCGACGGACGGCTGTGGTTAGCCGTTCCATCGGGCCCCGTTAAGGCTCCGGAAAGGTCAGCTCCCGATGTCGCGGGCCGTGATGGTGCCGGCCTGGATCACGATGCCGCCGCTGACGGTCACGTCCTTGAGGTCGTTGTGCAGCAAGTTGGACCGCTCAGTCGGCTTCGGAGCGAACTCGTCGAGGATCGCCTGGAGTTCGGCGGCCATGGCCGGGTCGTTGGCCAGCAGTCGGCGCAGCTTCGGCTGCCACTCGCCCTGAGCGCTCTGGATGGCGGACTCGCGGCCGCCGTCCGGCGTCGCGGCCAACTCGGCCTGGGTCTCGTCCAGTTCTTCGGAGATCGACTCCGCCCTGCGGCCGAACATCGCGGCAACGCGCGGCTTCACCCGGTCCCAGGCCGAGGTGACCATGAGGCCGGCCAGAGCGGTTGCGCCCCTCGTGGCGATGTCCGTGAGCTCGGGGTCCATGCTGCTCCCTTGTCGTGCCGTGGTGTCGGCACCACGGTAGGGCAAAGACGGACGAAGCGTCAGAGGAACGTCTTCCCCTCACCCCGGTACGTCGGCACCGTCCGTACGATCCGGTCGCCCTCGATCAGGTGCAGCTCGGCGAAGCGTTCGCACAGCTCGCCCGCCTTGGCGTGCCGGAACCAGACCCGGTCGCCGATCAGCAGGTCGTCCGCGGCCGAGCCGAGCAGCGGGGTCTGCACCTCCCCGGCGCCCTCCATCGGGTCGTAGCGCAGCCCGGCCGGCAGGTAGGGCACCGGCGAGCGGTCCGGGCCGGCCGCCCCCGAGGCCGGGTAGCCGCCGCCGAGCACGGTCACCACGCCGAGGCCGGGGCGGCGCACCACCGGCTGGCCGAACAGCGCGGCCGGACGGCCCCGGAAGGAGCGGTAGTTGTCGAACAGCCGCGGCAGGTACAGCCCGGAGCCGGCGGCGACCTCGGTGACGGCGCGCTCGGCCACGGTGGACTCCACGCTGCCGGTGCCGCCCCCGTTGACGAACTCCAGGTCGGCCACCTGCCGCAGCCGCCGGACCGCCGCCGCACGCCGCTCGGCCAGCTCGGTCCGGGCCTTGGCCTGCATCAGCCGGATCAGCTGCGAGCGCACCGGCCGTCCGGGCACCCGGTCGCCCACCCCGGCGACGTGCCCCTCGTACGCCATCAGGCCGACCACCCGGAAGCCCCGGCGGCGCTGGACGAGTTCGGCGAAGGCGCCGAGGTCCTCGGGGGTGCGCAGCGGCGAGCGCCGGGCACCCACCCGGACCCGGCCGCCGAGCAGGTGCAGCGAGGTGTCCAGCTCCAGGCAGACCCGTACCTCGGCGTCGCCTCCGCGGGCCGCGTCGATCAGGTCCAGCTGGGCCGGGTCGTCCAGCACGACGGTGATCTCGCGGGCGGCCTCCGGGTCGGCGGTCAGCTCGGCGAAGCCGGCCCGGTCGGCGGAAGGGTAGGCGAGCAGGACGTCGCGGATGCCGGTGCGGGCCAGCCAGAGCGACTCGTCCAGGGTGAAGCTCATCACCCCGAGGAAGCCGTCCACGGCCAGCGCCCGCTCCAGCAGCGCCCGGCAGCGGACCGACTTGCTGGCCAGCCGGATCGGCTTGCCGCCCGCCCGGCGGACCAGGTCGGCGGCGTTCGCGTCGAACGCGGCGAGGTCCACGACGGCCACCGGCCCGTCCAGGTGGGCGGTGGCGCGGTCGTACCGGAGGCGGTCGGAGACCGGGGCGGGTGCGGTCGCGGGCGCGTCGAGGATCACCATGGGCGCAGGGTGCCACACCGCGCTACCGGTGGGTAGGCCCCGCGTGCAGGGAAATGGGGCGGCTCACGCGCGGTGGCATAGGGTCGGGCGGGTGGACCGCAAAGACTTCTCCAACCCGGCGTTCGTCGGCAAGAGCATCCCGAACCCCGGCTTCTCCGACGACGACGGCACCGCCGCCCCGGCGCTCACCGGTGCCCTCGCCCGCTGGTCGCAGGACCGCGCGGCCGAGCCGGAGGTGCTGGCGGCGCTGACCCCCACCCGGCTGATGGTTCCGATCGTCGCGATCCTCGGCGAGGTCGAGGTGGACCAGCACGGGCACCGGCACGAGAAGACCAGCGACATGGCCGTCCCGGTGCTGGAGGCCCCGGACGGGCGCCGCGCGCTGCCGGCCTTCACGTCGCTGGAGTCGCTCGCCCGCTGGCGCGCCGATGCCCGCCCGGCGCCGACGGCGGCCCCGCAGGCCGCGATGGTGGCCTTCTCCGAGCGTGCCGACACCCTGCTGATCGACCCGGCCGGGCCGGTGCCGTTCCCGCTGAGCGGCGCCCGGCTGCGGGCGCTCGCGGAGAACCGCCCGTTCCTGCCGCCGGTCCGGGACCCGGAGGTGCGCGAGGCGGTTCGCGGGCTGCTGGCGGCCGAGCCGCAGGTGGTCACCGGGCTGCTGGCGGCCTCGGAGGGCTCGGACGGGGTGCTCGCGGTGGTGTTCGACCCGGCGCTGGACCAGGCGGGACTGCAGGCGGCCGCGCAGCGGGTCGGGCAGGCGGTGGCTGCCGATCCGGTGCTGCGGGTGCGGCTGGACCGGGGGCTGGACCTCGCGGTGCTGCCGGCGAGCGCGGAGCTGCCGGGGGAGCCGCTCTACAAGCGGTAGCGAGAAGGGGCTGACCTCCTCACGTGAGGAGGTCAGCCCCTTCGAGGTTCGGCCTCAGGAGTAGACCGGCCCGGTGAACTTCTCGCCCGGCCCCGCACCCGGGGCGTCCGGGACGATCGAGGCCTCGCGGAACGCGAGCTGGAGCGAGCGCAGCCCGTCCCGCAGCGGCGCGGCGTGGAAGTTGCTGATCTCCGGGGCGCCGGCGGTGACCAGCCCGGCCAGCGCGGTGATCAGCTTGCGGGCCTCGTCCAGGTCCTTGTCCTTCTCGCCGCCCTCGGCGAGACCGCACTTGACGGCCGCAGCGCTCATCAGGTGCACCGCGACGGTGGTGATCACCTCGACGGCCGGGACCTCGGCGATGTCGCGGGTGAGGTCGTCGAAGCCGATCGCGTCGTCGTCCGCGCCGGGGGTCTGGGTGGGCTCGCTGCTCAAGGGGGGCTCGTTCCATCGGGTCGGGTGTCCGTACCCATGGAGCGTACAAGGGCCCCATCCGCACCAGGACACGGCCGTGGCCGCACCCGGACACGGCCGTGCGGAGAGGCGGAATGGCGTTCGACGGCGCGACGCTGTAGGCTTCGAGACTGACCGGCCGGGATCCCGTATGGGCACCTGGCCAGCAAGTGGAGGCTCCACTGAGGAGGCCCGAGAGGGCAACCGCGAAAGTCTCCCACCTGATCGGCCTCGCGGCCGACGGGTCCCGGTCCGCGACGGGCGCCTCTGGCGCCGAGTCGCCGCAGCGCCCCTCACCGGGCGCAGCCCCCGGTTGTGTGGAGCCCCGCTTGTACCGAGCGGGGCTTTTTTCGTGTGGCGGTGTGCGTACCGGACAGCGCAGCACGAATGAAGCCCCGCCCAGTGGTCGAGTCCACTACGTGCGACCGCCGTCCGACGGCCGCATCGCAGAAGGTGCAACCGAGGAGGCCCCATCAGCACCGAGCCCCGCATCAACGACCGGATTCGCGTCCCCGAGGTGCGACTCGTCGGTCCCAGCGGCGAGCAGGTCGGCATCGTGCCGCTTGCCAAGGCGCTGGAGCTCGCGCAGGAGTACGACCTCGACCTGGTCGAGGTCGCGGCGACCGCCCGGCCGCCGGTGTGCAAGCTCATGGACTACGGCAAGTTCAAGTACGAGTCGGCCATGAAGGCCCGTGAGGCGCGCAAGAACCAGGCGCACACGGTCATCAAGGAGATGAAGCTCCGGCCGAAGATCGACCCGCACGACTATGACACCAAGAAGGGTCACGTCGTCCGGTTCCTCAAGCAGGGCGACAAGGTCAAGATCACGATCATGTTCCGCGGTCGTGAGCAGTCCCGCCCCGAGCTGGGCTTCCGTCTGCTTCAGCGGCTCGCCGACGACGTCCAGGAGCTGGGCTTCGTCGAGTCCTCGCCCAAGCAGGACGGCCGTAACATGATCATGGTTCTTGGCCCGCACAAGAAGAAGACCGAGGCGATGGCCGAGGCCCGCGCCCTCGCGGACGCCCGCAAGGCCGAGCGTCAGGGCCGCGTCGCCGGCTCCGACGCCCCTGCGGAGACCGAGGAGCAGGACGCCGTGACCGAGGCGCAGGACGCCCCGGCCGAGGCGCCGGCCGTCGAGGCCGACGCTCCGGTCGAGCAGCCGGCCGCCTCCCAGGGCGCCTGAGCCCTCACCGGCCAGGAGGCCCGGGAGACCGGCCCACAGGGTGACGGGGCGCCCCGCCCGGTCACCGCAGATCCATCCAGTTCACGCCCGCGTGGCAACCGCCGCGCGGGCGTGGACGGGACCGACGAGGAGATACGGCGAAATGCCGAAGCAGAAGACGCACAGTGGCGCCAGCAAGCGCTTCAAGATCAGTGGCTCTGGCAAGGTGCTGCGCGAGCGCGCCGGCCGCCGCCACCTCCTGGAGCACAAGCCCTCGACGCTGACCCGCAAGCTGGCCGGGACGATCGAGCTGGCCCCCGCTGACGCCAAGAAGATCAAGAAGCTTCTCGGCAAGTGATCGCCCTCCCGCCCGGCGCGAGCCGCGAGCGGGGCAGCTGATCCTTCCCGACCCATTCGAATGACGGACCACGTGAAGTAGTCCGTGGTCCAACCCAAGGAGTAATCAAGTGGCACGCGTCAAGCGGGCAGTCAACGCCCACAAGAAGCGCCGGGTCATCCTGGAGCGCGCCAGCGGCTACCGTGGCCAGCGTTCGCGCCTGTACCGCAAGGCCAAGGAGCAGGTCACCCACTCGCTGGTCTACAACTTCAACGACCGCAAGAAGCGCAAGGGCGACTTCCGTCAGCTGTGGATCCAGCGCATCAACGCTGCGGCCCGTGCCAACGGCATCACCTACAACCGCTTCGTGCAGGGCCTGAAGGCCGCCAGCGTCGAGATCGACCGCAAGATGCTGGCCGACCTGGCCGTCAACGACCCGGGTGCGTTCGCCTCCCTGGTCGAGGTCGCCCAGAAGGCGCTGCCGGCCGACGTGAACGCCCCGAAGGCCGCCGCCGACGCCGCCTGATCTTCCGAGATCGGTTGAGCTCCGACCGGACCCGCAGGTTCGCCTGCGGGTCCGGTCCTGCTTTGCCCCCTCCTTCAGCGCCTCCGGAGAACGAGACCATGCCCAGCACCGACACCCCCCTGCTGACCTCCCTGCGCTCGCCGCGCGTCGTCGCCGCCCGCCGGCTGGCCAAGCGCAACCAGCGCACCAAGGAGCGCCGCTTCCTGGCCGAGGGCCCGCAGGCCGTCCGGGAGGCCGTCGCCTTCGGCAGGCTGCCGGGCACCGGCGAGCACGCCGTGGTCGAGGTCTACGTGGGCGTGGAGGCCGCCGAGCGGCACGCGGACATCGTCGAGGACGCCCTGGCCGCGGGGCTTCCGGTGCTGACCGCCACCGACGAGGTGATCGCCGGGATCTGCGACACGGTGACCCCGCAGGGCATCGTGGCGCTCTGCCGCTTCATCGACACCCCGTTCGCCGAGGTGCTCAAGGCCCGGCCGAAGCTGGTGGCGATCCTCGCCCACGTGCGCGACCCCGGGAACGCCGGGACGGTGCTGCGCACCGCCGACGCGGCCGGCGCGGACGCCGTGGTGCTCACCGACGCCTCGGTCGACCTCTACAACCCGAAGGCCGTCCGGGCCTCCGTGGGCAGCCTGTTCCACCTGCCGGTGGCGGTCGGCGTCCCGGTCGAGGAGGCCGTCGGGAAGCTGCGCGAGGCCGGCGTCCGGGTGCTCGCCGCGGACGGCGCGGGGGAGCGCGACCTGGACCAGGAGCTGGACGAGGGCACCCTGGGCGCGCCCGGCGCATGGGTGTTCGGCAACGAGGCGTGGGGGCTTCCGGAGGAGACCCGCGCGCTCACCGATGAGGTCGTGCGCGTCCCGATCCACGGCCACGCCGAGAGCCTCAACCTGGCCACCGCGGCCGCCGTCTGCCTGTACGCCTCGGCCCGCGCCCAGCGTTCGCCCGGCGGCTGCCGCTCGAACGCCTGACGCACCAGGGGGCGCACCGGGATCACCCCGTTGCAAGCCCTACTGCGGGCGCGTGCGAGGCGCTAGGGTCTGCGTCGGTGGGGGGAACGGCACGGTGGGTAATCGGGGAGGCAACCCATGGTCGGCAGCGGGCCCGAGCTCGACCCGGACGACCTGCCGGACGGCCTGGTGGTCGCCGACGCGCTGGGCCGGGTGGTCTGCTTCAACCGGGCCGCGGCCCGGCTCACCGGCGTGCTTCCGCAGGCCGCGCTCGGCAGCGGGCTGGAGGACGTCCTCCCGCTGGAGGACCTGGACGGCCGCCGATGGTGGCAGCTGACCGACCCGTACGGCGGCCTGGCCATCCGCACCCGCCAGCCGGAGCGCAACCTGCTGCTGCCCGGCGGGCGCGAGGTGCTGGTCTCCGCCCGTTACGTGCGCAGCGTGCCGGGCGGCCCGCTGGAGCGCCTGGTGATCGCCCTGCGCGGCACCGAGGCCCGGCGCCGCACCGAGCGCAGCCACGCCGAGCTGATCGCGACCGTGGCGCACGAGCTGCGCTCCCCGCTGACCAGCGTCAAGGGCTTCACGGCGACCCTGCTGGCCAAGTGGGAGCGGTTCACCGACGGGCAGAAGCGGCTGATGCTGGAGACCGTGGACGCCGACGCCGACCGGGTCACCCGGCTGATCGCCGAACTGCTGGACATCTCCCGGATCGACTCCGGCCGGCTGGAGCTGCGCAAGCAGGTGGTCGACCTGGCCGCGGCGGTGCGTCGGCACGTCGAGCGCAAGGTCGCCACCGGCATCCCCGAGGAGCGCTTCGACATCCGGATCGGCGGGCCGCTGACCGTGCTGTGGGCCGACCCGGACAAGGTCGACCAGGTGCTCGCCAACCTGCTGGAAAATGCGGTGCGGCACGGCGAGGGAACTGTCACGATCGAGGTGGCACCGGCCAAGGAGGTCGTCGAGGCGCCCGTCTGGGAGCGCAACGGCACCCCGCCCCGCATCGTGGAAGGCACAGCGGTCACCGTGAGCGACGAAGGAAGCGGTATCCCCGAGGAGTCGATGCCGCGCGTCTTCACCCGCTTCTGGCGCGGCTCCAAGCGTGGCGGCACGGGCCTGGGCCTCTATATCGTCAAGGGCATCGTGGAGGCCCACGGCGGCTCGATCCGCGTCGACCGCGCGCCCGGCGGCGGCGCCCGGTTCCGATTTATCCTGCCCGCCGGGGTGCCCGACTTCATGCTCTGAAAGAGCCTGAACGACAAGCACGGCATGCTCCGAACGACGACCGGAGCATGCTGTGGCCGGGTCCGGACGGGCTTGACGGCAGCCGCGCTACGCGCTGCGACTACACTCGACCTTTGGCGTTGCGCAACGCCCTGCGCGGCTGAGCCGCGGACACCACTCCCGTGAGCCTCCGGTGAACGGAGACCGGCTGCCCGTTGCCCCGGCCCCGCCGATCGTGGCGCGTTGGGCCCCTCCTGCCCGATGGCGGGCAGGAGGGAGAGCCCCCACACACCTGAGCACGGACGAGCAGGAGCACGGGAAAGATAGAGATGTCGGCACCCAACAAGTCGTACGACCCGGTCGAGGTCGAGGCCCTCAAGCCCGAGGTGGTGGAGCAGGCGCGGGACGAGGCGGTCGCCGCCTTCGCCGCCGCCGGCTCCCTGGACGAGCTGAAGCAGGCCAAGGTCGCCCACACCGGCGACCGCTCCGCGCTCTCGCTCGCCAACCGCGAGATCGGCGCCCTGCCCCCGCACGCCAAGGCGGCCGCCGGAAAGCTGATCGGCCAGGCCCGCGGGGCCGTCAACCAGGCCCTCGCCAAGCGGCAGGCCGAGCTGGAGGCGGAGCGCGACGCCCGCGTGCTGGTCGAGGAGGCGGTGGACGTCACGCTGCCGTACGACCGCGCCCCGCGCGGCGCCCGGCACCCGCTGACCACCATGGCCGAGCGCATCGAGGACACCTTCGTCGCGATGGGCTACCAGGTCGCCGAGGGCCCCGAGGTCGAGGCCGAGTGGCTCAACTTCGACGCCCTCAACCTGGGCCCGGACCACCCGGCCCGCTCGATGCAGGACACCTTCTTCGTCCAGGCCCCGGACGGCTCCGCCGACTCCGGCGTGGTGCTGCGCACCCAGACCTCCCCGGTCCAGGCCCGCACGATGCTCGACCGCGAGCCCCCCATCTACGTGGTCTGCCCGGGCCGGGTCTACCGGACCGACGAGCTGGACGCCACCCACACCCCGGTCTTCCGCCAGGTCGAGGGCCTCGCGGTGGACGAGGGCATCACCTTCGCCGACCTCAAGGGCACCATCGAGGTGCTGGTCGAGAAGCTGATCGGCGGCGGCCTGGAGCTGCGCTGGCGCCCGTCGTACTTCCCGTTCACCGAGCCGAGCGCGGAGATCGACCTCCAGTGCTTCGTGTGCCGCGGTGCGAGCGTCGGCAACCCGGACCGGCCGTGCCGGACCTGCTCCTCCGAGGGCTGGATCGAGCTCGGCGGCTGCGGCGTGGTCAACCCGCGGGTGCTGGTCGCCTGCGGCGTCGACCCCAACCGCTACAGCGGGTTCGCCTTCGGCCTGGGCCTGGAGCGGATCCTGATGAATCGTCACAACGTCGCCGACATGCGCGACATGGTCGAGGGTGACGTCCGCTTCACCCTCCCGTTCGGGATGGAGATCTGATGCGCGTCCCGCTTTCCTGGCTGCGCGAGTACGTCGACCTGCCGGCCGGCGAGACCGGCCGTGACGTCGCGGAGCGCCTGGTCCGGGCCGGCCTGGAGGTCGAGACCGTCGAGCAGCTCGGCGCGGACCTCAAGGGCCCGCTGGTGGTCGGCGAGGTGCTCTCCATCGAGGAGCTGTCCGGCTTCAAGAAGCCGATCCGGCACTGCTTCGTGAACGTCGGCGACGCCAACGGCACCGGCGAGCCGCAGGAGATCGTCTGCGGTGCGACCAACTTCGCCGTCGGCGACAAGGTCGTGGTCGTGCTCCCGGGTGCCGTGCTGCCCGGCCCGTTCCCGATCTCGGCCCGCAAGACCTACGGCCAGACCTCGGCCGGCATGATCTGCTCCGCCCGCGAGCTGGGCATGGGCGACGACCACAACGGCATCATCGTGCTCCCGCCGGAGTTCGAGCCCGGCACCGACGCCATCGAGCTGCTCCAGCTCGTCGACGAGGTGCTCGACATCGCCGTCACCCCGGACCGCGGCTACTGCCTGTCCATGCGCGGCGTGGCCCGCGAGGCCGCCGCCGCGTACGGGCTGCCGCTGGCCGACCCGGCGCTGCTCGACGTGCCGCCGGCGAACTCCTTCGGCTACCTGGTGAAGGTCAACGACCAGGCCGGCTGCGACCGCTTCGTGGCCCGTACGGTCGTCGGCGTCGACCCGAACGCCAAGTCCCCGATCTGGCTGCAGCGCCGGCTCCAGAAGTCGGGCATCCGCCCGATCTCGCTGACCGTCGACATCACCAACTACGTGATGCTGGAGGTCGGCCAGCCGCTGCACGCCTACGACAAGCAGCGCGTGGACGGTCCGATCACGGTCCGCCGGGCGGAGCAGGGCGAGACCCTCACCACCCTGGACGGGGTCGAGCGCAAGCTCTCCAGCGAGGACCTGCTGATCTGCGACAACAGCGGCCCGATCGGCCTGGCCGGCGTGATGGGCGGTGCCTCCACCGAGATCCTCGACCCGGCCGCCGGCCCGGGCACCACCGAGGTGATCATCGAGGCGGCGCACTTCGACCCGGTCGCCATCGCCCGCAGCGCCAAGCGGCACAAGCTGCCCTCCGAGGCGTCCAAGCGCTTCGAGCGCGGCGTCGACCCGGAGGCCGCCCGCGCCGCCGCGCAGCGTGCCGTCGACCTGCTGGTCCTGATCGCCGGCGGCACCGCCGAGGCCGGGGTCACCGACATCGCCGCCCCGCACCCGGTGCGCACCATCACCATCGCCGCCGACCTGCCCGACCGGGTGGCCGGCACCGCGTACGGCCGCGAGACCGTCACCCGGCGCCTCCAGGAGATCGGCTGCTCGGTCGCCGGCGCCGACGTCCTGGAGGTCACCCCGCCGACCTGGCGTCCCGACCTCACCGACCCGTACGACCTCGCCGAGGAGGTCATCCGGCTGGAGGGCTACGACAACGTCCCCGCCCGGATGCCGAACGTGCCCCCGGGCAAGGGCCTGACCGAGGCCCAGCGGGTGAACCGCCGGATCGGCGTCGCGCTGGCCGGTGCCGGCTACGTCGAGGTCAACAACTACCCGTTCCTCGGCGAGGCCGCCTTCGAGGCGCTCGGCCTGGAGACGGACGACCGGCGCCGCCGCACGGTGAAGCTGGTCAACCCGCTGAACGACGAGGAGCCGGCGCTGCGCACCACGCTGCTGCCGGGCCTGCTCGGCGCGCTGCGCCGCAACATCGGCCGGGGCAACACCGACCTGGCGATCTTCGAGACCGGCACTGTCTTCCTGCCCAAGGACGAGCTGAGCGTGGCCCCGCGTCCGGCGGTCGACCACCGGCCCAGCGACGAGGAGCTGGCCGCGCTGGACGCCGCGTTGCCGGACCAGCCGCGCCGGATCGCCGTCGCCCTCGCGGGCGAGCGGCTGCCGTCGGGCTGGTGGGGCAAGGGCGCCCAGGCCTCCTGGGCGGACGCCGT
>NZ_JAHSQD010000215.1 GCF_020103755.1 Streptomyces sp. LS1784
AGCACCGGGCCGGAGCAGGCGACCGGGTCGGCGCCGTGCTCCACGCAGGCGCCCACCACCATGGCCAGGTGCGCGCGGGGGAACGGCGGGGCGTCCGCCAGCAGCGCGGCCAGCCGGGGACCGGCCGCCACCCGCTCCGCCGGATCGGCCGCGCCGAACAGCCCGCCGACCAGCCCGAGGGCGGGCCCGAACTGCTCGTCGTCCCCGGCCGCGACCACGGCCTCCAGGGCGGCCACGGCTTCGGAGAACGTGGGCTGTTGACGGTGCGACGGTATCTGCGCGGTGGACATTCGCCGCAGCATAGGGGGCGGAGCCGGTCCGGTGGAAACGCCTCCGTTTCCCGGCCGGGGGCGGCCCGGTGGAGGCGGCGTCGGCGGCGGTGCCCGGGGACGGGCCCTGTCGGTGCCCGGTGGCAGACTTCGACCGTGACCAACTCCGCGATCACCGACGGCAGCTACCTCGTCCGCAACGTCGGCAGCGGCCTGCTGCTGCAGGTCGCCGACGCCTCCCGGCGCAGCGGCGCCCGGATCGTCCTCGGCACGGACGACGGCAGCGATGCCCAGCTCTGGCGCTTCACCGCCGTCCACCCGGGCGGCGCGCTGTTCCACATCGAGAACGCCGGCAGCGGCAAGCGCCTGGACGTCACCGGCGCCTCGACGGACGACGGCGTGCGGATCCAGCAGTGGTCGGCCAACGCCTTCGGCGCCCAGGAGTGGCTGCTGGAGGCCCACGTCGACGCCCCGGGCACCTACACGGTCACCAGCTTCATCAGCGGCAAGCCCCTGACGGCGGGCGACACCCCGGAGGCCGACGTCCACCAGCGCGAGGACGTCGACGCCCCGACCCAGTGGTGGCGCTTCGAGCGCCGGGAGGGCTGAAGGGCCGTCAGCCCGCGAGGTTGGCGCGGACGGCGTCGACTTCGGCCTCCGTCGCGCCGTGGTGGTGGAGGTAGCCGGGGATCGTGCCGTGACGGTCGTGGATCCAGGCCAGGGAGGAGACGAGGAGTTCGGCGTCGACCGGACGGGAGAGGCGCTCGGTGCCGGTCTCGTCGACGTACGGGGTGGGGCCCTTGTCGAGGCCGAGGCCGATGTTGGAGAGCAGGAAGTCGGCGGTGATCTCGGCTTCGGAGGCGCCCAGCAGGGACTGGAGGACGGCGATGGTGAGCCCGGTGCGGTCCTTGCCGACGGCGCAGTGGACGACGGCGGCCAGCGACTGCGGTGCGGCGAGGCGGCGGACGACGGCGGCGAGCGAGGGGCCGGCCGTCGAGGCCATGAAGGGGTAGAGGGCGGCCTGGTCCTCGGGCCACGGCCGGTCGCCGTCCTCGGGGTGCGGGGGCAGGGTCGGCAGACCGAGGGTCTCGTGGTCGAGGTCGTACCGCTGGTCCGGCCAGACGTCCAGCTCGAACTCGCTGCGCAGGTCGATCACCGTCCGCAGGCCGAGGGACTTGAGCCGCCGGGCGCCCTCCTCGGTGAGGGTGTGGAAGGACCCGGAGCGGTACAGCACGCCCCGGCGGAGGGCGCCGATCCCGCCCGCGTCACGGAAGTTGCGCACACCGGGGATGTCGATGAAGGCATCGGTCATGGCCACCACCGTACGGGCGGGGGCGGGCGGGCGGAAGGAAAAATGCGACGCCGGCCGCCCGGCGGGACGACACCGTCCGGAACCCGCCCCCGCCGGGGCGACACCGTCCGGAACCCGCCGCCGCCGGGGCGACACCGTCCGGAACCCGCCGCCGCCGGGGCGACACCGTCCGGAACCCGCCCCCGCCGGGGCGACACCGTCCGGAACCCGCCCCCGCCGGGGCGGAACCGGCTGCTCAGCGCCCGCCCGAGACCTCCAGGAACGCCCCCGTGGTGTACGAGGCCGCCGGGGAGAGCAGGAAGAGGATCGCCTCGGCGACCTCCTCCGGCTGCCCGCCGCGGCCCATCGGCAGACCGGGCGCGACCCGGTCGACCCGGCCGGGCTCCCCGCCGAGCGCGTGGATGCCGGTGTGGATCAGCCCCGGCCGCACCGCGTTGACCCGGATGCCCTCGGCGGCGACCTCCAGGGCGAGGCCGCGGGTCATCGAGTCGACGGCGCCCTTGGCGGCCGCGTAGTCGACGTACTCGTTCGGCGAGCCGATCCGGGAGGCGGCCGAGCCGACGTTGACGATGGCGCCGCCGCGCCCGCCGTGCCGGGTGGACATCCGGCGGACGGCCTGGGCCGCGCACAGGAACGGGCCGGTGATGTTGGCGGCCCAGATCCGGTTCAGCCGGTCCTCGTCGATCTCCTCCAGCCGGCACTGCTTCTCCAGCGTGCCGGCGTTGTTCACCAGCCCGGTGAGCGGGCCGAGTTCGTCGTCCACGGTGCTGAACAGCCGTTCCACCTCGGCGGTGCGGGTGACGTCGGCGCGGACCGCGAGTGCGGTGCCGCCCTCGGCCCGGATCGCGTCCACGACGGAGGACGCCGCAGCTTCGTTCGTACGGTAGTTGACGCAGACCCGGTAGCCGCGGCGGGCGGCCAGCAGGGCGGTGGCGGCACCGATGCCGCGCCCGGCGCCGGTGACGATCAGGACCTCGTCGGTGGGAGTGGTCGACATGCCCGGTACGCTACCCGGCGCTCCGGCCGGGGACACCCGTGGCGGCCGCCCGCAGGGGGTCGTGCCTCATGGCCCGGTATCGGTGGCCGGGCCGGCCCCGGACCGGAATTCGCTCGCCCGGCGCGGCCCGCTCCGGCGAGGATGCCCGGACGAGGATGCGGTGCCCGCCCGTCCGTACGAGAGGAGTCCGCCGATGTCCACGGTTCCCGCCGTTCCCGCCGTAGCGTCCGTTTCTTCCGTTCCCGGCACGGTTCTGCTCTCGGGTATCGTCGGCTCCACCGCGTACGGCTTCGCCCACGCCGGCTCCGACCTCGACCGGCTGGGCCTGTTCGCCACCCCCACGGAGGAGTTGCACGGCCTGCACCGACCGGCCGAGTCCCACGTCGGCACCGCGCCCGACCTCACCCTGCACGAGGCCGCCAAGTGGTGCCGGCTGGCGCTGAGCTGCAACCCGACCGCCTCCGAACTGGTCTGGCTGCCGGAGGAGCTGTACGAGGTCCGCACCCCGCTCGGCGACGAACTGGTCGGCCTGCGGGTGGCCTTCCTCAGCGCGCCGGCCGTCCGGAAGGCGTACCTCGGCTATGCCGACCAGCAGTTCCGCAAGCTGCTGACCCGCGACACCACCGACCCGGCCACCCGTCGCCGGGCCGCCAAGCACGCCCGGCACCTGGTCCGGCTGGTCGAGCAGGCCGTCCGCCTGCACGAGACCGGCCGCAACCTGATCCGGCTGCCCGACCCCGAACGCATCCGCGAACTCGGCGAACGCATCGCCGACCGCCCCGCCCTCGCGGAGGGCCTGCTCGCCGACGCGGCCGACCGCCTCACCGGCCCCGGCATCCTGCCCGCCGCCCCCGACCCACGCCCCGTCGAGGCCTGGCTCCGCCGCGTCCGCGCCGCCCACTACACCCCGCCTCAAGGCCCGCTCCACACGCCCGGTGCGCCCGTGCAATCCACTGGCGGAGCCCTGGGCCCCACCGGGTAGGATCGCGGTGGTCCTTCCACCCGGCACGCCGGGCGTGCGAGGGCCGCGGGCCACTAGCTCAATTGGCAGAGCTGCGGACTTTTAATCCGTAGGTTCAGGGTTCGAGCCCCTGGTGGCCCACTCCTCCCGGAGGCGGTCTTACCCCCGCTGACCTGCGATTCAGCGCCCTGACCCGGTTCTGCCGGTCGGGGCGCTTTCGCTTTCCCTGGTGCGGGTGAGCCCGAAGTGATCCCGACGGTTTCGCCGACCGCCGCCTCACGGGCCCGGAGAACCAGCCGTGCCGCGGCCTCGGACGTCTCCCGGTCGATCTCCGGGAGGAGGCTGGTGCACGTGTCGGACGTGGGCGTGATCGTGGAGTGCCGCGGCGTCCCCAGGGGCGAGACCCTTCGGGTGAAGAAGCGGAGCAAGGCCGCCTGATCGGCGGTTTGCCGACTGCCGGGGAGTTTTCCAGACCATACGTTCAACTCCGGCGCTCACAGCGGCGGCGCTCGTGCACGGAGTTAGTCCACACCTGCCACGGACCTCGAAGCCAGGAGGAACAGTCATGCGCCTGACCCGCTGCGCTCTTGTCGCCGCAATGGTGGCGGCTTCCGCCTCGGCCTTCGGCCTGCCCCTCTTCTTCATGGACCGGATGTCCCACGGTTCCGATGCCACGCGGGTCCGCATGGTCAGCTCCTCCGGTACCTCGCAGAGCAGGGCCGAATCGTCCTGGCCACTGTCCACGAATCCGGGCCCGCAGGAATCAGTGCGCCCCTGTCACAGCTACGGCGGCCCCTACTGCGGCTGGGTGGAAATCTACTGGGGCGGCTGTGACAGGGAGTGGGGCCTGAGCTTCGGGATCAAGAACCCTGGCCGGATCTGCCCCCACGACCTCCGCGCGAGCTCCTCGGCCACGTCGGACTCCACCGAAAGCAGCGGTTCCTCCTGACCGGTTCCGCCGGGAGGACAACGTTCTCGCCCCCGGGAGGCCTGCCGTCCGCTATCGGCGCGGCTGGGTGGGCGGCGCGCCAGGCTCCTGATGTGACGTGACGTCAGATGCTGAAGATGTCGCCGGTTCCTGTTCCGACCGAGCAGCACGCTGCCGACGACGTCGGCGAAGCCAGGCGGTGGCCGGCACTCCCAGAACCATCAGCAAGCCACCGGCCGCGATCCCGATGCGCTTCGTGCTCAGACGGCCAGTGCTCCTGCCGACAGCCGCACCATCAGGCGGAAGAGGGAGGTCGGTGCCCCCGGAGGCGAGAGCCTCCGGCGCAGGCTGGCCGTTTTGATGGTGCTCCCCTTCCTGGGGCGACGGGGCGCCGGACTCCTGGGGCGGCGGGGTGCCGGACGAGCCACCCTCGTCGGCAGCTTCACCATCGTGCGGACGAGCGTGGTCACCGCGGTCACCGTCGTTGTCGTAGTCGTCGATGCAGTGGGCGGCTGCGAAGCGGAAGGCTCGCTCGTGGCGGCCGAAGGCCTTCACCACGAAGACCGGGTGCTCCCTGAAAAAGCCACGAATCTGAAACTGATACAGGCCGCTGGTGTTGGTGGGATAGTTCACGTCCAAATACGTTGAGACGGTAAGGCCGGGCCATGGCGCTTCCGGTGGCGCGGACTGGTCTGGCGGGTCCCTCTGGAGAACGAGGGCCTCCGGCCCGCGCCGGCCGTTGGTCAGAATCGCCCTGAGGTTTTCGTCGATGAGCACGACACGGCGGGGACTGTGGCAGCGGCGCCAGGGATTGCGGCGATCGCGGTCCCGGTCCCGGTCCCCGTCCCCGTCCCCGTCCCGGAGCCACGGGGAGCCGGACGCGTGCCGTGTGGACGCCTGCGCGGCGACGCCCGCAGGCGGAGGCGCAAGGGCGATGGCCGCGCCTGCCAGCGACGCTGCAACCCAGGGTCGAAGATTCATCCAGTGACCTCCATGGGCGGTGGACGCAGGCAACCGCCTGCTGTGCGACACAGCCGAGTGCCAGAAGAAGTTAAGAGGAGTCGGCTCATCGCATCGTGAACATCTCCGGGGCGCCGCACCCTTGTCACTCAGCCGCAGGAGTTTCGTGCCCTGTCCGGCCAGGACGGCGTGGTTCGGACACCCGGCCGGAGCCGAGCTGTGTGAGCGGTGCGTGAGCGGGCCGGCGGGTCGGCGCACCGGCACCGGTGTTTCCACAGCTCGGCGTACTGCACGCTGACGTTCCGTCGAGCGCCGGACCGTTGTTGCCGCACGCCCGCGCGGATCCGCGCACCCGACGACCGCCGGCCTGAAGGACCGGCCGCCGCGGCCGCTCCGACTCCGCGACACCCTCCACGGGCCGCCCCGGCGGCCGGAATCCGGCCGCCGGTGCAGGAACCGTGAAGTGGCATGGCTCACGTCGGAATCGGGCGTTTTCGACTGTTCTGTCGTGGTGTCGTCCGCCGATCGACAGCGTTGTCCGCGGCCCGGAGGTCCGTGATCGTGTCGGGCCTAAATATGATCGGAAGCCACGATCGTCGGTTAGTGGTGACGGTCGTATGTGCAACCTGGGAACGGTCCGGACCGTCTCTCTGTGTGCGGTGCGCCGGATCGTCAGGGGCGTCGCTTCCGTCGGTGAAAGGTACGCGCATGTCAGGTCGGAGGGGCGAGAGCCCGGCTCGGGGCGAAGGCGTGCCCGCGACGGAAGACGCCGCGGGCTCCGTGCCCTCCCCGCGTGCCGGCGGCCGGGCGGAGGCCCGTCGCGCCGCCCAGGGCAAGGGCGGACGCGGCGGTGGCGGCGGGAAAGCGGAGGCCGCGTCGGCGGGTGGTGGCCGGGCCGCCGCCCGCAAGAGCGCCAAGCCCAAGAAGAACGTGAAGAAGATCGTCGCCTGGTCGACGGCGGGCGTGCTGGTGGTCATCGCCGGCGTCGGCGGCGCGATCTACCTCAAGCTGAACGCCAACATCAAGTCCTTCGACGCCGACGCGATAGCCCGCAACCGCCCCCCGGAGGCGAAGGCCGACGCGGACGGCAACAAGCCGGTCAACATCCTGCTGATCGGTTCGGACAGCCGCGGCAAGAACAACGCCGACCTCGGCGGCGGCGAGGACGGCGGCGCCCGTTCGGACACCACGATCCTGTTGCACGTCTACGCCGATCACAAGCACGCCGTGGGGATCTCGATACCGCGCAACGCCAAGGTCGAGCTGCCGTCCTGCAAGTTGCCCAACGGCAAGTGGACCAAGGGCGGCAACACCGATCTGTTCAACGCCGCGTTCTCGATGGGCGGCAGCGACGACGGCAACCCGGCCTGCACCCAGAACACGGTGGAGAAGCTCACCGGCATCCGCGTCGACCACACCCTCGTGGTCGACTTCAACGGCTTCGCCTCGATGACCTCGGCCGTCAACGGCGTGGACATCTGCCTGCCGAAGCCGATCTACGAGGGTGACATCAACCCCAAGCTGAAGAAGAAGGGCGACCTCGTCCTTCCGCAGGGCAAGCAGACCGTGGAGGGCCAGAAGGCGCTCGACTACGTCCGGCTGCGGCACGGCATCGGCGACGGCTCGGACATCGGCCGGATGAAGCGCCAGCAGGCGTTCCTCGGTTCGCTCGCCAGCAAGATCAAGAAGGATGGGATGAACCCCACCACCCTTCTGCCGCTGGCCGACGCGGCGACCAAGTCCCTGGTCGTCGACCCCGGCCTGGACTCCGCCGACAAGCTGCTCTCCTTCGGCCTGTCGCTGAAGAACATCGACATGCACGACCTCAAGTTCGTGACGGTCCCGTGGCGTTACCGCACCCAGGACCAGGACCTCGACCTGGTCCAGGCGGACGCCGGCAAGCTCTGGGAGACCCTCAAGGCCGACCAGACCATCGACGGCCAGAACGCCACCGGCCAGCAGCCGGACGCCCCGGCCGACGGCACCAGCCCGGCTTCGCAGCAGCCCGCGCCGGCCACCACCCCGGCCGCCCCGGCCGGGGACACCGCCAACTCGGCGATCAGGGTGGCGGTCTACAACGGAACGACCGTCAACGGCCTGGCCGGCAAGGCGACCGAACAGCTGAAGGGCGCCAAGTTCACCGCCAGCACGGCGGGCCAGGCGGCCAGCACCAAGTACAAGGCCACCACGATCGAGTACGGCTCCGGGCAGAAGGCGAACGCCGAGAAGGTCGCCGCGCTGTTCCCGGGCGCCGGTCTGGAGACCAGCAGTGCCCGGGGCATCTCGGTGATCGTCGGCCAGGAGTACGCGGCCGCGATGGGGATGGCGCCCGGTGCCCCCGCAGGCGGCGGCGCGCCGTCCGCCGCCCCGGGCGTCCCGGCGCCCCCGCAGCCGCTGCCGACCACCATCACCAACGACGCCCGCTCCGCGGACGACGACATCTGCGCGAACACCAGCTACGGCAGCGGCGGCTGACCGCACCCGCCGGAACACGGGAGCACGGGGACGACCCCCGGGCCGGCGCCCTCCGGGGCGCGCGGGTCCGGGGGTCGTGCCATGGTGGGCCTGGGGCCCGGACGCCCCGGGGCCCGAACGCCTCCGGGCAGGGACCCAGCGGTCACCGCGAAAGGCGGACCCCCATGCCCGAGATCGCCCTCCAGCTCGACATCGCCGCACCCCGGGCCGTGGTGCTCGCCGCGCTCACCACGCACGACGGGCTGACCGCCTGGTGGACCACCGGCGTGGACCGCGACGGCGACGTCCTGCTGTTCGACTTCCCCGACGTCCCCGAGCCGTTCCGGCTGCGGGTGGAGCGGGCCGACCGGGACCGGGTGGTGTGGACCAACGCCGGCTCCTTCCCGCCGCACTGGGCCGGCACCTGGATCAGCTGGGAGCTGTCCGACCAGCCGGGCGCGTCCGACCAGCCCGCCACAGCCGACCGGTCCGGCGCGTCCGACCAGCCCGAGCGCACCCGGCTGCTGTTCCGCCACGGCGGCTGGCAGCCGGGCAGCGAGGAGGGCGTCCCGGCGGTGGCCGGCACCTGGGCCGAACTGCTGGTCCGGCTCAAGGACTACGCGCAGAGTGGCAAGGTGCAGCCGTACTTCGTCACCGCGCACCGCCACGACGCCCCGTGAAAACCCCGTGAACGCCCCGTGACGGTCCGGCCGCCGGTCGCCCGCAGGGCGCCGTCCGGTGGCGGGATCGCGGCGGCGGGCCGATGGTGGCGGTGTACCGCCGTCGTCCCGGCCGGGCCGGACCCCCACGCGGCCCGACCCGCCCGACGGCCCGACCGCTCCGACCACCACAGCCGGCCACCACCGCCTCCGGGAGGCCCAGCAATGCCCGTAGTCACCGATCCGTACATGCCCGGCACCCCGTGCTGGGTCGACCTGATGGCGAGCGACCAGCAGGCCGCGCTCGACTTCTACCGCGACCTGTTCGGCTGGCAGGGCAAGGTCGGCCCGGCCGAGTTCGGCGGCTACGCCGTGTGCCTGCTCAACGGCCGGCCGGTCGCCGGGATCATGGCGCAGATGGCGCCCGAGGGGCAGCCGACGCCGCCCGTCGCCTGGACCACCTACCTCGCCTCGGACGACGTCGACGCGGCCCGGGCATCCATCGCCGCGGCCGGCGGCACCCTCCTGTACGACCCGATGGACATCGGCACGATCGGCCGGATGCTGGTCGCCGCCGATCCGACCGGCGCGGTGTTCGGGGTCTGGCAGGCGATGGACTTCATCGGCGCGGGCGTGGTCAACGAGCCCGGCGCGCTGGTCTGGAACGAGCTCAACACCGCCGACACCGGCGCGGCCGGCCGCTTCTACCAGCCGGCCCTCGGGCTGCGCCCGGCCACCATCCAGGGCATGGACGGCTACTTCTCGCTCAACGTCGGCGACCGTACGGTGGGCGGCATGCAGGCGATCCCCGGCTACCTGGCGCCCGGCACGCCCTCGCACTGGATGACCTACTTCTCGGTGGACAGCACCGACTCCACGGTGGACGCCCTGGTCAAGGCCGGCGGCTCGGTGATCCAGCCGGCGTTCGACATGCAGTCCGGCCGGATGGCGGTGGTCCAGGACCCGCAGGGCGCGGCCTTCGCGGTCATCGAGGCGCCCGAGGCACAGATGCCCGACTCGCCGTAACGCCGTCCCGGCCCGGCAGTGCCGGGCAACCGGAAGCCGCCCTTCCCGCGACGCGCCGCCGGGAAATGGGCGGCTTCCCGCCCGTTCCCGGGTAAGACTGCACCCATGCTGGGGCTACCGGACGACATCCGTGCTTTCCTCTTCGACCTCGACGGGGTGCTCACCCAGACCGCGAAGGTGCACGCTGCGGCCTGGAAGGACACCTTCGACACCTTCCTGCGCGCCGAAGCCGTCCGAACCGGCGGGCAGTTCGTCCCCTTCGACGCCGTCACCGACTACGACACCTACGTGGACGGCCGCCCGCGCCTGGACGGCACCCGCGCGTTCCTGCTCAGCCGGGGCATCGAACTGCCCGAGGGCACCCCGGAGGATCCGCCCAACTCCCGTACCGTGCAGGGGATCAGCCGGGCCAAGAACGACACCGTGCTGCGGTTGATCCGGGAGCAGGGCGTCCAGCCGTACCAGGGCTCGGTCGACTACGTGCACCGGCTGCGCGCGGCCGGGCTGCCCAGCGCCGTGGTCTCCTCCAGCGCCAACTGCCGCGACGTGCTGCGGGCGGCCGGCATCGAGGAGCTGTTCGAGGTGATCGTGGACGGCAACGTGGCCAAGGCCGAGGGCCTGCCCGGCAAGCCCGCCCCCGACACCTATCTGTACGCCGCCCGCGCCCTCGGCGTCGAACCCGCCCACGCCGCGGTCTTCGAGGACGCGCTCGCCGGGGTCGCCTCCGGCCGGGCCGGCGGCTTCGGCGCGGTGGTCGGGGTGGACCGCGTCGGCCAGGCCGCCGAACTGCGTCGGGACGGCGCCACCGTGGTCGTCCGGGACCTCTCCGAGCTCCTGGGGGAGAAGGCATGAGTCCCGCGGACAACTTCGCGATCGACCCCTGGCAGATCACCGAACAGGGCCTGGACCTGACCTCGCTGGCCCGCGCCGAATCCGTCTTCGCGCTCTCCAACGGGCACATCGGCCTGCGCGCCAACCTGGACGAGGGGGAGCCGCACGGCCTGCCCGGCACCTACCTCAACGGCGTCTTCGAGCTGCGCCCGCTGCCGTACGGCGAGGGCGGCTACGGCTACCCGGAGTCGAGCCAGAGCGTCATCAACGTGACCAACGGCAAGATCATCCGGCTGCTGGTGGACGACGAGCCCTTCGACCTGCGCTACGGCGAACTCCTCAGCCACAAGCGTTGGTTGGACTTCCGCGAGGGCGTGCTGCACCGGGAGGCCGAGTGGACCTCTCCGGCCGGGCGGACGATCAGGGTGCGCTCCTCCCGGCTGGTCTCGCTCACCCAGCGCGCCGTCGCCGCCGTCGAGTACAGCATCGAGGCGGTGGACGGCCCGGTGCGGATCGTGGTCCAGTCCGAGCTGGTCGCCAACGAGCAGCTGCCCGGCGGCCCCGAGGGCGACCCGCGGGCCGCCGCCGTGCTGGAGGCGCCGCTGCACCCCGAGGCGCACCACGCCAGCGGCACCAAGGCCGTCCTGGTGCACCGCACCCGCTACAGCGGCATCCGGGTCGCGGCCGGGATGGACCACGTCATCGAGGGTCCGGAGAAGTCCGACACCGTCGCCGAGTCCGAGACCGACCAGTGCCGGATCAGCGTCACCACCGTGCTCAAGGCCGGACAGCGGCTGCGGCTGACCAAGTTCATGGCCTACGGGTGGTCCGGCACCCGCTCGCTGCCCGCCGTCCGGGACCAGGTGGAGGCCGCGCTGACCGCCGCCCGGTACACCGGCTGGGACGGGCTGGTCACCGAACAGGCCGACTTCCTCCGGGAGTTCTGGGAGACCAGCGACATCGAGATCGAGGGCGACGTCGAACTCCAGCAGGCCGTCCGGTTCGCGGTCTTCCACGTCCTGCAGGCCGGCGTCCGCAGCGAGGAGCGGGCCATCCCCGCCAAGGGGCTGACCGGGCCCGGCTACGACGGGCACAGCTTCTGGGACACCGAGACCTTCGTCCTGCCGGTGCTCACGTACTGCCTGCCCTCCGCCGTCAACCAGGCCCTGCGCTGGCGGCACACCACCCTGCCGCTGGCCCGCGAGCGGGCGGTCCAACTCGGCCTGTCCGGCGCCGTGTTCCCGTGGCGGACGATCCGCGGCGAGGAGTGCTCCGGGTACTGGCCGGCCGGCACCGCGGCCTTCCACATCAGCGCCGACATCGCCGCCGCCGTCGCCCGCTACGTCCGGGCCACCGGGGACGGGGAGTTCGAGCGCGAGTACGGGCTCGAACTGCTCGTCGAGACCGCCCGGATGTGGCGCTCGCTCGGCCACCACGACGTGGCCGGGAAGTTCCGCATCGAGGGTGTCACCGGCCCCGACGAGTACAGCGCCGTCGCGGACAACAACGTCTTCACCAACCTGATGGCGCAGAGCAACCTGCTCGCCGCCGCCGAGGCCGCCGTCCGCCACCCGCACGAGGCCGCGCGGCTCGGCGTGGACACCGAGGAGACCGCCGCCTGGCGCGACGCGGCCGCCGCGATGTACATCCCGTACGACGAGGACCGCGGCATCCACCCGCAGGCCGACGGCTTCACCCACCACCAGGTCTGGGACTTCGAGCACACCCCGCCGGAGAAGTACCCGCTGCTGCTGCACTACCCGTACTTCGACCTGTACCGCAAGCAGGTGGTCAAGCAGGCCGACCTGGTGCTCGCCATGCAGGTCCGCGGCGACGCCTTCACCGACGAGCAGAAGGCCCGCAACTTCGCCTACTACGAGCGGCTGACCGTCCGGGACTCCTCGCTCTCCGCCTGCACCCAGGCGGTCATCGCCGCCGAGGTCGGCCAGCTCGACCTCGCCTACGACTACACGGCGGAGGCGGCGCTGATGGACCTGCACGACCTCGGCGGCAACACCCGCGACGGCCTGCACATGGCCTCGCTCGCCGGGGCCTGCATCGCCCTGGTGGCCGGCTTCGGCGGGCTGCGCGACCACACCGGGACGCTCTCGTTCCAGCCCCGGCTGCCGTCCGGGCTGATGCGGCTGAGCTTCTCGCTGCTGGTGCGCGGGCACCTGCTCGGCGTCGAGATCACCCACGAGCGGACGACGTACACGCTGCGCCGCGGCGAGGTTCTCGTCGTGCGGCACGACGGCGAGGCGGTCCGGGTCAAGTCCGGCTCCCCGGTCACCGTGCCGACCACCGCCCCGCCCGCCCAGGAGCGGGTCGCCCAGCCCCCGGGCCGCGAACCCGCCCGCCGCCAGCCCCAGGCCGGCCTCGCGGCGGGCAAGCTCGGCCAGCAGGACC
>NZ_JAHSQD010000216.1 GCF_020103755.1 Streptomyces sp. LS1784
CCCCGGCCGAGCGCGGTCTCGGCGGCCACCGCCCGGGCGACGGCCCCGGCCCGGCCGCGGGCGAGCACGGCCGCGGCCACGGCGGCGACCAGCGCCAGGACGATCAGCGCGATCTGCGTCATCGAAGTCCTCGGGGGTGCTTGCGGGTTGGATCGGGTGGTTCGGCCGGGCCTGTCGGGAGGGGGCGCGGCGCGAGTGGGGCACCCGGGCGGGGGCGGCTCCGGGCAGGGGCGGTCCCGGGCGGGGTCAGTTCCGGGCGGTGCGCGGGGAGCGGACGTCGTCCTCGGCCAGCTCCCGGGCCACCAGGGCGACCTGACCCATGGCTTCCAGGACGCCCGGGGCCGCCGAGCCGTCCAGGTGCCGGTATTCGGCCGCGACGGTGAGCACCAGCCGCTCGGGCAGGCCGAGCTCGGGGTAGCGCTGCTCGGCGATCACCCGTCGGGCGGCGTCCAGGGCGGGTATCCCGGCGGCGTGCAGGGCGTGGGCGCGCTCGCGGACGTAGGCGAGGTAGCCGATGTGCTCCCGGACGCCGTCGCGGTCGAGCACCGGGCCGTGGCCGGGCACGAAGATCTCCGCGCCGGTGGCCAGGGCCTGTTCGCAGGCGCCGATGATGTTCTCCAGCGGTCCGGCCCAGTGCGAGGGGTGGTCGCCGGGCTGCTCGGGCGTCGAGGAGAAGATCACGTCGCCGGTGAACACCGCGCGCTGGTGAGGGAGGTGGACCATGAGGTCCCCGCCCGTGTGGGCGGCGGGCAGGCTGGTGATCCGCACCGGGTAGCGGCCGACGGTCAGCTCCAGCTCGCCGGTGAAGACGGTGTCGGGGCGCACCGGCTCGGTGTCGGACCAGTCGAACCGCCCGAAGTGCTCCTTCAGGTAACCGCCGAGCACCGAGTCCGGGTCGCTGTTGACGACCAGCGCGTGCTGCTGCTGCGGGCTGGGCTCCCAGTGGATGTGCTCCAGTGCCTCGCGGGTGGCGATCACCTCGGCGTCCGGCAGCACCCCGGCGCCCCACAGGTGGTCCCCGTTGGCGTGGGTGACGACCACCCGGTCGATCCCGACCCCGTCCGGCAGCAGCCGCCGGCTCGCGGCGAGGAACTCCCCGGCCATCGAGGGGTCGTACGGCGTGTCGATCCAGAGCGCGGTGGTCTCCGAGGCCAGCAGCCCGCAGTTGGCCAGGCCCCACCCCCGCTTCGGCGGGAGCCACACGTACAGGTCCTCGGCAATCGCGCTCACGTTCGCACGGCTGATCGTCATGTGCGCGATTATGCCCATGCTGTGTCAGAAGTGGAGCAAGACCATGTCGGTTCAAGCCACTTCGCGTCCGGAGCAACCCGGGCTGCCCCGATTCGTCCCGCATGGTCTGGACCACATCTGGCCGAAGTGGCCTGGCCCGGCGCCCCGCGGAGGCCCACGAGCCGCCCCCTCGGACCAGCACCGACCCTCGGCGACGGCATCGATCGCACACGCACCCGCCGCCGGCCGGACCGCGGTGTCAGAGCAGGTGCGCCGAGGGCCGCTTCAGCTGCTTGATCCCCTTGCGCTCCCCTGCGCAGCGCTCGTAGCCCAGCCATGCGTTGATCGCCAGCATCGGCCCGTTGGTCGTGTCGTTGCTGGTGTACGCGTGCCGGTAGCCCGCCGCCGCGGCGAGCCGCAGCGACTCCAGCTTGGCCGACTTGGTCAGCCCCCGGCCACGGAACTCCCGGCGGCAGGCGGTGAACGCGGACCAGTAGCGGTCCACCCCGTCGGTCTGCACCATGCTGAACGCGGCCGGCCGGCCGTCCACCACGGCGACGACGCTCAGCGCCAGGTCCCGGTCCGGCCGGGTCCAGTCGTTGCGCAGCCAGTCCTCGTACTTGTAGGCGTCCATCGGCACCTCGCTGCCGGGCTCGTCCAGGATGGCGTCCGACTCGACCAGGAACACCGGGTGCGGGTCGGCCGCCCAGTCGGCGGCCGGGCGCAGTTCGACCCCGGCCGGCAGTACGGGCGCGGGCGGCAGCGGAAGCGTCAGGTCCCGTCCGGCGAACTGCATGGTGCGCCCGAGCCGGTAGTCCTGGGCGGCGCCGAAGGCCAGCGAGGCGGGCTCGTCGTCCAGCCAGGTGTGCACCTCGGTCACCCCGTGCCCGGTCAGGTGCCGTTCGGCCGCGGCCAGCAGCGCGGTGGCCGCACCGCGCCGCCGGAACCCGGGCAGCACACTGCCGTTGGCGTAGCCGACGCCCGTGGTCGTCGTCCCGAGCACCACCCCGCAGCGCACCGCGCCGACCACCCGGCCGTCCAGCTCGGCGACGAAGGTGCGGAAGTGCTCCTCGGGGCTGGGCTGGGCGTTCAGCCAGACCAGTGTCTCGGCGGAGAGCACCAGGTGCTCGCGCCCGGCCCGGTGGGCCGTGGCCACGGCCTCGGCGTCCTCGGGGCGGAAGTCACGGATCGTCAAGGAGGAGGAAGGCGAAGAAGCCATGGATGCCCACGCTAGCCACGCCCGACCGCCCGGCGCCTCCGATTTTCCCGCCGCAGGGGCACCCCGCCTGCGGGGACGGCCCGAGGGCGGGACCGAAGTCCCCCACCACCGGAAGGACATGCTCAAATAATGCTCTGAGAAGACCGGGTGAGGCTTGGCAGCCACCCCGCCCGGGGACATTCTCAGCAGCACGGCCGCACGGTTCCGGCGACGACGCCCGCACCGGTCGACGGCCCTCCCACCCGGCCCTCCGAAGGGGGCGAACCGATGACTTCCCCTGCCCTGGACACCGTGCCCCGAGAAGCCGCCGACCGCGCGGCCGCGCCCCGCCTGGGCGTCGGCCTCGGCTGGCGCAGCGAGATCGACACCGTCGTCGAGCGCCAGCCCGGCCTGGACTGGGTCGAGGTGGTCGCCGAGAACATCTGCGCCGACCACCTGCCCGACTCCCTGACCGTGCTGCGCGAACGCGGGGTCACCGTCGTCCCGCACGGCGTCGGCCTCGGCCTCGGCGGCGCCGACCTGCCCGACCCCGGCCGCCTCGCCCGGCTCGCCGAAACCGCGCTGGCGCTCGGCTCCCCGCTGGTCACCGAGCACCTGGCGTTCGTCCGGGCCGGCGGCCTGGAGGCCGGCCACCTGCTGCCCGTCCCCCGCACCCGGGACTCGCTGCGGGTGATCGCCGAGAACGTCCGGATCGCCCAGGACCAGCTGCCGGTGCCGCTCGCCCTGGAGAACATCGCCGCCCAACTCTCCTGGCCGGACGACGATTTCACCGAAGGACAGTTCCTCGCCGAGCTGGTCGACCGCACCGGCGTCCGCCTGCTGGTCGACGTCGCCAACCTGCACACCAACCGGGTCAACCTCGGCATCGACCCGGCCGCCGAGCTCGACCGCCTGCCGCTGGAGGCGCTCGCCTACGTCCACGTCGCGGGCGGCACCCTGGTCGACGGCGTCTGGCACGACACCCACGCCCACCCCGTCACCGAGCCGGTGCTGGAAGTGCTGGCCGAACTGTGCGCGCGGGTCGCCCCGCCCGGGGTCCTGCTGGAGCGGGACGCCGGCTTCCCGCCGCCCAGCGAGCTGGCCGGTGAACTGGACGCCATCCGCCGGGTGCTGGAGGGGAGCACCCGGCGATGACCGACCTGACGAAGACCGCGCCGGACAACGCCGATGCCACCGACCAGGACCTCGCCGCCGCCCGGCGGCGCCTGGCCCGGCGCCAGGAGGAGCTGCTGACCGCCCTGGTGGCCGGCGGGCCCGTCCCGCCCGGCTTCGACGAACGCCAGGTCCGCGCCCAGTCCACCGGCCTGGCCGCCAAGCGGCGGGACACCACCGCCAAGGTGGCCCCGGACCTGCCCCGCGCGCTCGGGGCGCAGTACGGGCCGCTCTTCCTCGGCTACGCCCGCTCCCACCCGCAGACCGGCGGCTACCGCACCGACGCCCGGGCCTTCGCGCAGTGGGTGCTCACCGACGGCGGCCCGCTCGCCGCCGACCACCGCCGGGCCCTGGAGCAGTGGCTCCACCCGGCCCCCGTACGGCCGCCCGGCCCGCTCGCGCGCCTGCGCCGGGCCCTGCGCCGCAAGCAGCCGGCGACCTCCGCAACACCCTGACGAACCATCACCACCCCGGGGGAACCATCCATGTGGCACAACAGCTACTTCATCGTCCCGGTCGTCCTGCTGGCGGCCGCCGCCCTGTACGCCGCCCAGACCCGGCAGCGCGTCAGCCAGGTCCGGTACGCCAAGGGCCTGCCCGGCCGCGGCCTGCCGCTGCTCGACACGGCGTACCTGTCCGGCGGGGCGGGGCGGGTGTTCGACACCGCCCTGGTCCGCATGCACCTGAGCGAGCAGGTCGTGGTCAGCCGCTCCGGCCTGGTCACGCTCACCGGCGGCAAGCCGTACGACGCCGTCGACAAGGCGATCCAGGACGCCGTCGGCCCGACCGGGAGCCGTGAGATCGCCCCGCTGCGCCGCACGGTGACTCGCTCTGCCGCCGTCGGGGCGATCTGCGACCGGCTCGCCGACCGCGGCCTGCTGCACCGCCCCGAGCGGCAGTGGCGGGCCGCCAGGGCCCGCCGGCTGCTCTGGCTCGCGCTGCTCGTCGTGGTGGCCTCCGGGGTGGCCGCCGAGCTGCTCGACGACGGCGCCGCCGGCCACGAGCGCCCGAACCTCTGGGTCCCGGGCCTGCTGCTGTTCGTGGGCGTCGTCACACTGCTCGTCACCCGGCCGCTCAAGGGCCGGATCACCCCGGCCGGGAAGCGCCAGCTCTCCCTGATGCAGGGCACGCCGTGGACGCCCAAGGACGGGGTGGCGCCCCAGCTGGCCGGCGGCGCGCTGCTCGGCGCGCTCGCGCTCGGCGGCCTGGCCGCCGCCGGGCTGGAGAACCCGGAGCTGGAGGCCGCGATGCTGGCCGCGGGGGCCGAGGACGAGGCCGTACGGCAGGCGACCGCCGCGGGCTCAGCCGCGTCGTCGTCCGGGTCGTCCTCCTCGTCCTCGTCGTGCTCCTCCGGTTCCTCCGGCTCCTCCGGCTGCGGGTCGTCCAGCTGCAGTTCCTCGCACTCCTCCAGCTGTGGCTCCTCACACTCCTCCAGCTGCGGGTCCTCCTCCAGCTGCGGCTCCAGCTGCGGATCGAGCTGCGGTGGCGGCTGCGGCTCCTGAGACACCCCCGGCAGGCTCGCACGTGGGCTCGCCGAGCGCGGCTTCGTCCACCACGTCGGCCGCCTGCGGGGCGCGCTGCGGCGGCGGATCCTGACTCCGGCGGCGCCCGCCGGACGTCACAGTTCGGTATCGCGGACCGGGAAGACGTCCCGCGCGCCGTCGACGCAGGCATACAACAAGCCCATGTGGTTGCTGTTCCTCATCCCGGCATGCGTCGCGGCGGTCCTGTCCTGCCTCCGACTGGTCCGGATGACCGCCACCGCCGACGCCCTGGCCGACCGGAACGGCCTGCGGCCCCCCGAAGCCGTCGGCATCGGCCTGTACGAGACCGCCTACCTGGCCGGGGGCCCGGGCCGGGTGGTCGAGCTCGCCCTCGTCCTGATGGCCGGCCGCGGACGGCTGCACCTGGCGCACACCGGCTGGACCACCGTGGTCGACCCCAAGGGCCGCAGCCGCCTGGAGCGGGCCGTCATCGCCACGGTCGGTCCCGAGGGCCAGTGCCGGACGGACGAGCTGCGCCGGGCGATGGCCGAGCACCCCACCGTGCTGGAGATCGGAGCCCGGCTCGCACTGGCGGGCCTGGCCACCCCGGCCCTGGTGCAGCGCAACACCGTGGTGGTGATCCGGCAGGTCCGGCACGCGCTGTTGCTGTCGCTGATCCTGCTGGCCGCCGCGCTGGCCCTCGGCGGCTTCACCGGCGGTGACACCGTCGCGCCGCTCGCCTGGTTCTCGCTGCCGCTGGTGCTCACCTCGGGCACCTTGCTGATGGCCCGGGTCGACGTCTACCCGTACACCCGCTGGGCCTCCCCGATCGGCCAGGAGGTGCTGCGCGAGGTCCGCCCGGCCCGCCAGCGTGGCCTGGCCGACGACGAGGAGCGCGAACTGCTCACCGCCGTCGCCATGAACGGCCCGGCCGTCCTGCCCGACGCCCGGCTCCGCGCCGCCCTGCGCCCGCACCGGACCTGAGCCCGCACCTCGGCAAAAGCGGCTGCGCCGACCCATCGGACCAGGGCAGACTCCTGCCCGTGGACGAACTCGACCCCGCCGGCCGCGCCCCCGCCGCGCCGGCCCTCGGCAAGCAGGCCCTCGCGACGCTGGAGCGCGCCCGCTTCGAGGGCCGCGCGGTCCGGCTGCGCCGCTCCGTCCCCGGCGCGGACCGGCTGGAGGGCTTCGTCCTCGGCACCGGCCCGGTCTGGACCCTGCTCGCCAACTGCACCGACCACCGCCTCGACGGCTGGACCGCCGTCCGCACCGCCGACCTGCACAAGGTCCGCGACCGCGGCGGCGAGGAGAGCCTGACCGTCCGGGCGCTGCGTCGCCACGGCCTGTGGCCGGTCCGCCCGCCCGGCGCCGACCTCCCGCTGGACGACCTGCCCGGCCTGCTCACCGCCGCCTGCGCCGAGTACGGCCTGATCGCCCTGCACACCGAGCACCGCGACCCCGGCGTCTGCCGGGTCGGTACGGTCACCGCGCTGCGCCCCGCCTCGCTGCGGCTGCACGAGGTCGACCCCGAGGCGCGCTGGCACCCGGAGCCGACGAAGTTCCGCTTCAAGGACGTCACCCGGGTCGACCTCGGCGACCACTACACCTCCGTGCTGCGCGAGTTCGCCGGGCCGCGCCCGTAGCACCCCGTCGAACGCCGGAGGCCGGCTCCCCCGATGCGGGGGAACCGGCCTCCGACGACCGTATGGTCGCTCAGACCAGGCCGTTCAGCAGCTCGCTGACCGGCTTGCGGCGGCCGGTGAAGAACGGCACCTCCTCGCGGACGTGCAGCCGGGCCCGGGAGGGGCGCAGGTCGCGCATCAGGTCGACGATCCGGTGCAGCTCGTCCGCCTCGAAGGCGAGCAGCCACTCGTAGTCGCCGAGCGCGAACGAGGCCACCGTGTTGGCCCGCACGTCCGGGTAGCCGCGCGCCATCATGCCGTGCTCGGCGAGCATCGCGCGCCGCTCCTCGTCCGGCAGCAGGTACCACTCGTAGGAGCGGACGAACGGGTACACGCAGACGTAGTCGCGCGGGCGCTCGTCGGCCAGGAAGGCCGGGATGTGCGACTTGTTGAACTCGGCCGGGCGGTGCAGCGCCATGTTCGACCAGACCGGCTCCAGCAGCCGGCCGAGGCCGGTGCGGCGGAAGCGGTTGTACGCCTCCTGGAGGTCGTCCGAGTCGGCGGCGTGCCACCAGACCAGGATGTCGGCGTCGGCGCGCAGACCGGAGACGTCGTACGTGCCGCGCACGGTCACGTCCTTGGCGGCCAGCTGGGCGAACAGCTCGTCCACCTCGGCGGCCAGCGCGGTGCGGTCCTCCGGCAGGGCGCCCTTGAGCTTGAACACCGACCACATGGTGTAGCGGATGACCTGGTTCAGGTCGCGCGCCTTCTTCTTCTCGGGCCGCTGCTCCGGCTCCCGCTCAACGCTCTCAGTCATGCGTCCATTGTCCTCTCCGTGGAACCTTCCCCCGTCGCCGGGGTCAACACTCTGTCGACGGCCGCCGCGGCGGCGGCCGCCGAACCGATGCACGCCGGAATGCCCACCCCGTCGTACGCGGCGCCGCACAGCGCCAGCCCGCCCACCCGCGCCGCCGCTGCCCGCACCCTGGCCACCCGGTCCAGGTGCCCCACCGGGTACTGCGGCAGACCGGCCGCGAAGCGGGACACGAAGGTGTCGTACGGCCGGGCGGTCAGCCCGATCGCCTCCTTGAGGTCCGCCAGCGACCGCGCCACCAGCTCCTCGTCCGCCAGCCCCAGCGCCTCCTCCTCGCGGTACCGGCCCAGCGAGGTGCGCAGCAGGAACGCGTCCGGCGCGGAGCGCTCCAGCCAGCCCCACTTGTTGGAGGAGAAGGTCGAGGCCTTGATCCGCCGCCCGTCCACCGGCGGCACCAGGAAGCCGCTGCCGCTCGGCAGCCGGGCCAGGTCGGCGCGGCGGAAGGCCAGGGTCACCAGGGCCATGCCCGCGTACTCGACGGCGTCCAGCTCGGTGGCGGCCGCCGGGACGTCCTCGCGCAGCAGCCGGGCCGCGGCGGGGGCCGGGACGGCCAGCACCACGGCGTCCGCGTGCAGCACCTGCCCGCCGGTCACCACCCGCCAGCCGTCGGGGGTGCGGCGCAGCTCGTCCACCGGGGCGTCGGTGCGCAGGTCCACCCCCGCCTTGACGCAGGCCGCGGCGACCGCGCCGGGAAGGGTGCCGAGGCCGCCGCGCAGGCCCTGGAACACGGGGGTGCCGACCACCTTCGGCCGGGAGGCCAGCTCGTGCACCCCCTCGACCAGCGAGCCGCCGCCGCGCGCGATCGACAGCAGCTGCGGTACGGCGGCACGCAGCGAGATCTCGTCGGCGCGGCCGGCGTAGACGCCGCCGAGCAGCGGCTCGACCAGCCGGTCCACCACCTCCCGGCCCAGCCGGTCGGCGACGTAGCGGCCGATCTCGACGTCCTCGCCGACCTCGGTGGTCTGCTCGTGCCGGGCCCGCTCCAGCCCCTCGGCGGTCAGCACCCCGGAGGCGGCCAGCGCCTCCAGGTCACCGGGGACGCCCATCACCTGCCCGCCGGGCAGCGGCCGCAGCGCGCCGCGGGTCCAGATCGCGGCCTTCGCGGTGGTCGGCGGCTCCAGCTCCTGCGCCAGCCCGACCGCCCGGGCCAGCTCCACCGCCTCCGGCCGCCGGGCCAGCACCGACTCGGCCCCGAGGTCCACCCGGACCCCGCCGACCTCCCCGCCCCACAGCTTCCCGCCGACCCGCCCGGACGCCTCCAGCACCGTCACCCGCGCCCGCGCCGGCCCCCCGGCCGCCCCACTCAGGAAAGCGGCCGCAGCCAGCCCCGCGATCCCACCACCGACGACGACGACCTGTGCATCCGACATGCTCCGCAGTCTCGCAGGTCTTTACGTCTGGCCCTCAATCCCCTGCACGCCTCCACTTGGGCACGAGTCCGCCGAGGTCGATGGCAACGGGAAACGGCACCGGCCGCTCCAGCTTGCCCCGGAAGATCCCGGCGGCCACGTACGCGGAGGTCGGGCCGTCCAATTCGTAGACGTGCACGACCGGCAGGCCGTCCTCCTCCTCGACGATCCAGTAGTGCGGGATGCCCGCCTCCGCGTACTTGCGAACCTTGACCGTGCGGTCGCGGTGCGCGGACTCCGGGGAGACGACCTCCGCGACGAGCACCACGTCAGCGGGGACGTACCAGGTGCGGTCCGGGTCGTACGCCGCTGTGGCCACCACCACGTCAGGCTCCGGCCGGTTGCGCGGGTCGAGCTTGATCGTCATCTCGCGCTCGGCGATCGTCCCGTCAGGAACCGACTCCTCCAGCGCGGCGGTCAGCCTCGACACGACCTGGCTGTGCCACGAACGCTGCGGGGACATCATGAAGACCAGCGCTCCATCGATCAGTTCGGTGTGCCGCGGCGCCTGCGGCAGATGGTCGAGGTCGTCGGCAAACCAGCCCTCGTCTCTGGGCGCGTACATCCAGTCCGGCAGCTCGCTCATGGCCCCAAGATAGCGAGTTCGGGAGCGCGACGGACCGCCGCTTAATCTGTGTGCTATGGAACCGATCGTGGTGAGTGCGTGTCTGGCCGGAATTCCCTGTCGGTACGACGGGCGGGCGAAGACCTCCGACGACGCCGTGCGGCTGGTCGAGGAGGGGCGGGCCGTGGTGGTGTGCCCGGAGGGGGCGGGCGGGTTGCCGACGCCGCGGCCGCCGGCGGAGATCGTGGGCGGGGACGGCGCGGACGTGCTGGACGGGCGGGCCCGGGTGGTGGACGCGACCGGGGCGGACTGCACCGCGGAGTTCCTGGCCGGCGCCCGGGCGGCGCTCGCCGCCGCCGAGGAGGCGGGGGCGGGTCGGGCGGTGCTGATGGCGCGCAGCCCGTCCTGCGGCTGCGGGCAGGTGTACGACGGGACGTTCACCGGGGAGCTGCGCCCCGGTGACGGGGTGACGGCGGCGCTGCTGCGCCGGGCCGGGATCGAGGTCACGGCCGGATAGCGGGCCCCCGGAGCCGGAGGCCCGCCACCCGGGGCTCAGCGCGCGCTGGCCTCGTGGACGAAGGCGACGAGGCGGCTGAGCGCGTCCGGGTCCATGGACGGCAGCACGCCGTGGCCGAGGTTGAAGATGTGGCCGCTGGTGCCGAGCGCCTGGGCCGCGTGCAGCACCTCGCGGGCCTTGGTCTCCACGACCTTGGTGGGCGCGAACAGCACCGCCGGGTCGAGGTTGCCCTGCAGCCCCTTGCCGGGGCCGACCCGCTCGGCGGCGACGTTCAGCGGCACCCGCCAGTCGACCCCGACGATGTCCGCGCCGGCCTGGCCCATCAGGCCGAGCAGCTCGCCGGTGCCGACGCCGAAGTGGATCCGCGGCACGCCGTACCCGGCGACGGCGTCGAAGACCTTGGTGCTGGCCGGCATCACCGAGCGGCGGTAGTCGTCGGGCGCGAGCGCGCCGACCCAGGAGTCGAACAGCTGGATCGCCGAGGCACCGGCCTCGATCTGCACCTTGAGGAAGGTCGAGGTGATGTCCGCGAGCCGGTCCACCAGGGCGGCCCACAGCTCGGGCTGCCCGTACATCATGGCCTTGGTGTTCTCGTGGTTCTTGGACGGCCCGCCCTCGACCAGGTAGCTGGCCAGCGTGTACGGCGCTCCGGCGAAGCCGATCAGCGGGGTCTCGCCGAGCTCGTCCACCAGCAGGCCGACGGCCTCGGTGATGTAGGGGACGTCATCGGGCTCCAGCGGGCGCAGCCGCTTCAGGTCCTCGACGGTGCGGATCGGGTCGGCGATGACCGGGCCGATGCCGGCCTTGATGTCGACGTCGATGCCGACGGCCTTGAGCGGCACCACGATGTCGCTGAAGAAGATCGCCGCGTCCACCTTGTGCCGGCGCACCGGCTGGAGGGTGATCTCCTTGACCAGCTCGGGCCGCATGCAGGACTCCAGCATGGGGATGCCCTCGCGGACCTTCAGGTACTCGGGCAGCGAGCGGCCGGCCTGACGCATGAACCACACCGGGGTGTGCGGCACGGGCTCGTGCCGGCAGGCGCGCAGGAACGCGGAGTCGTACGCGGCGCCGCGGCGCCCGGGGGTGGTCGGGCCGTCGTGGGTGGCCGCCGTCGTGTCTGCCGTAGTCTCGCTCACGCGTCAAATCTTCGCACGCGTGCCGGGCCCGGTTTCCCGGCCGGTCTCGTCGGTTCCTCCAAGATCTGTCCGGGTTTGCCGTTCCGGCACGCCGCAGGGAGAGAAGTTGCGGCGATAACCCCGTTCTTCGACCTAGTCTTCGGGACATGGCAGCGGTCGGAGGGCACCCCGCGCAGGGTGGCGGAGCAGGTGGCGGAGCGGGTCGCGAGGGGGCACCGAGCGAGTTCCGGGCGGCCGTGGCGGCCCTGGACGGGGCCCGGCTGCGCCCCGAGGTGCAGCTCTCCCCCGCGCCGGCGCCGCGCCGGCTCGCCCCGTACTCGTTCGCGGTGACCGCCTCGGTCGAGGTGGACGGCGAGGAGCTGGCGGACGGCCGGCTGGTGCTGCTGTACGACCCGGCCGGGCAGGAGGCCTGGAACGGGGAGTTCCGGGTGGTCACGATGACCCGGGCCGAGTTGGAGCCGGAGATGGCCGGCGACCCGATGCTCTCCGAGGTCGGCTGGGCCTGGCTGCTGGACGCCCTGCAGGCGCACGGCGCCGGGTACGCCGAGCCGTCCGGCACGGTGACCCTGGCCTCCTCCCAGTACTTCGGCGGCCTGGCGGACCGCCCGTCCTCGACCGAGATCGAGATCCGGGCCTCCTGGACCCCGGCCGACGGCCGCTTCGAACGGCACCTGGCGGCCTGGGCGGACCTGCTGTGCATCAGCGCCGGCCTGCCGCCGGCCGCCCCGACCCCGCAGGGGCCCTCCGAGGTTTCTTCACTCGGTGGAGTGGTCCCGATGCCGTCCCGGCGACGCCCCCGGTCGCACTGACGGGTGGCGTCGGGACCCGACGGCACCCGGGGGCCCGACGCCACCCCCAGGGCTGACGGAGTGTGACTTCGAACTCGCTCTGTGTCAATTCGCCGGTCGATACCGACCGATCAACACCGAATCTGATCGATTTTGTGCGAATACCGGGCATGTCGCGTCAATCATTTGCGCGATTTGTCCGTATTGTTACTCACTAGATCGTGATCTTTCGCTAAAGCCGGGCACGGATGCTGCCGAAGCAGACTGTGACCCTTTCCAAACGCGGAACACTCCGACCGCCCCCATCGGGGTTCCGTCCGCCACTCCCCGCAGGAGGCCTGGTGTCGGTCCTTCTTGAGCACCCCGCAAACGTGGTCGCCTACCGGCCGACCAAGCCCACCGCCATGGTGGTCATCGCCGATCCCCGTGTCCGAAACACCGTCACCCGCCACCTGTGGGCACTCGGCGTCCGGGACGTGATCGAGGTGTCGTCGATCGCCGAGGCCCGCCCACGGGTCTCCACCCCTCGTGACATCTGCGTCGCCGACGTACACCTGCCGGACGGCTCCGGGCTGACCATCCTCGCCGAGACCCGCGCCGCGGGCTGGCCCAACGGCCTGGCCCTGTCCGCCGCCGACGACATCGGCGCGGTCCGCAGCGCGCTGGCCGGCGGTGTCAAGGGATACGTGGTGACCGGTACCCGGACGAACGTCGCGATGCCGGGCCGCCCCGGGATGCCGCTCGGCGCCGCCGGGCTGGCCGGCCGGATGCGCCGCCCCGGAATGCCGGGCATGCCGGG
>NZ_JAHSQD010000217.1 GCF_020103755.1 Streptomyces sp. LS1784
GAGGCCCTGCGCAGGCGTGGACGGGGACGGCCCGAGCGGCCCGAGCCGGAGGCCGAGGTGCGCCGGGAAGGACGGCTGACCCGGCTGTGGCGAAACCGGCGTCGGCGGCCGCCGGTGGACTGGCGGGGCCGACTGGCCGCCTGGTGGCCGCACGCCCGCACCGGCCTTCCGCGCCGGGCCGGGGCGGTCCTGCTGCTGCTCCTCGCCTTCGGGCTGCTGCTGTGGGCGGGGGCGGTGCTCCGCTACCCGATCGAGGCGGGGGAGAAGCTCGACCTCTCGCCCACCGGTGCCTTCGGCGGCCACCTGCGGAAGGCCGGCGACCACGCGGCCCGGCAGGTGGTCGGACAGCTCGGCGCGGGGTTCGTCGCGGCCGCCGTGATCGCGTTCTTCCCCGCCCGGGTGGGCATCGGTACGGCGCTGCTGACCGGGGCCGGGGCCCTGGCCATCGGTTACCTGCGGCTCGGGCCACCGATGACGGCACTGGAGACGCCGCAGTCGGTGGCCGACCGGGTGGTCGTGTTCGAAGGCGGGATGGGGAGCTGGGCCGGCATCGCGGCGGTGGTCGCGGTCGTGGTCTCGCTCATGCTGATCGAACGGGTGTCCAGCCGGCTGCTGAAGCCCGCTCATGAGGCCCGCAAGCAGGTCCGGGAGGCCTGGCGGCGGCTGGACGCGCGCAGCGCGGCGCGGTCGTCCGGGGCCACCACTGCCGAGCGGGTGCGGAGCGCGCCGTCCGGGCAGTGGCGGACGGGCGGTGCGGGCGCGCGCGACCGGGTGCGGTTCGCGCTCGGGACGACGGCGGTGCTGGTGCTGCTGCTGTGGGCGGCGGTCGAGGTGCGGCTCGCGGCCACCGGGGTGCACCGGACGCCCGGCTCCTGGGGGACGGGGCAGACCGGTGCGGCCTACCAGGCAGGGTTCGTCCTGCTGCTGGCGGTGGTGTCGCTGGTGAGCACCCTGGGGACGCCGACCACCGCCCGGGGGCTGTTCGCGCTCTGGGTGCCGGCCACCCTGTTCCTGGGCGCGTGGCCCGGGCCGCTGGGGCCGGTCGAGGCGCTGCGGATTCCGGTGTTCGAGGGGCCGTTCCGGGCGATCGCGGGGCTGTGGGGCCACGGGGCGTTCTGGGCCGCACTGCTGGTGGCCCTGCCGCTGGCGGCGTACGCGGGACTGCGGACGGTCCGGGGCGGGCGGGGGCGCAGGTGACGGACGGCCGCTGACGGATGGCAGCGAACGGCTGACGGCTGACGGACGACAGCTGACAGATAACAGCTGACAGCTGACAGATTTCGAAATCTGTCAGCTGTTATCTGTCGTCCGTCGCCGGAGCTCCGTCGGCTGTCCGCTGCCGCCTGTCCGGCGCGCTCAGCCGACCAGCCGGGAGAGCTCGATCGAGTGCCCCGTCCGCTCCACCTTCGCCCGCAGGTAACGGACGTTGCTCGCCGACAGGTGCACGCCCGTCGGCACCCGGTGCCGCACGATGATCCCCAGCTCGGCCAGCTGTGCCGCCTTGTCCGGGTTGTTGCTCAGCAGGTCGATGCCGGTCGCGCCGAGCGCGGTGAGCATCTGGGCGGCCGCGGTGTAGTCCCGGCCGTCCTCGGGCAGGCCCAGCGCGGTGTTGGCGTCGTACGTGTCCAGGCCGGAGTCCTGGAGGGCGTAGGCGTCCAGCTTGTTGTAGAGCCCGATGCCACGGCCCTCCTGCCGCAGGTAGAGCAGGTACCCGCCGGCCTTGCTGATCCGCTCCACCGACTCGCGCAGCTGCGGCCCGCAGTCGCAGCGGTCCGAGCCGAAGACGTCGCCGGTCAGGCACTCGGAGTGCAGCCGCACCAGCGGCGTCCCGCCCTCGGGGACCGAGCCGAGGGCGAGCGCCAGGTGCTCGGCGCCGTCGGCGAGGTCGTGGAAGGTGAAGACCTCCGCCTCGGCGCGGTAGCCGTCGGGGAAGGTCAGCGGGATGCGCACACGCGAGCGCACCGTGGCGGAGCCGGGCTGCGGCATGGGTGGGTCTCCGTGGATCGGGGATGGACCGGGGCGTACCGGGGTGGATCGGACCGGGGCGGACCGGGCCGAGATGGCGCGGACCGGGGCGGAGCCGATCGGACCCGGATGGATCGTGGTGGATCGGAGGTCGACCGTACTAGGTAGTTCCAATTTGAACAACTAGGGGTCTGGTGTTGCCGGACTCGACCGCGGAGGCGCACAACACCCCATCAGCCCCGCCTGTTCCCGCAGGGTCTTCCAGCATGTGGATGGTGCGGGAACCGCGGTGTGGACACTGCGAGACTTCCCCCGTTTCCTGGGCACGTCCCCCCGACCCACGGGAACGCTGCGCAAGCCCATCGACGACCACGGAAGGGTCCTGACCAGATGCCGACGACCCCCGCCAGCCCTGTCACCCCCGCATCCTCCGTCTCCTCCGTCTCCCCCTCCTCCTTCGACGCCGAGCAGCGCGCGATAGAGGCGCTCTACGCGGACGTGGTCCGCCGCAACCGGGGCGAGGACGAGTTCCACCAGGCCGTCCACGAGGTGCTGGAGACCCTGGCGCCGATGCTCGCCCACCGCCCCGAACTCCTCGACGCCCGGATCATCGAGCGGATCTGCGAGCCCGAGCGGCAGCTGATGTTCCGGGTGCCGTGGACGGACGACTCCGGCGACATCCACGTCAACCGCGGCTTCCGGGTGGAGTTCAGCAGCGCCCTCGGCCCGTACAAGGGCGGGCTGCGCTTCCACCCCTCGGTGAACCTCGGGATCGTCAAGTTCCTCGGTTTCGAGCAGATCTTCAAGAACGCGCTCACCGGTCTGCCCATCGGTGGCGGCAAGGGCGGCTCCGACTTCGACCCCAAGGGTCGTTCGAATGCCGAGATCATGCGGTTCTGCCAGTCCTTCATGACCGAGCTGTACCGGCACCTCGGCGAGTACACCGACGTGCCGGCCGGGGACATCGGCGTCGGCGGCCGGGAGATCGGCTACCTCTTCGGCCAGTACAAGCGGATCACCAACCGGTACGAGAGTGGTGTGCTCACCGGAAAGGGCCTCGGCTGGGGCGGTGCGCAGGTGCGTACCGAGGCCACCGGCTACGGCTGCGTCATGTTCACCTCCGAGATGCTGCACAGCCGTGGCGAGAGCCTGGACGGTCGCCGGGTGGTCGTCTCCGGGTCCGGCAACGTCGCGGTCTACGCGATCGAGAAGGCGCAGCAGCTCGGTGCGACCGTGCTCACCTGCTCCGACTCCTCCGGCTACGTGGTGGACGAGAAGGGCGTCGACCTCGACCTGCTCAAGGAGGTCAAGGAGGTCCGGCGCGGCCGGGTCTCCGACTACGCCCGACTGCGCGGCGGCCACGTCAAGTTCGTCGAGGGCCCGGGCGTGTGGAGCGTGTCCTGCGACGTCGCGCTGCCCTGCGCCACCCAGAACGAGCTGACCGAGGCCGACGCACTGGCCCTGGTGCGCAACGGGGTGCTGGCCGTCGCCGAGGGCGCGAACATGCCCACCACCCCGGAGGCGGTGCGGGTGTTCCAGGAGGCCGGGGTGGCCTTCGGCCCGGGCAAGGCGGCGAACGCGGGCGGCGTCGCGACCAGCGCGCTGGAGATGCAGCAGAACGCCTCGCGCGACTCCTGGACCTTCGAGCACACCGAGGAGCGGCTGGCCGGGATCATGAAGCACATCCACGACTCCTGCTTCACCACCGCCGAGCGCTACGGCCACCCGGGCAACTACGTGGTCGGCGCGAACATTGCCGGCTTCGAGCTGGTCGCGGACGCGATGCTGGCCCAGGGCCTGATCTGAGCGGCTGAAACAGACTCGCTGCTTCAGGGCCGGTGATTCAGGGTCACTGAATCGGGGGCGCTGAATCGGGCGCTGATCCCCGCCGCCGACGGCCGTCACCCGGCGATCGCCACCCGACCGGAGCGGGCACCGATTGTCGGGTGCGGCAGGGTGGGTCCTTCCTACGGTGAAGGTCAGTAAGGGAAGGGCGGGGTTGGCGTGCTGGAGCACCTGAACCGGGCGATGGACCGGATCGAACGGGATCTGGACCGCGAGGTCGACGTGGCCGAGCTGGCACGGATCGCGATGACGTCGGAGTACCACTTCCGGCGGCTGTTCTCGATGCTCGCCGGGATGCCGTTGTCGGAGTACGTCCGGCGCCGGCGGCTCACCGTCGCCGGGGCCGAAGTCCTCGACGACGGGCGGACGTTGCTCGACATCGCGGTCCGGTACGGGTACTCCTCGGGGGAGGCGTTCGCCCGGGCGTTCCGGGCCATGCACGGAGTCGGGCCGGGGGAGGCCCGGCGCGACGGTGCGGTGCTCGTCTCCCAGCCCCGGATGTCCTTCCGACTCGTCGTGGAGGGAAGCAGCAGTATGGAATACCGGATCGTAGAGAAGCCGGACTTCCGGATCGTCGGCAGGAAGGCGCGGGTCACCCTGATCTACCTGGGGATCAACCCGGGGATCGCGGAGTTCATCAAGGGGCTCGGCAGGGAGACGGTCGAACGGATCGCGGCCCTGTCCGGGGACGACCCGGCCGGGATCCTGTCGGTCAGCGACGACTTCTCACCGAACCGCGAGGAGGGGTCCGAACTCGACTACTGGCACGCGGTGGTGGCGCGCGAGGGTGTCGCCGTTCCGGCGGACCTGGACGTGCTCGATGTCCCGGCCGGCACCTGGGCGGTGTTCACCAACACCGGGCCGTTCCCGCAGGCCTTGCAGGAGATGTGGGGGGACGTGGCCAGTCAGTGGTTCCCGTCCAACCCGTACGAAGCCCGGCCTGGTCCGGAGATCCTCCGGGCCAGGCCCGTCCCGGGGGCGGCCGATGTCGCGGCGGAGCTGTGGATCCCGGTGTCGCGGGCCGTGCGGGGCTGACCGAGCGCGGGTGACGGCCGACGGCCGACAGCCGACAGATATCGGGTAACTGGTAACAGATGACAGCTGACAGCTGACAGCTGACAGATTTCAAAATCTGTCAGCTGTCATCTGTTCGCCCGCACCGTCCGTCCCGCCGTCCCGCCGCCGCGCCGCCACTCCGCTCACCCCGTTCGGCCCACCACCGCCCGCCAAGGTCCGCCCCGTCCCGCATGCTGGGGCAGGAGGTGCGGGGGCCGAGGCGCCGAAAACCCGCGAGTTCCCGAGCAAGCTACGAGGACAGACGTCATGAAGCAGACCTCCGTGACCACCAACGCCCCCTGCTGGACCGAGCTGGGCACCTCCGACCCGGCCGCCGCCCGGGCCTTCTACACCGAACTCTTCGGCTGGCAGGTGGACGACGCGGCCCGCCCCGACGACGGCGACTACACCCAGGTGCTCGTCCGGGGCGCCCCGGCCGCCGCCATCACCCCGCGCTACGCCCCGGATCAGCCGATCGCCTGGACGGTCTGCATCGCGGTCGCCGATGCCGACGCCACCGCCGCGAGCATCAAGGAGGCCGGCGGCCGGATCCTGAAGGACCCCACCGACGTCGTCGACCTCGGCCGCTTCTCGGTGGCCGCCGACCGCTCCGGCGCGGTGTTCATCCTCTGGCAGGCCCGCGCCTTCCAGGGCGCCGGGGTGTTCAACGAGCCCGGCTCGCTCGGCTGGGTGGAACTGCTCACCCGCGACCCGGCCGGTGCGCTCTCCTTCTATCCGGAGGTCTTCGGCTGGTCCGTCGCTCCCTCCGAGCACTACCCCCAGTGGGGCCTGGACGGCCGGGACTTCGGCGGCATGCTGACGATGGACGACCGCTTCCCGCCCCAGGTGCCGCCGCACTGGCTGCCGTACTTCGCGGTCGCCGACGCCGACAACACCGTCAGCCGGGCTGCGGCGCTCGGCGGGGACGTGCTGATGCCCGCCACCGGCGTGCCGGGCGGCCGGCGGATCGCGGTGCTGCGCGACCCCCAGGGCGCCGCGTTCGGCGTCTACACCGCCGGAAGCGAGAGCTGATCGGCGCGCCGGACGCCTCGCGAGCGCCACCCCGCCACCGCCGCCCCCGCGGTGACCAGCAGCGCCCCCAGGGGCACGACGTCGCCGATCCGGTCGTACCAGGTCAGCGTCCCGGGCGCGGTGAGCGGCAGCCGGACGGTCAGCGCGCCGGTGCCGTCGGTACCGAGCCGGGCGAGCTCCCGGCCCTGGGCGTCGAAGGCGGCCGAGACTCCGGTCAGCGAGGCCTGCACGGCCGGCCGGCCGGTCTCGGCGGCCCGTATCGCCGCCAGCGAGACGTGCTGTTCGGGGGCCCAGGTGCGCTGGAAGGTCGAGGTCGAGGACTGGTAGACCAGCACCCGGGCGCCGTCCCGGGCGCCGTCCCGGGCGGCGGTGCGGGACATGTCGGGGAAGGCCGACTCGAAGCAGATCAGCGCCCCGACCGGCAGTGGCGCGCCCGCCCGGTCGGTGGTGGGCAACACATGGAAGGACGTGCCGGGTGCCCGGTTCTCGCCCGCGGCCCGGCTGACCCCGGCGATCCAGCCGAGCACCGGCCGCAGCGGGATGTACTCGCCGAACGGCACCAGCCGGATCTTGCGGTATCGGTCCACCACGCCGGTGGGGGAGACCAGCACCGCGTCCTTGGAGATCCGCCCGTCCGCCTTGCGCGCGTCCTCCCCGGCGACGACCTCGGAGCCGGTGGTCGCGGCGAGTCCGCGCAGGGTGTCCAGCGCGGCCGGGTCGCGGTCGAGGTCGGCGGTGGTGCTGCTCTCGCCCCACACGACCAGGTCCACCGGCTGTCCGACCAGTCCGGCCGTTATCCGCGCGCTCGCCTCGAACCGGGCCTGCGGGTCCTCCACGATGCCGGGCTGGACCAGCGCCACGGTCACGGCCCCGTCCCCGGCGGGCGCCTCTCGCAGCGCGAACAGCAGCGGGCCGGAGACCAGCACCAGCACGACGGACCCGGCCGCGACGGCCCGCGGCCGCCGGCGCACCGCGGTCAGCGCGATCAGTACCCCGGTGTTCACCGCCGCCACCGCCGCGCTGACCAGCCAGATCCCGCCGGCCGAGGCCAGCCCCAGGATCGCCGGGTGCTGCCACTGGGTGGCGCCGAGCAGTGCCCACGGCCCGCCGAGCGCGGGCCAGGACCGCGCATACTCGGTGGTCACCCAGACCGCCGGCACGACCAGCAGCGCCAGGAGTGCCCGGCGGGCGGTCAGCTGAGGGCGCAGCAGCCGGTGCACGGTGTATCCGACGGCGCCCTGGAGCGCCCCGAACAGCACAGCGAGCACCGGCAGCCCCGGCCCGATGGACGGGACCAGCCAGTACATCGCGGTCAGGATGAACCCCGTGCCGAACCACCAGCCGCGCACCGCCGCCTCCCGACCCGAGGGTGCCCGCTGCATCAGCAGCAGTCCGGGGACGAGCGCGACCCAGGCCAGCCAGGCCTGCCCGGGCACGGGGAAGGCGAGCACCGGAACCGCTCCGGCCGCCAGCGCACCGATCCGCGCGCGGTACCGGTGCGGCGCGTGCGGCTCCCGTTCCTCGGTGGCAGGCGTGCTCAGGGCCGGGCTGGTGGGAGCGGAGCGACGCGACATGATCCGTATTGTCCGCCGGGAGGGCGCGCACCACCAGTACGCCGATCGGCCGAACGGGTGAATGGAACACCACGTGTGGAACCAGTGGCCTCAGTCGAACTGGCGATCCGGCGGCGGATCCAGCGGCGGATCCAGGGCAGGCCGGGCGCAAGCAGGGCACGAGCGGCGGGCGGGCCAGGGGCGGGCCTGCGGAGGCTGCCCCTGGCCCGCCCCGCGCGCCCTCAGTCCTCGCCGCCCTCCAGGTCCCCCTCGGTCTCCAGGAACGCGGCCTGCAGCTGCGCGATCAGCTTCGGGTCTGGCTGCTCCCACAGCCCGCGGCTCGCCGCCTCCAGCAGCCGCTCGCTGATCCCGTGCAGCGCCCACGGGTTGGCGCCCGCGAGGAACTCCCGGTTGACCGGGTCGAGGACGTACTCCTGGGTCAGCTTCTCGTACATCCAGTCCGCGACCACGCCCGTGGTGGCGTCGTAGCCGAACAGGTAGTCCACCGTCGCGGCCATCTCGAAGGCGCCCTTGTAGCCGTGGCGGCGCATCGCCTCGATCCAGCGTGGGTTGACCACCCGGGCGCGGAAGACCCGGGCGGCCTCCTCGGTCAGGGTGCGGGTGCGGACCGTCTCCGGGCGGGTCGAGTCGCCGATGTAGGCGGTCGGGGCCTTGCCGGTGAGGGCGCGCACGGTGGCCACCATGCCGCCGTGGTACTGGAAGTAGTCGTCCGAGTCGGCGATGTCGTGCTCGCGGGTGTCCGTGTTCTTCGCGGCGACGGTGATCCGCTTGTAGGCGGTCTCCATCTCCTCGCGCGCCGGGCGGCCGTCCAGCCCGCGGCCGTACGCGTAGCCGCCCCAGACCGTGTACACCTCGGCCAGGTCCGCGTCGGTGCGCCAGTCCCGGCTGTCGATCAGCTGGAGCAGGCCCGCGCCGTAGGTGCCCGGGCGGGAGCCGAAGACGCGGACGGTGGCCTTGCGTTCGTCGCCGTGCACCGCGAGGTCGGCCTGCACGTGGGCGCGGACGTAGTTCGACTCCGCAGACTCCTCCTGGGCGGCGGCCAGGCGCACCGCGTCGTCCAGCAGGGCGACCACGTGCGGGAAGGCGTCCCGGAAGAAGCCGGAGATGCGCAGCGTGACGTCGATGCGCGGGCGGCCCAGCTCGGCCGGCGGGATCGGCTCCAGGCCGGTGACCCGGCGCGAGGCGTCGTCCCAGACCGGGCGGACGCCGAGCAGGGCGAAGGCCTCGGCGATGTCGTCGCCGGCGGTGCGCATCGCGCTGGTGCCCCAGAGCGAGAGCCCGACCGAGGGCGGGTAGGCGCCGTCGTTGTCCGAGCGGTAGCGCTCGATCAGCGAGGTGGCGAGCGCCTGGCCGGTCTCCCAGGCGAGCTTGCTGGGGACGGCCTTCGGGTCGACGGAGTAGAAGTTGCGGCCGGTCGGCAGTACGTTGACCAGGCCGCGCAGCGGCGAGCCGGACGGGCCGGCCGGGACGAATCCGCCCTGGAGCGCGTGCAGCACGGCGTCCAGCTCGTCGGTGGTGGCGGCCAGCCGCGGCACCACCTGGGTGGCGGCGAAGGCCAGCACCTCGCGGACGGGTTCCTGGACGGCCTCCGGCAGCCCGGCGGTGACCTTGTCGACCGCCTCGGGCGCCCAGTCCTCCGCCTCCATGGCCTCGACCAGGGCGCGGGCCTTCTCCTCGGCCGCGTCGGTGGCGCCCAGGGTCAGTGCCGCCTCGTCGAGGCCGAGCGCCTCGCGCAGGCCGGGCAGCGCGCTGACGCCGCCCCAGATCTGCCGGGCGCGCAGGATGGCGAGCACGATGTTGACCCGGTCGGTGCCGGTCGGCGCCTGGCCGAGCACGTGCAGACCGTCGCGGATCTGGGCGTCCTTGACCTCGCAGAGCCAGCCGTCGACGTGCAGCAGGAAGTCGTCGAAGCCGTCGTCCTCGGGGCGCTCGTCCAGGCCGAGGTCGTGGTCGAGCCTGGCGGCCTGGATCAGGGTCCAGATCTGGGCGCGGATGGCCGGCAGCTTGGCCGGGTCCATCGCGGCGATGTTGGAGTGCTCGTCCAGCAACTGCTCCAGGCGCGCGATGTCGCCGTAGGAGTCGGCGCGGGCCATCGGCGGGACGAGGTGGTCGACGAGCGTGGCGTGGGCGCGGCGCTTGGCCTGGGTGCCCTCGCCCGGGTCGTTGACCAGGAAGGGGTAGATCAGCGGCAGGTCACCGAGGACGGCGTCGGGGCCGCACTCGGCGGACAGCGCGGCGGTCTTGCCGGGCAGCCACTCCAGGTTTCCGTGCTTGCCGAGGTGGATCACGGCGTGGGCACCGAAGCCGCCGTCCTCCTGGGCGGCCTCGATCCAGCGGTAGGCGGCCAGGTAGTGGTGGCTCGGCGGCAGGTCGGGGTCGTGGTAGATGGCGACCGGGTTCTCGCCGAAGCCGCGCGGCGGCTGGATCAGCACGAGCAGGTTCCCGGAGCGGATCGCGGCCAGCACGATGTCGCCGTCGGGGTTCTGCGAGCGGTCGACGTACAGCTCGCCGGGGGCCGGGCCCCAGTGCTCCTCGACCTGCTCGCGCAGGCCCTGCGGGAGGGTGGCGTACCAGCGGCGGTAGTCGGCGGCGGGGATGCGCACCGGGTTGCGGGCCAGCTGGTCCTCGGTGAGCCAGTCCTGGTCGTAGCCGCCGGCCGCGATCAGGGCGTGGATCAGCGCGTCGCCCTCGTGCCCCTCGTCCTCGGTGCCGGTGTGGAAACCGGGCAGGTCGTCGCCGAGGTCCATGCCCTCCGCGCGCAGCCGCTCCAGCAGCCGCACCGCGCTGGCCGGGGTGTCCAGGCCGACGGCGTTGCCGACCCGGGAGTGCTTGGTCGGGTACGCGGACAGCACCAGGGCGAGGCGGCGCTCGGCGGCCGGGACGTGCCGCAGCCGGGCGTGCCTGACGGCGGTGCCGGCCACCCGGGCGGCGCGCTCCGGGTCGGCGGCGTAGACGGTGAGGCCGTCCTCGTCCAGCTCCTTGAAGGAGAACGGGACGGTGATCAGGCGGCCGTCGAACTCCGGGACGGCGATCTGGGTGGCGGTGTCCAGCGGGGAAAGACCGTCGTCGCTGCCCTCCCACTGGGCGCGCGACCAGGTGAGGCAGAGCGCCTGGAGGATCGGGCGGTCGAGTGCGGCCAGCGCGCCCGCGTCCCAGGCCTCCTCGTCCCCGCCGGCCTGGGCGTCGGCCGGGCGGGTGCCGCCGGCGGCGAGCACCGTGGTGACGATCGCGTCCGCCTCGCCGAGCGCGGCCAGCAGCTCGGGCTCGGCGCCGCGCAGCGAGGCGCAGTAGTAGGCCCGGGCCCGGGCGCCCTGGTCCTCGACGGCCCGGCAGAGCGTCTCCACGAAGGCGGTGTTGCCGCTCATGTGGTGGGCGCGGTAGTAGAGCACCGCGACCGTCGGACCCTCGGACGTACGGGCCTCGCGCTCCAGGGGGCCCCAGGCCGGGGCGGAGGCGGGCGGGGCGAAGCCGTGGCCGGTCAGCAGCACGGTGTCGGAGAGGAAGGCGCCCAGCTCGGCCAGGTTGGCCGCGCCGCCGTGGGCCAGGTAGGCGTGCGCCTCGGCGGCGATGCCGGCCGGGACGGTGGACAGCTCCATCAGCTGGGCGTCGGGGGCCTGCTCACCCGTCAGCACCACCACCGGGCGGGGGCCGGCCAGCAGCGTGTCCAGGCCCTCCTGCCAGGCGCGGCGCCCGCCGAGCAGGCGGACCACGACGAGCTCGGTTCCCTCCAGCAGCGCGGGCAGGTCCTCGGGGGTGAGCCGGGCCGGGTTGCCGAGCCGGTAGCGCACCGGGCCCTCGGAGGCACGGGCGCTGAGCAGGTCGGTGTCGGACGTCGACAGCAGCAGGATCATGCGAAGGCCCTCCCGGCCTCGTCGGTGGCCAGGGTGGCCGGGATCTGGGCCGGGTCGGCCGCTGTGGTGGCCGGGACGGCCGCGCGGTCGACCGGGGTGGTCGTGGCGGCGGCCGGACCGGCCGTGATGGCGGCCGGGGACGCGGGCGCGGGCATGCGACAGCGCTGGAACATTTCTGCCTTCCTCGGGGTCCGCGCCCCGGGCCGGTGGAGGACGGCAGGAGTTCCTGGCTCCCGCGGCCGACCGGTCTACCGGTGAGCCGCGGTCACAGTGGCGGGACCGCACCGGGTTCGCACCGGTTTCCTCCCCTGCGCCGTCGCTGGCGTGCGGGCGGCCCACGGGGACCGCCCGCCAGCATCGTACGGGGTGCGGCTGACCTGGGGGAGGGTGAGCTTTCGGACGTCCGGCAAGCGGGGCGGCCTGCCGGGCCGGGGTGTGATGCAGCGGACGGAGGCAAGCGATCGGATCATCTGTATGCTCGCCGCCATGCCACCGACACCCGCCGCCGCCGCGCCGGGCGCCGCAGGACCCGACCGGGAGGTGCCCGACCGGGGGCGTGCGGACGCCTGCCCCGGAGCGCTTCGTCTGCATGCGGCCGACGACGGCGCCCTGGCCCGGATCCGCCTCCCCGGCGGCCTGTTGACTGGCCATCAGGCACTCGCGCTGGCCGAGGCGGCCGAAGCCCTCGGCGACGGCGAGCTGGAGACCACCTCGCGCGGCAACGTCCAGCTGCGCGGCCTGGCCTCGCACTGCGCGGCCGAGCTCGCCGACCGGCTGCGCGCCGTCGGGCTGCTGCCCTCGGACACCCACGAGCGGGTCCGCAACATCGTCGCCTCGCCGACGGCGGGACTCGACGCCGCCGGCGGCACCCCCGGCGCCGCCGATGTGCAGGCCTGGGTGCGGGAGTTGGACGCACGGCTGTGCGCGAGCGGCTGGGCGGCCGGGCTCTCCGGCAAGTTCCTGTTCGCGCTGGACGACGGGCGGGGCGACGTCGCCGCGCTCGACGCGGATGTGACATTGATCGCAGGCCCGGACGGTACCGGGCTGCTGCGCCTCGGGCGCGACGGGCGCGGACACCCGGTCGAGGCCGGGCAGGAGGTCACGGCCGTGCTGGACGCGGCCCGCTCCTTCCTGACGGCACTGCGGACGAACGGACGCCGGGCCTGGCACCTGCGCGAGGTCCCCGAACTGACGCCGGCCGGCTCGGTGCCGCTGCCCGACTTCGCCGGTACCGCGCCCGCCGTCGGCACGCTGCCCGGCGGGCTCTCGGTGGGACTGCGCTTCGGCCGGGCGAGCGCCGGACAGTGGCGGACTCTGGTCGCCGCCTCGGCCGGTGAGCTGCGGCTGACGCCCTGGCGCGGGGTGGTGCTGCCCGGCGCTGCGGCCGACCGGCTGCCAGCGCTCGCCGCGGCCAGCTTCCGTACCGAACCCGGCTCGGCCTGGGAGCGGGCCACCGCCTGCACCGGGCT
>NZ_JAHSQD010000218.1 GCF_020103755.1 Streptomyces sp. LS1784
CACCGGCGCCGTCGCGGCGTCCGAACCGACGCCACTGCGGCCGGCGGCACCGGCGCCCGCCGGCCGGCGCCTGCGGCCGGCGGTGCGCAAACCGCTGGTCGTCCTGCACGTCGTCGCCTCGGTGAGCTGGCTGGCGCTGATGCTCTGCCTGCTCACCCTGGGCGTGACGGCGCTGACCACCGGGGACGCCGACCGGCTGCGCACCGCCTACCGGGCGATGGGACTGCTCGGTGACGCGCTGATCCTGCCGCTGAGCCTGCTCACCTTCCTGAGCGGGGTGGCGCTCGGGCTCGGCACGTCCTGGGGGCTGTTCCGGCACTACTGGGTGAGCACCAAGTTCTGGCTGACGCTCGGGGCGATGACGGCCTCCGTCCTCGCCCTCACCGATCGGCTGCACGATGCGGTGCGGGTGGCGGACGCACATCCGACCGGCCCGATCACGGTGGCGGACCTCGGCTTCGTCCGCTACAACACGGTGATCGTCCCGGCGGTGGCGCTGACGCTCTACCTGTTCAACGTGGTGCTGTCGGTGTACAAGCCCTGGGGCCGCCGCAAGGCCAGGACCACGGATCGCCGCAAGGCCGAGGCCGTGGGCGCCCGCAAGGCCGACGCTGCGGTGAGTCGCGCGGCCGAGGCCGCGGACACCCGTCGGGGCCGAATACCCGGGGCGGGCGCCTGATCGCCGGCCGCCGGCCTCGGCCCCGGACAGTGCGGGGAATGCCCGCACGGCGGGCGGGCGTTGTCCACCGACGTGACCAGCGCCGCGCCCAGGACCAGGCTCTCCGTGCTCGACCGCTCCCGGACCAGACAGGGCGAGGAGCCGGCCGAGGCGCTGCGGCACACGGTCGCCTTCGCCCGCGAGGCGGAGCGGCTCGGCTACCACCGGTTCTGGGTCTCCGAGCACCACGGCGTGCCGGGGGTGGCCGGATCGGCGCCCACCGTGCTCGCCGCGGCGGTGGCGGCGGCCACCACGCGAATCCGGGTCGGCACCGGCGGGGTGATGCTGCCCAACCATCAGCCGCTGGTGGTGGCCGAGCAGTTCGGGGTGCTGGCCGCGCTGTTCCCGGAGCGGATCGACATGGGGCTCGGGCGCTCGGTGGGTTTCACCGACGGTGTGCGGCGCGCGCTCGGGCGGGAGAAGGACGCTGCGGACGATTTCGGTGCCCAGCTGGCCGAACTGCTCGGCTACTTCGACGGTTCGCAGCAGGCGCACCGCGGAGTCCACGCCCGGCCGGCCGAGGGCCTGCACGTCCCGGCCTTCGTCCTGGCCACCGGCGCGGGCGCCGACCTGGCCGCCGATGCCGGGCTGCCACTGGTGATCGCCGCCGCGCGTGGGGAGGAGCGGATGCTGGCGGCGATCGACCGATACCGCACCCGGTTCCGCCCCTCCGCGCAGGCGACCGAGCCGTACGTGGTGGTCTCGGGCACGGTGGCGGTCGCCGACTCGGCCGAGCAGGCGTGCGAGCTGCTCGTCCCGGAGGCCTGGTCCGGCGCGTACTCCCGCACCCATGGCGAGTTCCCGCCGCTGGCCCCTGCCGCCGAGATCCGCTCCCGGGAGATGACCGCCCGGGAGCGGGCCGCGTACGAGCAGTCGCTCAAGGGCCACATCGCGGGCACCCCGGAGCATGCCGCCGCCGAGCTGGCGGCGCTGGTCGAGCGCAGCGGGGCGGACGAGTTCCTGGTCACCACCAGCACCTACGACCGCACCGCGCTGCTCGACTCCTACCGGCTCCTCGCCGAAGCCGTCGGCCAGGCCTGAGGGGGCGGAGAAGAGCCGGGCCGTCACCAGGGCCGGGCCGTCACCGGCCCCGGGCCCGGTTCGTCACACCCGGCGCCGTGTGTCACCGGGCCGCGTGCCGCCGCTCAGCCCGCGTCGACCTCGGTCGTCCCGAGCCGCGCGTAGACCTCCGGCCGCCGGGCCCGCAGCCGCCGGGCGATCCCGACGCCGGTCAGGAACACCACCGGCACGATCGCGACCAGCGGCCAGTTGACCTCCGGGCCGGCGCCGGTGAACAGGTCGAGCCGCCACACCACCAGCGCCGTGGCCCCGCACAGCAGCACGGTGGCGGCGAGCGGCGCCACGACCGTACGGAACACCCCGGTGCTCGCGGCGGCCGCCCCGTTGCGGCGGAAGAAGGCGAACACGGCGAGACCGGCCAGCGCCTGGAGCACCAGGATGCCGACCACTCCGGGGGAGTTCACCCAGAGGAAGAACTGGTTGTACGGGTCCGCCCCGATCAGCGCCGCCACCCCGACGGCCACCGCCGCCAGCACCGACTGCGCGATGCCGCCGATCCACGGCGAACCGTGGCGCGGGTGGATCCGGCCGAGCGCGGCCGGAGCGGCCTGCTCGGTCGCCAGCGCGTAGCCGTACCGGGTGATGGTGTTGTGGAAGGCGAGCAGCGCCGCGAGCAGGCTGGTGACGATCAGCACCCGCTGCACGTCCGTCGCCCAGCCGCCGACGTAGTCGGTCATCGCGGTGAAGAACATCCCGGCCGGGTCGGCGGTGGCGGTCGCGACGGCTTCGGTGTCACCGAAGGCCTGCACGATCATCCAGGTGACGAAGGTGTAGAAGAGGCCGAGGAAGGCGATCGCGGCGTAGGTCGCGCGCGGCACGGTGCGGTGCGGCTGCCGGGCCTCCTCGCGGTAGATCGCGGTGGCCTCGAAGCCGATGAAGGCGGCGAAGGAGAGCCCCAGCACCCCGCCCATCCCACCGGAGAACACGTGCTGCGGGGCGAACGAGGACAGGCTCAGCCCGTGCGCCCCGCCCTTGACCAGCACCGCCACCGCGAGCAGCAGCAGGATTCCGGTCTCGGCGATCAGCAGCGCTCCGAGCACCTTGGCACCGAGGCCTATCGAGCGGAAGCCGAGGAACCAGACCACCGCGACCCCGAGCAGCGCCCAGACCGGCCAGGGCAGGTCCAGCCCGAGCAGATCGGCGGCCGTCGTGTGGGCGAAGAAGCCGAAGGCCCCGAACATGCCGATCTGGATCGCGTTGTACGAGAGCACCGCGAGCAGCGCCGCACCCAGCCCGGCCGCCCGGCCGAGGCCGCGGGTGACGTAGGCGTAGAAGGCGCCCGCGTTGCGGACGTGCGTGGTCATGGCGGTGAACCCGACCGCGAAGAGCGCCAGCACCACGCCGGTGGCCAGGTAGGCGACCGGCGCGCCGATGCCGCCGAAGGAGATCGCGAACGGTGCCACGCCGGCCATCACGGTCAGTGGCGCGGCGGCGGCCACGACGAAGAAGACGATGTCACCGGTGCCCAGCACCCCGCGTCCCAGACCGCCGGGGGAGCCAGGGGAACCCGGGACGGCCGAGGAGGCCGGGGAGGCGGCGGGCCCGGCAGCAGCGGCGGAGCCGGGGGAGCGGTCGGGGGGACGGAGTGCGGAGGAGGCCGCGTCGGAGGGCAGGTTCATGGGGGAGCTCTCCTGAGTCGTACGAACGAGGGTGGGGCGGTCGGCGGCGGACACGCGTCGGCCGCCGACCGGGGGAACGAGGCAGGGCCGCCGTGGGGAACGGCCGGGACGGGAACGGGTCGGGAAGCCCGTCAGGGCGGGCAGTCGCGTCGCTTCAGCGCGTCGAGCGGTCGCCGTCACCGGGCGGGCCACCGTGGGTGCGCCGCCCGCCGAGCCAGGTGCCGGCCACCTCGATCGAGGCCAGCTCACCGGCCGGCACCGCGTACGGATCGGTGGCCAGGTGCACCAGGTCGGCCCGCATGCCCGGCCGCAGCACACCCCACTCGGCCTCCTCGAAGGCCTGGTGCGCCACGCCCGCCGAGTACGCCGCCAGCGCCTCGGTGAGCCCGATCCGTTCCTCGGGCAGCCAGCCGCCGTCCGGCAGGCCCTCCGCGGTCTGCCGGGTGACGGCGGTGGCCAGCCCGGCCAGCGGCTCGTAGCGGGTGACCGGCCAGTCGCTGCCGAAGGAGACCCGGGCGCCGCCGCGCAGCAGGGCGGCGATCCGGTACTGCCGGGAGCCGCGCTCCGGGCCGATCCGGGGCAGGGTGAGCTCGGTCATCAGCGGGTCGGTCTGCGCCCACAGCGGCTCGAAGTTGGCGATCACGCCGAGCTCGGCGAAGCGCGGCAGGTCGTCCGGGTGGACCAGCTGGACGTGCGCGATCACCGGCCGGCGGGGGCGCGCCCCGTTGCGGCGGGTAGCGGCCTCGACGGCGTCCAGCGCGATCCGCACGCCGCGGTCGCCGATGGCGTGGATGTGCGGCTGGAAACCCAGCGCGTCGACGGCGGTGACGGCCTCCGCCAGTTCGGCGCCGGTCCAGTTGGCGACGCCGTGGGAGTGCGGGCAGTCGCTGTACGGCTCCAGCAGCGCGGCCGTCCCGGACTCGATGACGCCGTCGGCGAAGAACTTGACCGCCCGCGCGCTGAGCCGCCCGCGCCCGGCGGCCTCGACCCGGTCGCGGTCGGCGGCCAGTCGGGGGAGCCGCGCGCGCCAGCCGTCCGGTTCGAGCAGCAGGGCGAGCCCGGCCCGGACCGGCAGGTCCTCCTCGGCGACGGCCGCCAGCCAGGTGTCCACCTGCGCGGGCTCGACCCAGGCGTCCTGGAGCCAGGTGAGCCCGGCGGCCGCGAGCGCGGCGGTGCTCTCCCGCAGCGCGGCGACCTGTTCGGCCAACGGTGGCGGCGGGACGAGTGCGAGGACGGGGTTGAGCGCACCGAACTCGCGCAGGGTGCCGAGCGGGCTGCCGTCCGGCCGGCGGACGATCTCACCACCCACCGGCTCGGGCGTGTCCGGCCCGTACCCGGCCCGGCGCAGCGCCTCGCTGTTGGCCCAGCCGGTGTGGTGGTCCATGGTGCGCAGCAGCACCGGCCGGTCCGGGACGGCGGCGTCGAGCAGCCGGGCGTCGAACAGCCCGCCCTCGGCCAGCCACGGGTTCACGGCGTCGCCGGTGATCCACTCGGCCTCGGGGTGCCGCTGCGCCCAGTCGCGGACGGCCGCCACGACCTGTTCCAGGCTGGTGCAGTCGCGCACCGGCACGCCGCGCAGGCCGATGCCGCCGAGCAGCGGGTGGACGTGGCCGTCGCCGAAGGAGGGCAGCAGGGCGCCGCCGTCGAGGTCGACGGTCTCGGTGCCTCCGTCGCGCAGGGCGAGGGCGGCGTCGCCGAGGGCGGCGATCCGCCCCGCGCTGACAGCGAGGGCATGGGTGCGGGGGAGGGCGGGGTCTCCGGTGTGGATCCGGCCGCCGGTGAAGATCGTTTCGGCGCGCATGCGGGGGTGTGCGTCCTCTCCGGGGCAGGGCAGGCCGACGAGTGCGCGGCCTGCCGAACCGAATGGGGTTCGGTTACCGTAGGCGCGGCACCGGCGGGTGTGGAAGAGTTTTACTGAAAGCCGTTCAGTAACGCTTGGATAACGACGATCTTGGTCTGTCGGGGCCGACGGGCCGCTCGGCGACCCCGAAGGTGAGGAACCGGGCATGCCCAGGCCGCGCACACCCCTGCTGGACCGGCAGCGCATCGTGGACACCGCGTTGCGGCTGGTCGACGAGGCGGGGGACCTCACCATCCCCGCCCTGGCCGGTGCGCTCAAGGTCAGCCCCTCCGCGCTCTACCACCACGTGGCCGGCCGGGCCGAGATCGTCGCGCTGATGCGCGCCGAGCTGGTGCGCACGATCGGTGAGCAGTCGATGTGGGACCAGTCCTGGGACGCGGCGCTGTGCACCTGGGCGCACGCCTACCGGGACGCCTTCGCCGAACACCCGGGCATCGTCCGGCTGCTCGCCACCGCGCCGCTTGCCGAATCGTTCATGCACGAGCTGTACGAGCGGGCCGTCGCCACCCTGGAGGACGCGGGCTTCGCCGCGCAGGACGTGATGGGCCTGATCACCGCCCTGGAGAGCTTCGTCCTGGGCTCGGCGCTGGACCTGGTCGCCCCGGACGTCATGGTCGACGCCGTGGACCGCGCCGCCACCCCGCGGCTGGCCGACGCCCTGGACGCCGTCCCCGCCGGGCGCGAGCGTGCCGACCGGGCCTTCGGGCTCGGGCTCGCCGCCCTGATCGAGGGTTACCGGGCGCTGCTGGGCTGACCGTCCGGTCCGTTCCGGGGCTCCGGCCGCGATTTCTGACCAGGCGTGATGACCTGCTAGTGTTCTTCCCGTCGAGAGGAAGTGATCTTCCGGGAAACGGAATCTCGAACAGGCGTCAGTGGTGCTACCAGAGCACGCCCTACTTTCAGTAGGGAGAGTCCGTGCGACCCGGGCCTGGCGCTCCAACCGAAGGGGCTCGTTCCATCCAGTGGAACGGGCCCCTTCGTCGTGTCCGGACTCCGCACCTGCCGTCGGTGTCCGCCCTTGCCGCCCATGACTGCGCCCTCATATCGCATATCCGGTCCCGAAACCCTCCCGTGCGGCCCGGTATCGGCCAAGGTCTCGTGCCAGGTGGCCGGTGAACGCCGCTCCAACCCCCCTGGTCCGCCGGTGGCATCGCCGCGTTCTCGGGGCTGATGCACCGTCATAGATTGGCTGGAACTGACTGCCATTGGTGTGAATATGCCATTGGAATGTTCGTCATATGGAATCCGGCAGTAGCCTTCCGTGTCGACCTAGCCACTGCTGGTGGTGAACCGGTCGGCGCCGCGCTGCGTCCGACCGCCCAGACCCCGCGAAGGAGCCGGTGTGCCCGGTATCGACGAATGCCTCTCCGGAGCGATGGCGATCGCCGGGGCCCGCGCCGCGAGCCTGGTCGACTGGAGCAGCGGGCTCGCCCTCGGCAGCCTCGGAGACAGCCCGACCGGAGAGCACGAGACCTCCGCCGCCGAGGCAACCGACCTGGTGCGGGCGGCTGTTGAGAGCCAGACCTTCACCGTGGCGGAGGACCGGCGGGCCCCGCTGGAGGACATCATCGTCACCGCCGGCCGCAGTTACCACCTGATCCGCTTCATCGACACCGTCTTCGACAGCAGGCTCGTCCTGCACCTCTGGCTGGACCGCGAGCAGGGCAACCTCGCCGCCGCCCGCTTCCGCCTCCAGGCGCTCGCCGAGGAACTGGTGCTGGGGTGAGCGCGTGACCGCCGCAACCGGCACCGCGCCTCCGCCCCCGGCGGAGGCCGCCACCCCGAGGACCCCGGGCGAGGCGCTCGCCCTGCTCGCCGACCGCCGCGCCACCGGCGCCCTGCACGGACCGCTCGGCAGCCTCCACCTGGTCGACGGACAGGTGACCGCTGCCGAGTCCTCCCGGGCGCCCGGCCTGGCCGACCTGCTCATCGGCTGTGGCCGGATCGCCCCCGAGGACTGGGCGGAGCTGCTGCGGGTCCACGGCCCGAGGTCGGAGGTCGGCGAGGCGCTGGTCGAACGTCGGCTGATCACCCGGGGAGAGCTCGAACTCGGCCACCTGGGAACGCTGTTCGACGCCGCGTTCTTCGTCCTCGCCGACCCGTCCGGCGGTGTCTGGCGGTTCGAGGCCGGCGCCCGGCACTGGCTCGGACCGGTCGCTGAGGTCGACCCGGCCCGGATCCGCCGCGAGGTCGAACGCCGTCGGCAGCTGCTCGACGGGATCTGGCCGTGGGCGCAGCTCGACACCGCTCCCGTCCGTCCGGCAGAGCACGGCCGCCGGCCGTCCCGCCGTCCGTGCGGCCGTCGGCGCCGCGAGCTGCTGGACCACGCCGACGGCCACAGGACTCCGGCGGACCTGGCCCGGCTGCTCGGCCGCTCCGGCTTCGGCGTGACGGCCGACATCCGACGGCTGGCCGCCGTCGGACTGCTGGACGCCCTGCGTCCGCCCGGCGCGCCGACGGCGGCCCCGGTGGCCGATGCTCCGCCGACGGCCGCTCCGGCAGCCGAAGTTCCCCCACCGGCCGCGAGTGGACCGGCCGGAGGGCTGCACCGCCGGGTCCCCGGCGCCAGTCTCCGGGGCGCCGGACTCCCCGGCGCCCCGGTCACGGCTGCCCCGGCCGCAGCCCGGACCGGGGCCGAGAGCCCAGCCGGAACCGACGCCCCCGCCGGAACCGAAGCCCCCGCCGGAACCGACGCCCCCACACGCTCCGAACGCCCGCCCACCACGGCAGCGGCCCACCCGCTGACCGTCCCCGACCCGGACATCGCGCTGCTGACCCGGATCCGAGACCTTCTGGAGGCCCGACTTTGACCGACTCCCCGCCCGCGACCCCGCCGTTCCGGCCATGAGGCGGGCGCTCAAGCAGCGTGTCGGAAGGAGACAACTGATCGCCTTGGAGACCGAGTTGCTCGCCGAACTGCGCGCCGTCAAACACCGCGTCCCGCACCTCGCGGGTGGCCTGGTCGCCAGCGTGGACGGCCTGTTGGTCGCACACGACACCCATGGCACCGAGCCGTCCGGCCTGGCCGCGATGACGGCGGCCTCGCTCTCCCTGGCCCAGCGGCTCGCCGACACCACCGGCCAGGGCGAGTTCCGCGAGTCGCTGGTGCGCGGCGAGAACGGCTACGTCGCCACCTACGCGGCCGGCGGCAGTTGCGTGCTGACCCTGCTGGCGCACCCGGACGTCAACGTCGGCCGGCTGCACCTGGAGGCCCGCCGCAGCGCGCAGCGCATCGCGGCGCTGCTCAACGACGCCCTCGTGCCCAAGGAGCCGCGCGACGCGGTCTGATCCGGACCAACCTCGACTCCACCGCGTCGCCGCACCAGGCGACACCTGAACCACCCATCACCGAAAGGGAGTTACCCAGATGACCGACGCAGCCGGCGCACTCAAGCAGGCCATGACCAGCATCGAGGGCGCCATCGGCGCGGCCCTGGTGGACTACAACAGCGGCATGGCGCTGGCCACCCTCGACGGCCCCGGCGGCCTGGACCTCAACGTCGCCGCCGCCGGCAACACCGACGTGGTGCGCGCCAAGATGCGCACCATGGACATGCTCGGCCTCCAGGACGGGATCGAGGACATCCTGATCACCCTGAGCAGCCAGTACCACCTGATCCGCCCGCTGACCGGCCGCACCGGCAAGGGCCTGTTCCTCTACCTCGCGCTGGACAAGTCGCGTGCCAACCTGGCGATGGCCCGCCACCAGCTGAGCAGGATCGAGGCCGACCTGGAGGTCTGACGCACTGCCCTGACGCGCCGCTCCGCCGCTCCGCCGCTCAGGCGCTCGGACGCTCAGGGTTCCGGACGAGGCACCGGCGGCGGCTCGGACGCCGCGGGGCCTCGTCCGGCGGACCTCGCAGCCCGGCAGGCCGGAGGCCCGGTCTCAGCCCTGCGGCAGGTCCGGTCCGACGGTCCGCCCGCGCACCAACTCGACCGGCCCGCCCGACCGCCCCCGGGCGGCCAGTGCGGCGGCCGTACGGTCCCAGGACGGGCCGGTCAGCAGCGCCTGCGCCTCGGCCGGATCGCAGAGCCGCCACTCCATCAGCTCCTCCTCCGGCAGTGCGATCGAGCCGAGCATCCGCTCCGTCACCGTGCCCCCGTCGAAGACGTACACCAGGACGGCGGTGTCCCGGCCGGTCGCCGGGTCCGCCTCCGGGTCGGCCGCCGCGCCCGGCAGCCAGTCCAGCGCCAGCAGCGGCCCCGGCTCGACCTCCCAGCCGAGCTCCTCGCGGATCTCCCGCCGGGCCGCCGCCCGGGGCATCTCCCGGTCCGCCTCGACCCCACCGCCCGGCAGTGTCCAGTACGGCACCTGCCCGCGCGGCCCGTCCCACGGCCGCAGCCGCACCAGCAGCACCCGGCCGGCGGCGTCGGTGAACAGCGCCCGTGCCTTCGCCCGGATGCGCGGCCGGGTGGCGTAGTAGGTCTCCCGGTCCATGGGCGGCTCCGGCGGCTCCTCGGCCGACGGCGTCAGGCCCGGTGCCGCAGCCAGTCCGGCGTACTCGGGCACCGGCCCGTCGGTGGGCAGCCGCCCGAGCGTGTGCCCGGCCGGTCGGCTGTCCTCCAGCTCCAGCGGCCCGGCTTCGCGCGGGGCCCGCAGGCAGGCCGTCACCCGGCGCGACCGCCGCGGTGGCAGCGCGTGCCCGGCCTGCTCCGGCGTCAGCCAGGTCCAGCCGCCGACCTCCGCCGCGTCCGGCCGGAACGCCGCCGCCTGTTCGGCCGTCAGCGGCTCGGCCCAGTACAGGTACGCGACGATCGGCCGGTCACCCTCGCGCAGCAGCGCCCAGTCCACGCAGGCGAGCGGTCCCAGCCGGGGCGTGAAGCCCAACTCCTCGCGGATCTCCCGCAGGGCGGTCTCCCGGGGCGACCGGTCCGCCGGCTCCCACCCGCCGCCCGGGATCGCCACCGGATGCCTCCGGTCGTACGGCAGCCGCACCACCAGCACCCGTCCCGCCCCGTCCGGGAACAGCACCCCTGCCGCCGCCAGAACCTCCCGCCCGACCGTGCTCGCGTTCTCCACCCCGGCTCCCTCCGTCACGCTCTCCCCGGACACGACAACCCGGGCCACCCGGATGGTTCCCGCACGGCGGCACCGCCGATCACCACGAACGGGCGACCCCCGCCGTCCCCTCGCCCCGGCAGGCTCGCCGCCCCGGCGCACCGCTCACCCCAGCGAGGCCAGTGCCTGCGCCGCGGCCCGCGCCATCTGCTCGTCGTGCCTCCCGCTTCCGCCGCGCAGCCGGGCCACGCCCTCCGCGGCGGCCAGCGCGAGCAGGCCCGGCAGCAGGTCGGTGCTGCGGGCGGCGAGCCAGCGGGTGCCCTGGGTGGCCATCCACCAGACGTCCGCGGCCAGGCCCGGTGGTGGTTCGGCCGGGGCGGTGGCCGGGGGCGAGCCGAGAGAGTGGCCGGCTTCGGTGAGCAGGTCGTGGAACCGCCGGGCGATCAGGTGGTGGCCCTCGGCGCTGGGGTGCAGACGGTCCACGCTCAGCAGTCGGCGCTCCGCCGGCCACGGCAGGTCGGCGATGTGCAGGTGCACCGCCCGGTGGCGTTCGGTGAGGGTGTGCACCACGGCGTTGACCGCCCGCATCCGGCGTGCCAGCGGACGGGCGAGCGGCGCCGGGAGCCGGAGCAGGCTGCCCGGGTCGGGCAGACAGGCGGTGAGCAGCCTGGCGCCGTGGCCGGACAGTTCACCCATCGTGGCGTCCAGCTCCAGCGTGGTGCGGCGGATGTCGAAGCCCGTGCGCAGCGTGTCGTTGCCGCCGACCACCACCGCCGCCAGCTGTGGCCGAAGTGCCAGTGCCGCAGGTAGTTGACGGTATGTCAACTCCGTGGTGAGTGCCCCGCTGTACGCCAGGTTGGTGAACTCGACGTCCCGTCCGGCGGGCGCCAGTGAGCCGGCGAGGACGGCGGCCCAGCCGCGCCGGCTCTCGCCGACCTGGTCCCCGACCCCCTCCGTCAGCGAGTCCCCGAGCGCGACGAAGCGCAGCAGTTCGCCCGCCGCGGGCCGCTCCTCCGCCGCCCGGTCACGTCCGGCTTCCAGCATGCTCGTCCCGACCCCCGTCCACCGCCTCGTCGTTGCGCACGCCGTGTGCCGCCAGGAACGCCGTCACCGCCGCCGGCCAGCCGTACCGTTCGGCCTGAGCCCGGGCGGCGGCCCGTCGCTGCTCCTCCGGCCGTTCCAGCAACTGCCCTACCGCGGAGGCGAATCCGCTACCGGTGTCGGCGGCCGCCACCCCGGCGGGCCCGACCAGGCCGGGCAGTGCGGAGGAGTGGCTGACCGCCACCGGGGTCCCGCAGGCCAGCGCCTCCATCGCCGCCAGTCCGAAGGTCTCCACCGGGCCGGGCGCGAGCACCACGTCCGCGCAGCCCAGCAGTCGGGCCAGCTCCGCCCGCTCGCCCAGGTGGCCGAGGAAGCGCACCGGCAGCCGCAGCCGTGCGGCCCGGGCCGCCAGCCGTTCCCGCAGCGGGCCGGTCCCGGCCACCACCAGGACGGCGGGCCTGCGCCGGGCCCGTAGGGCGGCGAGTGCCTCGATCGCCCGCTCGGGCCGTTTCTCCGCCGAGAGCCGGGAGCAGAGCACCAGCAGCGTTTCTTCCGGGGCGGCGTACCGCGCCCGCTCGGCTGCCCGTGCGTTCGGCGGCAGCGGGTGCATCGTGTCCAGATCCACTCCCAGCGGGGCCCGGACCAGGTTCGGGGTGCCGATCCGCCGGAACTCCGCCGCCGCCCAGTCGGTGGTACAGAGCACCGAGTCGTAGCCGCGGGCCGTGGCCGCGTTGAGCCGGTCGGCCGCCGCGCCCGCCAGCGGGCCGGGCACGCCCCAGGTGCGCAGCACCCCGGCGGCGCTCTCGTGCGAGACCATCACCGAGCGCACCCCGTGGCGCCGTGCCCAGGCGCCGGTCCAGCGCAGCGTGGTGCGGTCGGACACCTCCAGGCGGTCGGGGGAGAACCTGGTCAGTTCGGCGGCGACCGCCCGCCGGTCGGTGAGCAGCCGGTAGCCGCCGCCGGCCGGCAGCACGGGGCCGGGCAGGGTGACCACCACGCCCTGCTCGGTCTCCTCCTCGGAGCGCCGCTCGCCGGGGACGATGAGCACCGGACGGTGCCCGGCCGCCCGGTACCCGGAGCCCAGGTGGCGCAGCGCGGTGCGCAGGCCGCCGGAGACCGGGGTGACGAAGTTGGCGAGCCGGACGATCGTCAGCGCGCCGGGGCCGGGAACGGAGGTCATGCCGGCAGCTCCTCCGGCAGGACGGGCGCCACCGGCTCGGCCGACGCCGGGGGAGCGGGCGGCAGCGGCCGTCCGTGGTGCTCCGCCACCACCTCGGCGTAGTGCCGCAGCAGCAGGTCCCCGACCGCTTCCCAGGTGCGCGCGGTCACCTCGTCCCGGCCGGCCTGCCCGTACGCGGCCCGCCGCGCCGGGTCGGCGGCCAGCTCGGCCACTGCCCGGGCCACCGCCGTGCCGTCCCG
>NZ_JAHSQD010000219.1 GCF_020103755.1 Streptomyces sp. LS1784
CTCCAGCAGCCGCAGCACGGCCGCCGCCCGCACGTACGCGGCCGGGCTGGCCGGGTACTTCGGACGGCTCGCGGCGAGCGCCCGCTGGGCCGCCTCGGCCTCCTTGAGCGCCTGCTCGGCCACCGTCACGGCCCGCTCGCGCAGCAGCCGGGCGATCTCGGTCTCGGCCTTCGCCAGCCGCGACTTCTCCGCCGTCAGCCGCCGCCCGAACCGGGTGGCCCGCTCCTCGGCGACCTCTGCCGCGTACTCGGCCTCGGCCAGCTGCTCCTCGAACCGCTCCTCGGCGCGCAGCCGCTGCGCCGCGGACATCTCGGCGGCCGCCCGGGCCGCCCTGTCCCGCTGGCGCAGCAGCAGCGCGAAGCCGAGCGTCGCGATCACCGCCGCGACGCCCACCGAGCGCACCAGGATGGTGTCCTGACTGAAAAGCAGAGCGGCCAGTGCGGCGACCAGCAGCACGCCGGCGGCGGTGGGGGGAAAGACCCGGCCGAGGACGGAGGAATGACGGTGGCGTCCGCGAGACATGTCCAAGAAACTAGCGTGCGAATTGGGGCCGTGTCAGCCCAGGGTCCCCTTCTGCCCTTGACAGCGTGCGGTTTTTACCGCACGTGCCCGGCTTCTCACCCAAGATCACGAAGAATGTCCTGCTCAGCGAGGTCTCAGCGGTGCGATGCCGCCGGGCCGCCCGGGTCGTCGTGGTTCTCCGGCAACTTGCACACGTGCTGGATCCAGAGCGCCGCCGCGATCACCGCGGCCCCCGCCAGCACCGCGAGCCCGGCCGTCACGGCCTGGTCCTTGCGGGCCGGCACGTCCAGCTCGCCCAGCAGGTAGATCCCGGCCCCCGCGTAGACGCCGGTGACCACCGCCGAGACCAGCGCGCTGGCCTGCCCCAGCACCACCGCCCGGGCCGCCAGCAGCGGGTCGACCCCCTTCGCCCCGGGCTGCCGCTCGCGCACCGCCTTCAGCCGGGCCCGCAGCGACAGCGCGGTCGCCAGCAGGATCACCGCCACCGCCGCCAGCACCACCGGCGCCGCGGCCGGCACGGCCGGCAGCGTGTCCACGGAGGCCCACAGCTTGGAGCCGGCCCAGGACAGCGCCGTCGTGGCGGCGGTGATGCCGATCAGCAGGCGGAGGCGAAGCAGCTTCACTCGGAGGGGGTCCTTCCCGGGTACCAGAACCGGCCGGGCCGCCCGGTGGCCCGGCGCGGCGACGCCAAGCCACCGTACCGGGCCCGGCCGGGCGGTCACCCGCGCGAACGGCTGACACCTAGTCGTACGGCCGGGCCCCCGGTCGAGTTCCCTGATCAACGACCCGGTCGTCGGCCCCGCGGGCCTACTCCGGCAGCGTCAGCCGGATGTCCTCGCGGCGCTTCACGCCCTGCGCGTCCGGGCCGCCCAGCGCCGTCAGCAGGGCGTCCACCCGCCCGTGCCCGGGCACCTCGGCCTCCGGCTGGGCGTCCAGCCAGGGGGCGAGCACGAAGGCCCGCTCGTGCGACCGCGGGTGCGGCAGCAGCAGCTGCGGGTCGTCGCTCGACACGCCCTCGTAGGTCAGGATGTCGACGTCCAGGGTGCGCGGGCCCCAGTGGACGGTCCGCACCCGCCCGAAGGCGTCCTCGATGGCGTTGCCGCGCTCCAGCAGGTCCCGCGGGGGCAGCGAGGTACGCAGCACCACGACCGCGTTGTAGTAGTTCGGCTGCTCCTCGGGCCCGCCGACGGCCTCGGTCTCGTACACCGCGGAGACGGCCGTGATCTTCAGCCCGGGGGTGTCGGCGAGCGCGTCGACGGCCCCCTGGAGAGTGTCCAGCCGGTTGCCCAGGTTGCTGCCGAGCGCGATCACCGCGCAGCGCTGGCTGTGCAGCGTGGTGTCGGCGGAGTCCACCCGGCTCTCCAGGTCGAACGCGTTCGGCGTGGTGGTCGGGTCGCTGGTGTTCATGCGCCCGCCTCGCTTCGCTCGGCAGAGGCATTCACCCGTGCGCGACTCCTGATCATTCGCTCGCTTCGCTCGCTCATCGGAAAACGTCCTCTACATCGGATACCGGGCGCGCGGCGGGGGTCATGCGCGGCCCCGGTGGATGGTCACGGTCACGTCGTCGAACGGCACGGTGATCGGGGCGTCCGGCTTGTGCACGGTGACCTCGACCTCCTCGACCGCTTCGTGCTTGAGGCACTGGTCGGCGATGCGCTGGGCCAGCGTCTCGATCAGGTCGACCGGCTCCCCGGCGATGATCGCGGTGACCTCCTCCGCCACCAGGCCGTAGTGCGCGGTGCGGGTGAGGTCGTCTCCGGCCGCCGCGGGGCGGGTGTCCAGGTACAGCACGAGGTCGACCACGAAGGTCTGCCCCTCGACGCGCTCGCGCTCGAAGACGCCGTGGTGGCCCCGGGCTCGCAGCCCCCGCAGGGTGACGCGGTCCAGCAAACGAATCACTGCTCCCAGTCGGACGGGCCCCGCCCGGAGAAAGGCATGGACGGGCAGGGCGAAGGCGGGCAGCACGCCCGCCACTCCGTTTCGAATCTACCCGCGAGCACGGACAACGCCTGACCGTCCTACCCGGCACGAACCGACGCCACGCGCGCCGATATGGCGATTGACGTGAACGTTCGGTGACCACTCGGGAATTCCCGGGCGACTTCCCGGGACGGCATTTCCACGGCCGCCGGAATCAGCTCTCCTCGTCGTCGTCCCCGCTGGTCAGAACGGGTGAACCGTGATGCGACCAGAGCTTCCACCCCGCCGGGGTACGACGGAACAGATTCGTCGACACGACCTTTCCGCCGACCAGCGGCCCGAGCTCTCCCTCCTCCTCCGACTCGCCGCCGGACAGGATGTTCTCGGTGCACGTGACAAGGGCCACATCACCGTGCACCTCGGCCTCGACATCGGTCAGGAAGAACTGGATGTACTCCGTGTTCATCATGATCAGCATGTACGAACGGGTCACCTGCGCCCGGCCGCGGAGCACCGGCCAGCCCGGGTGCACGCACACCACGCCACCCTTGTCGTCGGCGTCCGCGGCTCCCAGCCAGGCGTCCTCGACCGCTTCCAGGTCCCCCCGTTCCAGCGCCTCGTAGAGCCCCCGGTTCGCCGCGAGCACGGCCTCCAGGTCCGCCCCCCGGGCCCGCCCGGCCGTACCGCCGCTCAACCTGCCGTCACCTGTCACAGACCCTCCCTCACCCCAACCGCGCCGCGTGCTGCCAGGCCGCGACCACCCGGACGGCGTCCGCCGTCCCTGACACGTCGTGCACCCGCACCGCCCAGGCTCCGGCCCGGGCCGACAGCACCGACACCGCGGCCGTCGCGTCGTCGCGTTCCCGGGCCGGGCGCAGTTCCCCGGTTGCCGGGTCGGCGAGCAGCGTACCCAGGAACCGCTTGCGCGAAGCCGCCACGAGCACGGGACGGCCGAGCGCGATGAGCGCGTCCAGCCGGCCGAGCAGCGCCCAGTTGTGCTCGGAGGTCTTGGCGAAGCCGAGCCCCGGGTCGAGGATCAGCTGGTCCTCCTTGACCCCGGCGGCCAGCAGCGCGTCCACCCGGTCGGTCAGCTCGGCGACCACGTCCCGGACCACGTCGCCGTAGACGGCCATCCGGTCCATGTCGGCGGACTGCCCGCGCCAGTGCATCACCACGAAGGGCGCGCCGGTCTCGGCGACCACCCGGGCCATCGCCGGGTCGGCGAGCCCGCCGGAGACGTCGTTGACGATCGCGGCACCGGCCTCGACGGCCCGCTCGGCGACCGAGGCGCGCATGGTGTCCACGGAGACGATCACCCCGGCGTCGGCGAGCTCGCGCACCACCGGGAGCACCCGGCGCAGCTCCTCCTCCTCGGGCACCCGCTGCGAGCCCGGCCGGGTGGACTCGCCGCCGACGTCCACCAGGTCCGCGCCGCGGGCCCGCAGCGCGAGGCCGTGCGCGATCGCCTTGGCGGGGTCGTGCCACATCCCGCCGTCCGAGAAGGAGTCGGGCGTGACGTTGACCACGCCCATCACGGCGCAGCGCTCCAGCCGCGGCAGACCGGCCGGCAGGGAGAAGGACGGCGAATCGTTCATGCTTCCCATTATCGAACGGGGCCCCCGCCGAGGATTCTCGGCGGGGGCCCCTTCCGCATCAGCGGGTCCCGGACGGCGGCGACGGGCCTCAGGCGGCCTCGCCGACCCCGCGGGTCGACGGGACCGGCATCAGCCCTTCGCGCTGGCGCCGGCGGCCGAAGCGCGGCATGCCGAGCGTGATGAAGGCCTCCGCCTGCATCGCGGCGAAGCCGATCCGCGGCAGGTCCCGGGTGTTCGGGAAGACCAGGAAGCGCGGCTCCCACTCGGGCTGGAACTTGGCGTTGAACTTGTACAGCGACTCGATCTGGAACCAGCGCGACAGGAACACCAGCAGCCCGCGCCAGGCGCGCAGCACCGGTCCGGCGCCGATCCGCTCGCCGCGGGCCAGCGCCGAGCGGAACATCGCGAAGTTGAGCGACACCCGGCGCACACCCATCGCGGGCACCGCCTGGAGCGCGGCGACGATGAGCAGCTCGTTCAGGCCCGGGTCGGCGGCGCGGTCGCGGCGCATCAGCTCCAGCGAGATGCCGTCCGGCCCCCAGGGCACGAAGTGCAGCACGGCCTTCAGGTCGTCGCCCTGCTCGCCCTCCTCCGGGGCCCGGTGGGCGGTGACCACCACGCAGTCGTCGTCCAGCGGGTCGCCGAAGCGGCCGAGGGCCATCGAGAAGCCGCGCTCGGTGTCGGTGCCGCGCCAGCGGGCGGCGGCGTCGGCGATCCGGTGCTTCTCCTCCGCGGTGAGGTCGGAGACCCGGCGCACCTGGCAGGAGTAGCCGTTGCGCTCGATCCGCTTGACCATCTGGCGCACGTTGCGCATGGCCCGGCCGGAGAGCGAGAAGGAGGCGGTGTCCACGATCGCCTCGTCGCCCAGCTCCAGCGCGTCCAGGCCCGCCTCGCGGGTCCAGACCTCGCCGCCGACCTCGCTGCACCCCATCACGGCCGGCACCCAGGCGTGCTCGCGGGCCTCGGCCATGAACACCTTGATCGCGCCCGGCCACGCCTCGACGTCGCCGACCGGGTCGCCGGAGGCCAGCATCACGCCGGAGACCACCCGGTAGGAGATCGCGGCCTTGCCCGTGGGCGAGAACAGCACGCTCTTGTCGCGGCGCAGCGCGAAGTAGCCGAGCGAGTCGCGCTCGCCGTGCCGCGCCAGCAGCGCGCGCACCTTCTCCTCGTCCTCGGCGGTCAGCTCGGGCTTCGGCTTGCCGGGGCGCAGCGCCAGGTAGGCGGTGGTGAAGGCGGTCAGCAGGCCGAGGCCGCCGAGCAGGTAGGCGACCAGGTCGGACATCCGGACGTTGCTGTACCGGATCGGGCCCTCGAAGCCGAACAGCCCGTACCCGACGTGCTGCAGGCGCTCGCTCAGGCCCGGGTGGCCGATCTCGTACCTGGTCCGGGTGCTCACGATCAGCAGGCCGAGCAGCACGCTGAGGACGCCCATGACGACCAGGTTGACCAGCGCCCGCCAGCGGGTGCGCGGGTCGGCCTTGGCGTAGAACTCGCGCTGGTGCACCAGCATCACGGCGAGGAGCACCAGCGAGACGACCGCCGGGCCGATCTGGTGCCAGCGCACGATGTGCAGTCCGGCACTGACCGGCAGCAGCACGCAGACCGCCCGCCAGGCCCGACGCTTGCGCCGGCGCAGCGCGTGCGCCAGCGGCACCAGCAGGATGCCGACCATCAGCGCGCCGACCGCCGCCAGGCTGGTGGTGCCGCCCGGCAGCTGCCCCGTGAGGGTGTGCACCTTGGTGTGCCGGAGCTTGGGGAACACCGCGCTGGCGATGTCCATGAGCCCGATTATCAGACAGGCGTAGCCGACCGCTCCGGGGAGCCAGGCCCTCGGGACGGCGGCCGCCTGGGTACGCAGCGTCTGCAGGCCGCGACGACGGCGCGACGGCTGCTCGGGGCTCGGCTCAACGGACACGGGAACGCTCATGGAAGCTCAGCGTAGGGGCTACGGGGCGGTGTCCTGTCACTCCGGGGGAGGACGCGTGATGGACCTTCATGCCTATTCCTTCATCAGGCAATGCGCATACCAAGGACCCGGAAACAGTCGGTAAACCGGGGCCGTGGTCGCGCTGCGGGTTGAGCCGGCGGTGGGAGCCGGGGGCCGCCGCACGCGACGCGACGGAACCCTCCGGGACACGTTACGTACGGTGGACGCCGCATTCTAGGGCGCCGGTTGCCTGCGGTTCCCCCCGCCCGTCCGCCCCGCCCGGACGCCCCCGCCCGGACGCCCGGACAGCCTAGCCGCGGTGGCCCGGCCTGACGGGCCACCAGACGATGAAGCCTGCACCGACAGCGTCCCACCGGAAGGCCGACGGTATGGAACTGACCAGCGATGCGCTGGTGAACTCGCTGCTCGCACTCGGCGTCGCGGCGATCGTCACGACCCTGTGGGTCTGGCCGCGGCTGGCGCGACAGCGCCCGCTGCCGGTGCTCGGCCGGATCGGACTCCTGATGGTCGTTCAAGTGTCGGTCCTGGCCGTGCTCGCACTGTCGGTGAACAACTCCTTCGGGTTCTACACCTCCTGGAAGGACCTGCTCAGTCCGGGCGGCGCCAAACTCGCGCTGACCAGCAACGAGAACCACAGGGGCGGCACCCAGGTCTCCGACGCACTGGTCCAGCCCACCGCCGAGGGCGGCCTGGAGACCATCACCAACCTGCCGCAGGGCCCGCCCGAGGAGGTCGGCAAGATCGAGTCGGTCCGGGTCAACGGCAAGGAGACGGGCTTCTCCGACCAGATGTTCGTCTACCTGCCACCCGCGTACTTCGACCGGAAGTTCTCACTGGTCCGCTTCCCCGTCCTGCTGGCCCTCGCCGGCTACCCGGGCACCACGCTGAACCTGCTGCAGGAGCTCCCGTTCGCCCAGACCGCGATCGAGCTGCAGCGCTCCGGCAAGATGCCACCGACCGTCCTGGTGATGGCCCGCCCGGCGGTCGTCCCCTCCCGGGACACCGAATGCGTGGACGTCCCCGGCGGGCCGCGCACCGAGACCTGGTTCGTCAAGGACGTCCCCACGGCCATCCGCGGCAGCTACCGGGTCGGCCGCACCGCCGGCTCCTGGGGCGTCTTCGGCTACTCCACCGGCGGCAGCTGCGCGCTGCGCCTGGCGATGCGCTTCCCGAACGTCTACGGCAACGCGGCCGGCCTGCACGGCGACTTCACCGTGCGCCAGGACAACTACACCGGCGGCGACCTCTTCAACGGCGACAAGGCCCTGACCCAGCAGCACGACCTCGGCTGGCGGCTGCAGAACCTGCCGGTCCCCGCGCTCAGCCTGCTGGCGGTCTCCTCCCGCACGGAGGGGGACTACCCGCAGACCGTCCAGTTCGTCGACCAGGCCACCCGGGCCGCGGCGGCCAACCCTCAGTTCACGATCGACTCGCTCTACCTCGACGACGGCGGGCACAACTTCGACAGCTGGACCAGGGAGCTGCCGGCCACGCTCGGATGGCTGAGCTCCCACCTCGGCTAGCGCAGGTGAGTGACTACCCGCCGGTCGGCCCGGACGGCCGACGGCTCGGGGGAACGTATCGCGACCACCCGTCGACCCCCGGCGGGCGCCGCCCCGGACCAGCGCAGGAGGCGCCGTGCTGAGCACCCGCTCGCTCTTCGACGAGATCTACCGGAACGACCAGGCGTACCAGCTGTTCTGCAGCATCGCCGCCGGCGGCGAAGACCAGGGCGGCTGGGAGAACGAGCAGATCACCACGCTCACCCGGGATCCGGTCCTCGCGCCGAAGGTCGCCCGGCACGGTGCCGACGAGCGCAAGCACGGCCGGATCTTCACCCAACTGCTGAACAAGCGCGGCCTGCCCAAGGTGCACGTGCCGGACGAGGCCGACTACTGCATGCTGCTGGAGCGCCAGGGCGTCGGTCTCTCGCACGAGCGGCTGAACAGCGACGTCCCGCTGACCGACCGCGAGATCATCACCTACCTCGCGCACAGCCGGGTCACCGAGCAGCGCGCCGCCGAGCAGATGCGCCGGCTGGTCAAGGTGTACGGGGACAACCCCGACCTCGGCCGGGCGATGCGGATGATCTCCGCCGACGAGGACAACCACCTCGCCTACTGCCACGAGGAGCTGCTGCGGCTGGTCTCCGAGGGCCACGGCCCGTACGTCCGGCACGCCCTGGAGGCCAGCGCCCGCGGCGAGATCCGCACCCACCGGGACGTCGGGCTCGCCGTCACCGCCCGAATGGCCCGGATCCTGCGCTGGCCGCGCTGGCAGCTCGCCCTGGTCGCCCTCGCGGTGCACGCGCTCTACCTGTACGACCGTGCCTACGGCTGGCGGCGGATGGTCACGCTGCGGATGCCCGAGCGCCGCAACGCCCTGGGCACCCCGGCCCCACCGCACGCGGAGCACGAGGTGCTCTGAGTGCTTCCCCGCCGGCCGGTGACGCCGCCGGCCCGTCCCCCTATCGACCGATGATGAGGCTCATCGCCTCGGCCCGGGTGGCCGGGTCGCGCAGCTGGCCGCGCACGCAGGAGGTGATGGTCTTGGCGCCGGGCTTGCGGATGCCGCGCATCGACATGCACATGTGCTCGCACTCCACCACGACGATCGCGCCGCGCGGCTCCAGGATCCGCATCAGCGCGTCGGCCACCTGGCTGGTCAGCCGCTCCTGCACCTGCGGCCGGCGGGCGTAGACGTCGACCAGGCGGGCGAGCTTGGAGAGCCCCGTGATCTTGCCGTTGATGGACGGGATGTACCCGACGTGGGCCACGCCGCGGAACGGCACCAGGTGGTGCTCGCAGACCGAGGTCAGCTCGATGTCCTTGACCAGCACCATCTCGTCGTGGCCGAGGTCGAAGGTGGTGGTGAGGACGTCCTCGGGCTCCTGCCACAGGCCCGCGAATATCTCCTTGTAGGCACGCGCGACCCGGGCCGGGGTCTCCAGCAGACCCTCGCGGTCCGGGTCCTCCCCCACGGCGAGCAGCAGCTCGCGGATGGCGTTCTCGGCCCGCTTCTGGTCGAAGGCACCGACGGCGGGCGGACCGTCGAGCGTCACCGGGTCGATCATGCGGGCCTCGCTTACTCGTGGGAAGACTCTGGCTGAACAGCACGGATGCCGCGCCTCCAGGGTACAAACCCTGGTGACGCGGCATCCATTCCCCACGGAGCGGGGGTCAGCCCTCGGTCGGCGGCTCGGTGGCCGGCAGCGTCGGGAGCTTCACGACGTCCACCGGGGCGCCCTCGCCGGAGGCGGCGCCGTTGGTGAGCGCCAGCTCCTTCGGGGACTGCACCGGAGGCCGGGTCGACGGCGTGCGGCGGGCGGAGCCCGTCCAGGCCGGCCGGGCCGGGCGCTTGACGATCGGCGCGAAGATCTCGGCGATCTGCTCCTTGTTCAGGGTCTCCTTCTCCAGGAGCTCCAGGACCAGGTTGTCGAGCACGTCGCGGTTCTCGACCAGGATCTCCCAGGCCTCGTTGTGCGCGGTGTCGATGAGCTTCTTGACCTCTTCGTCCACCAGCCCGGCGACCTCTTCCGAGTAGTCGCGCTGGTGACCCATCTCACGGCCCAGGAACGGCTCCGAGTTGTCGGAGCCGAACTTGATCGCGCCGAGGCGCTCGGTCATGCCGTACTGGGTGACCATGGCCCGGGCCGTCGCGGTGGCCTTCTCGATGTCGTTCGAGGCGCCGGTGGTCGGGTCGTGGAAGACCAGCTCCTCCGCCGCGCGCCCGCCCATCATGTAGGCGAGCTGGTCGAGCATCTCGTTGCGGGTGGTGGAGTACTTGTCCTCGTCCGGCAGCACCATGGTGTAGCCGAGGGCCCGGCCGCGGGACAGGATGGTGATCTTGTGCACCGGGTCGCTGTACTGGCAGGCCGCCGCGACCAGGGCGTGGCCGCCCTCGTGGTACGCGGTGATCTTCTTCTCCTTGTCGGACATGATCCGCGTGCGCTTCTGCGGACCGGCCACGACGCGGTCGATCGCCTCGTCCAGGATGGCGTTGTCGATCAGCTTCTTGTCCGAGCGGGCGGTCAGCAGCGCCGCCTCGTTGAGGACGTTCGACAGGTCGGCACCGGTGAAGCCGGGGGTGCGCTTGGCGACGGCCGACAGGTCGACGTCGGGCGCGATCGGCTTGCCCTTCTGGTGCACCTTGAGGATGTCCAGCCGGCCCTGGAGGTCGGGGCGCTCCACCGCGATCTGGCGGTCGAAGCGGCCCGGGCGCAGCAGCGCCGGGTCCAGGATGTCGGGGCGGTTGGTCGCGGCGATCAGGATCACGCCGCCCTTGACGTCGAAGCCGTCCATCTCGACCAGCAGCTGGTTGAGGGTCTGCTCGCGCTCGTCGTGGCCGCCGCCGAGGCCCGCACCGCGGTGCCGGCCGACGGCGTCGATCTCGTCGACGAAGACGATCGCCGGGGCGTTCGCCTTGGCCTGCTCGAAGAGGTCGCGGACGCGGCTGGCGCCGACACCGACGAACATCTCGACGAAGTCCGAGCCGGAGATGGAGTAGAACGGCACCCCGGCCTCGCCCGCGACGGCGCGCGCCAGCAGGGTCTTGCCGGTGCCGGGCGGGCCGTAGAGCAGCACGCCCTTGGGGATCTTGGCGCCGACGGCCTGGAACTTGGCCGGCTCCTGCAGGAACTCCTTGATCTCGTGGAGCTCCTCGACCGCCTCGTCCGCGCCCGCGACGTCGGCGAAGGTGGTCTTCGGGGTGTCCTTGGTGAGCAGCTTGGCCTTGGACTTGCCGAACTGCATGACCCGGGAGCCGCCGCCCTGCATCTGGTTCATCAGGAACAGGAAGACCAGGACGATGATCACGATCGGGAGCATCGACAGCAGCAGGCTGACGAAGGTGCTCTGCTTCTCCGGGCTGATGGTGTAGCCCTCGGCGAGCGTGCTCTGGTCCTTGTCGTTGACCTGGGCCTGGAGCTTGTCGGCGATGGCGACGCCCTGGTCGCCGATGTACGAGGCCTGGAACTTGGTACCGGACGGGACCTTGCCCGTGCCGGAGCTGGGCAGCGTGGCGCCGTCCTTCAGCTGGATCTTGATCGTGTTCGAGTCACCGGTGGTGATCTGCGCCGACTTGACGTTGTGCGCGTCGATCGCCGCGACGACCTGACCGGTGTCCACCGTCTTGTAGCCGTTCGAGTCCGAAACGACCTGCATCAGTACGATGACGGCGAGGACGGCCAGCACGATCCACATGATCGGCGCACGGAAGTATCGCTTGACGTCCATCCATGCGGGGCGTTGCCGCCCCGTCCCTCCTGCCACTCAACGGCGCCGGGGGTCTGTTAGGCCGCGGCGCATCCGATTGGTGCTCATGTGAAGAGCGGTTCATTGGACCGTACCGCAGTCGGACCCGCCCATGGCGGGAGCACGGCGACACGGCTTTCGTTCTTTGTCCCCCCGGGTCCAACGGGCGGGAACGGCCTACTGTTCCCGCCCGTAGCCCGAACGGGGCCCTCAGCCGCCGTAGACGTGCGGGGCGAGGGTGCCGATGAAGGGGAGGTTGCGCAGCTTCTCCGCGTAGTCCAGGCCGTAGCCGACCACGAACTCGTTGGGAATGTCGAAGCCGACGTACTTCACGTCGATCTCGACCTTGGCCGCGTCCGGCTTGCGGAGCAGGGTGCAGACCTCCAGCGAGGCCGGGCCGCGCGAGCCCAGGTTGCCCAGCAGCCAGGACAGCGTCAGACCGGAGTCGATGATGTCCTCGACGATCAGGACGTCACGGCCGGCGATGTCGGTGTCCAGGTCCTTCAGGATCCGCACCACACCGGAGGACTTGGTGCCCATGCCGTACGAGGAGACCGCCATCCAGTCCATGGTGACCTGCGAGTGCAGGGCCCGGGCGAGGTCGGCCATGACCATCACGGCCCCCTTGAGGACGCCGACGATCAGCAGGTCCTTGCCTGCGTAGTCCCGGTCGATTCGCTCGGCCAGCTCCAGGAGCTTGGCGTCGATCTCGTCCTTGCTGATGAGCACCTTCGCGAGGTCAGCGCCCATGTCGTTCTGGTCCACCGGGGATACGTCCTCAAACGTTCGGGGTCTGTGTGGCCGGCGGTCGGCTCCCCCGGGGCATGCCTCGCCCGTCAGTCGCCCTGCCGCCGAAAGACCAGCGTGCCACACCTGCGGGTGGCCTCGACGCCCCCGGGTAGGTGCAGCGGGCCCTGTCCGCGCCATCCGGTGACCAGCAGGTCGATCGTCTCCAGGTGCCGGGCGAAGAGGTCCCCGGCCGGACAGCCCGCCCGCAGCGCGGCCCGGCGCAGCACCCGGCGGCGCACCGCCGGCGGCAGTTCGGCCAGTTTCACGGCGTCCAGGGCCCCGTCGCCGGTGCGGAGGTCGCGTTCGGCCAGGGAGGCCCACTGGTCGAGGGCGTCGGCGTCGTCGCGGAACAGCCGGGCGGTGCGGGCCAGCGCCTCGACCACTCCGCCGCCCAGGTGCTTCTCCAGGACCGGCAGCACCTCGTGGCGGACCCGGGAGCGGGTGTAGGCGGGATCACAGTTGTGCGGGTCGTCCCAGACCGGGATCGACTGGGCGGCACAGGCCTGCCGGGTGGCGGCCCGGTCCAGCTCCAGCAGCGGGCGGCGGTAGCGGCCCTTCTGGGCCGGCATCCCGGCCAGCGAGCGGGCGCCGGAGCCGCGGGCCAAGCCCAGCAGCACGGTCTCGGCCTGGTCGTCCCGGGTGTGGCCGAGCAGCACCGCGACCGCGCCGTGGCGGTCGGCGGCCTCGTCCAGGGCGGCGTA
>NZ_JAHSQD010000022.1 GCF_020103755.1 Streptomyces sp. LS1784
GGCCACGCCCGCGCCGCCGGTCCGGCGTCCGTGACGCCGCCCGGGCGCTACACGCCGGCCCGGTCGGACGGGGCGCCGCCGTCCGACCGGCCGACGTCGAGGGCGTGCGCAGGATGGACTCGACGCTCTGCCCGGCGTCCCCGAAGAGCATCGCGCTGTTCTCCCGGAAGATCAGCGGGTTCTGCACCCCCGCGTAGCCGGAGGCCAGCGAGCGCTCGAACACGATCCCCTGCTCCGCCTCCCGGACCCGCAGCACCGGCATGCCCGCGATCGGGCTGGCGGAGTCGTCGGTGGTGGCCGGAGCTGACGTCTGATCACTCAGGCCCTTTATCGAGCAATTGTTCCCATGACTGTCGACGTGCCGTTCTCCCGACCCGCGCACTCCGCGCCGGTGCCCGGTGACGCCGAGCGGGCATCCCGTGAGCTGATGACGCTGCCCGGCTACTCCCGGGACGTACGGCGCTGGCGCCTGGTCGAGATCCGCCAGGGCGGCCGGTGGCGCCTGGGACTGCTCACCGTCTGGCCCGCCCGTCGGGCAGCACGGTCCGGGTGGTCCACGTGCGCTGGGCGGCCGGCACGGACGCGTGGGCAGGTGCGGGAGCCCCGTATCCTGCTATACACACCATGTATACATGATGTGTATAGTTTCCGATCATGTCACTCGGACAGATGCTCCTCGGGCTGCTGGAAGCCCAGCCCCGCCACGGATACGACATCAAACGCCTCTACGACGAGCACTTCGGACGCGACCGCGCCCTGCACTACGGGCAGGTGTACGCCACACTTTCCCGGCTGCTGAAACACGGCCTGGTCGTCGTGGAGGGCGTCGAGGCCGGCGGCGGCCCGGACCGCAAGCGGTACGCGATCACCGACGCGGGCGTCACCGACCTCGCCGACTGGCTCACCCAGCCCGAGGACCCGCAGCCGTACCTGCAGAGCACGCTCTACCACAAGGTCGTGCTCGCCATCCTGACCGGCCGCTCGGCCGCCGACGTCCTGGACGCCCAGCGGGCCGAACACCTGCGGACGATGCGCGAACTGACCCGCCGCAAGCTCACCGGCGATCTCGGCGACGAGCTGATCTGCGACCACGCGCTGTTCCACCTGGAGGCCGACCTGCGCTGGCTGGAACTGACCGCCGCCCGCCTCGACGACCTCACCGCCCGCCTGACGGAGACCCCGCGTTGACCACCGCCGAACCCCTGCTCCACGCCCGGGACCTGCACAAGTCCTTCGGCCTCACCCCGGCCCTCGACGGCGCCTCCCTCACCGTCGCCGCCGGCGAACTCGTCGCCGTGATGGGCCCGTCCGGCTCGGGGAAGTCCACCCTGCTGCACTGCCTCGCCGGCATCACCCGCCCCGACCGCGGCACCATCAGCTACCAGGGCCGCGACCTCACCACCTGCTCCGACGCCGAACTGAGCGCGCTGCGGCGAGGCGAGTTCGGCTTCCTGTTCCAGTTCGGCCAGCTCGTGCCCGAACTCACCTGCCTGGAGAACGTCGCGCTGCCGCTGCGCCTGAACGGCGTGCGCCGCAAGGCCGCCGAGGCCCGGGCCGGCGAATGGCTGGACCGGCTGGAGGTGGCGGACGTCGCCACCAAGCGCCCCGGCGAGGTCTCCGGCGGCCAGGGCCAGCGCGTGGGAGCCGCCCGCGCCCTGATCACCGGACCCAAGGCGGTGTTCGCGGACGAGCCGACCGGCGCCCTCGACTCCCTCAACGGCGAACGCGTCATGAAGCTGCTGACCCTCGCCGCGCGGGAGAGCGGCGCGGCCGTCGTCCTCGTCACCCACGAGGTACGGGTCGCCGCCTACGCCGACCGCGAGGTCGTCGTCCGCGACGGCCGCACCCGCGACCTGGCCCCCGCCCGATGAGCGCCGCCGACCCGAAAGTCCGCTCACCGTTCCTGGACCAGCTCGGCCTCGGCGCCCGACTGGCCGTCACCAGCGGACGGGACGGCTGGGGCCGACTGCTACTCACCGCCTTCGGCGTCGGCCTGGGGGTGGCCCTGCTGCTCTTCACCGCCTCCTTCCCCGGCATCGTGCACCACCGTGACCAGCGCCTGTACACGCAGAACGACACCTTCAGGGACGAGGATCTGCCGGCCCCCGGCGAAAGGACGGTCCTCGTCGCCGTCGCCGCCACCACCTTCCGCGGCACGCCCGTGCGCGGCCGGATCGTGCAGCCCGAGGGCCGGCACGCCGCGCTCCCCCCAGGAGTGTCCGCCTACCCGGCGCCCGGCGAGATGGTCGTCTCCCCGGCCCTGGCCGACCTGCTCGCCGATCCCGCCAACCAACTGCTGCGCGACCGCCTTCCCTACCCCGTGGCCGGCACCATCGGTGCGGCCGGGCTGCTCGGGCCCGGCCAGGCCTCCTACGTGCTCGGCGGCGACCACCTCTCGGTGGACACCGGCGCCATCCGCATCACCGAGTTCGGCCACTTCTCACCGCCCAAACCCATGGACCCCAAGCTGATCCTGCTCAACGCCGTCGGCCTGACGGTGATGCTGGCCCCGGTCGGGGTCTTCCTCGCCGCCGCCGCGCGCTTCGGCGGCGAACGGCGCGACCGCCGGCTCGCCGCACTGCGCCTGGGCGGCGCGGACCGCCGGATGACCGCCCGCCTCGCCGCGGGGGAGTCCCTGGTGGGGGCGATACTGGGCCTGGCCGCGGGCACGGCGCTCTTCCTGCTCGGCCGCCGACTGATCGGACACATCCGACTCGCCGGATTCAGCTTCTACCCCGAGGACGTCGCACCACAGCCCGCCATCGCCGCCGCGATCGCCGTGGTCGTGCCGCTCATGGGCGTCGGCGTCACCCTACTCGCGATGCGCCGGGTGGTCGTCGACCCGCTCGGCGTGGTCCGCCGCTCCGGCCCCGGACAGCGCCGGATCGGCTGGCGGCTGATGCTGCCGTTGGCCGGCCTTGCCCTGACGGTGTTCGCCCTCGTACTGCCCGCCCAGGGCGTACCCGGCGCACTGCCACGCACCGCCGTCCTCAACTCGGTACAGGACACCCGCGGTTCGCTCATCGTGGCGGTCGGCGTGCTGCTGATGCTGATCGGCGTCTGCACCCTCCTGCCGTGGCTCGTGGAGGCCGTCACCCGGCGCGCCGCCGGCGGCGGCCTGTCCTGGCAACTGGCCATCCGCCGCCTCCAGTCGGGCCCGGGACCGGCCGCCGCGGCGGTCAGCGGCGTGGTGGTGGCCATCGCCGGAGCGATCGCCCTGCAGACGCTCTTCCTCGGCATCGGGGCACGCTACGAGGACCTCCCCCGGCCCTCGCCCGCCGCCGGCCCGTACCAGCAGTCGGTGTCCTTCCCCGGCGGCGCGCCCCAGGCCGACGCCCTCGCCGACCGCCTGGCGCACACCGCCGGGGTGAAGGCCACCGCTGCGTACACCGAGTTCTCCCTGGAGAGCCCGACGGCCAAGCCCTGGCAGCTGCCCACGGCGCGGATCGCGCCCTGCACGGTGCTGCGCACCTTCGCGGCCCTGCCCGACTGCAAGGACGGCGACACGTTCGCCGTCCAGGGCCCGGACCGGCGGCCGGACGCCGACCCGCTCCGGCCCGGAACGCCCGTCCACGCCGCCGGCTTCCGGGGCGCGGGCGAGCCGGCGTCCTTCCCGCTGCCCGCGGTGACGGCCACCGTCCCGGCCATCCAGGGCGCGGACCCGAGCGGGCGGATCGGCGCCGGCCTGCTGCTCCTCACCCCCGCCGCCGTCCCGGCCGACGCGCTGCGCGGACAGCCGGCGACCGTCCAGGTGTCGCTCGCCGACGCTCTGGCGGACCCGAAGGAGCACCTGACCACCGCCGTGATGGCGATCGACCCGCAGGCCCGCACCGAATTCCCGCTTGAGGGCACGCTCGACCCCACCTACCTCGCGGTCAAGCGCCTGCTGACGGCGGGATCGACGATCACCCTGCTGCTGGTGTCCCTCAGCCTGCTGGTCGGCCAGCTGGAACGCTTCCGGGAACAGCGCCGCGTGCTCGGCGTGCTGAACGCCGTCGGCACCCGCCGGCGCGTCCTGGGCCTGTCGGTGCTGTGGCAGACGCTGGTCCCGATGGCCCTGGGCCTGGTGCTGGCGGCCGTCGCGGGCCTGCTGATGGGGGCGGTGCTGCAGTACTCGGCGGGCGTCTCGGCGGACGTCGACTGGGGCACGATGCTGGCCATGTCGGCGATCGCGGCGGGCGCGGTGCTCCTCACCACCGCCCTCGGGCTGCCGCAGCTCCTGCGGCTGATGCGCCCCAGCGCCCTGCGGTACGAGTAGCGGCGGCCGCACGCAAGCGCGCCGTCCACCGGAGGACGGGCACGATCACCGCCGTGAACGGGACGGTGACCGCGAGGCGTTCCTCCAAAAGCTCCCGGTAGCGGCCGGCACCGCCACGGCGCGGTGCCGGCCGCCCGCCGGGGTCACCGGGGCCGATAGGCGTCGATGACGCTCTGGTCGAGGGTGTTGCCGTCGACGTCGGTCAGCTCCGCGCGCAGGAAGACCCCGGTACCCGCCGCAGGCTTCCGGACCGTCACGGCGCCGGCGCCGACCGGCAGCCGGGTCCACGAGACTCCGTCGTCGGTGGACATCGAGACCGCCAGCGAACGGACGCGGCCGTCCGCGGCGGCGCCCTGCACGGTGACCGGAACCCGGGCACTGGGTGCCGACCAGCACGCCGTCGCGGTACAGCGAGGTGTAAGCCGTGTCGAACGACGGCGCCGACGGCACGTGGCCGTCGCCGTCGGCGGCCAGCGGGATGTTCGCCGTGATTCGGTCGCCGTCGCGTTCGACGCCGCGACGATCGGTGAGCGCGGGGCCGAAGACCGCGTTGTCGAAGGTCTGCGTGATCGTGGCCCCGGCCCGTACGGCGATGTCCCTCGCGACGTAGTAGTTCGGTTGCGCGCCCGCGACACCGGGGACCGTTCAGCTGACCTCCGCCGGCAACCGCGTCGCCGGCACCGGCAGCCGCACACCGCCCGTTGGCCGACAGCGGCCTGACGTTCTCCAGACGCTCCTGAGCCCGGCTGCGCATCTATGCTGACGGCATTTACGACTTTCTATTGTGGACGATAGGCGGCGCTCCCCCACTGCCGTCCGGATCTCGACCCTGCGCTGCTCCCCGTCAGCCGGTCTGCCAGCCACATCCAGGGCTTCCAACTGCCCGCGCTGCTCCTCACTGAGCTTCTCCCTGCGTGCCCGGGTGTTGTCGAGCCACATGCCGAGGGACACCGTGTCCTCCTTGTGCGAGCGCGGCACACGGACGTGCCCTTCGCGCTCGACGAAGGCGGCGAGCGCGGCCAGGCTTTGATGGAACCGATCCGCCCGCCGCCCTCGGCTCGGCCGCCGCCGCTGCCCGCGCGGCCACCGGCTTGGGGGGCTTCCTCGATCCCGATCGCGAGCAATAGGTTCGCTGCTCCTCGGCCAGTTCGGGTCGTGTGGTCCGCTGCGCCCGCACCCAGCGGCCGAGCTGCTCGCTCTCGAAGACCGTGTCGGCCGGTAGCTGGGCCCAGTCGACCCGGCCGTCCGACTCGAGTCACCACTGCCGCGTGACACTACAGGCGCGCTGCCAGGTGATGGGCAATGCGGGCGCCCACCGGGGGGCGGCTCGCCGTGGTCCTTTGAGGGCGGCTCGGCAGGCCGCTGGGCGTGCCGTCCCGGCGGCACGGGCCGGGTGCGCCAGCATTGCCGGGACAGGTCCGACGGCGGGCCCGCCGCCGTCCGGTCCGCTGTCATCCGCTCGCGGACCGGAGCGCCCGCAGGTCACGTCCCGTGTGGCGGCCGATCCCTGAAGATCCGGAGTTCCCACTGATGGTGACCGTGTTTCGCATCGTCGCGCCCCCCACCGGTATCGAGGTCACGGGCGACGGAAGCAGTCCCACCGACGAGGAGATGGCGCAGGAGAAGGGAGCCCGGCAGGCCTTCCTGGATGCCGTTTCGCCCTATCTCGCTGCTCTGCCGGTGCAGCCGCCCCACCGTTCGGGCAACGTCTCGAAGGTGGAACTGCTCGGCGGGGATGTGTGGTCCCAGCTGAACCAGTACCTGCTGCTGGTCACCGTCGACATCGGCGACCCGCGGATCGACTTCGACTCCTTCATGCCGCCCGGCACCACCGTCACCCGCGTGGCCGGCGACCTCGTCCCGCTGTCCCAGTGGCCGGACGGCGACCAGGTCTGACCGGCACGCCGGCCCCCAGGTCGGCGGAGACGCATGGGCGCCGTCGGCGAGCAGTTCCTTGAGCGCCTGGCCGAGACCGTCCACGCCCTGGACCCGGACAACCGGGACCTGCCGATTGACCGCCCGTGGGGGAGGAACAGGACTTGCACGGCTCTTGCCCGCCGCAGCCTGGTACCAGGTCGCCGCCCGCAACCCCTTCGGCTTCACCTACACCCCGCTGTTCCTGGCCGCCGTCGAAGCCTCCGAGGGCTTCACCCTGGACGCCTCCTGAACCTGCCCCACCGCGACCTGGCCGACGACGTCACCGCCCGGCTCGACCACGGCGCCCCCGGCCCCGTCCGGACATGCGGAACCACAGGCCTGGGCGACCGAGTCTCTTCCGGAGGGCGGGAGTTCGAGTTCGACGTCGTTGAGGGGCCGGGACCGGGGGTGGCCAGGGCGGTCGGCATCCTGCGGTAACAGCCCCGGAAGCCCGCCGACCTCCTCCGCCACCGCCTGGTCGTCAGAAAAGACCGCACCGGCCGGTGGTCTGTCAAACCGCAGAGCAGAGGCCGACGGACGGGTCGCCCCCACCGGTCGCCGGACGGCTGGGGGAGCCGGGGGACGAAGCCGGGGCCGAGTGGCGCACCGAGAACAGCACCCCCGGCCCACAGCATCCGGACGTCCCTCCGGACCGGACCCTCCGGGAAATCCGGGCAACGCGGACGACACCTCTTCCCCGGCGACAGCCACGGAGAAGAAGGCGCGTGACAGCCGTCAGGCCAGGCCGACGACGGTGACGGTGTGGGGCACCCTGGGCGTGATCGCGCCGGCGGGCCGCCGGCGCGAAGCCCTCGCCCGCGGTCGGCCCGCCCCGCTGACGTGCCCGGACACGCTGGAGTCGTCGTACTCCAGCCTTGGATCGTCAGATCGTGACGTTGACGGCTGGAACCAGAGCCCTTACCGCCCCTGCACTCGTGCACAGGGACGGTGGCATGGCTGGTGCACCCGGCGTGGGTGTCCCGAGAGCCGCTTCGCCAACACGGGAAGGAAGAAGACCCATGACCTCAGTGGGCAGCAGCCGCTTCGCGGGCAAGGTCGCGGTGGTGACCGGAGGCAGCGGAGGGATCGGCGCGGCGGTCGCCGCGCGGCTGGCCGCGGAAGGGGCGGCGGTCGTCATCGGCTACCGCGGCAACCGGCAGGCGGCGGACGAGCTGGCCGCCATGCTCGCGGCCGACGGCGGCAGGGCACTCGCCATGCGCGCGGACGTTGCCGATCCCGAGCAGACCAAGGCCCTGATCGAGCGGGCCGTGTCCGAGTTCGGCCGGCTCGACGCGCTGGCCTCGTGCGCCGGCATCGAGCACTTCGACGCCCTGGAGAACATCACCCCGGCCGACTTCGACCGCGTCTTCACCGTGAACACCCGTGGCCAGCTGTTCGCCGTCCAGCACGCCGCCGCCCACATGTGCAAGGGCGGGCGGATCGTGCTCACCTCATCGGTGAGCGCCTCCCGCGCGGTGTTCGGCCACACCCTGTACGCCTCGTCCAAGGCAGCCGTGGAATCCATGGTCCTCAACCTGTCCGCGGAACTCGGTCGGCGAGGCATCACCATCAACGCCATCGCCCCCGGCGGCACCGACACCGACATGGCTGCCGAGCACGCCGCCAGCTACCAACACCCCCAGCTCAGGGACTCGATGCCACTCTCCCAATGGCTGTCGGTCCACGGCGCGCTCGGGCGCCTGGCCCAACCCGAGGAGATCGCCGCGGGCTACGCCTTCCTGGCCTCCGACGACGCCGCCTACATGACCGGCCGCACGCTGCCCATGGACGGCGGCTTCTTCTAGTCGCTTGGCGGGGCCACCGCGCTTCTGGGCGCGTCAGCGCCGCTGGCGTCCGTGCCGGCGGCGCGCGAAGCCTTCCCGCAGACGGTTCACACCGATCAGGATGGGGCGGAGAAACGGAACGGCTGCCACCAGCAGGCACTGGGCGGTCGCCGCGATCGGCAGCTGCAGGAGAGACAGCCCGGAGGCACACGCCAAGGGCAGCACCAAGGACGCCACTGACGCGGCGCAGATGATCAGCTTCAGCCTGAGTGTGACCCCGCCACCCCCCTTGTTCGCCGCCCACAGCTTGATTCCGATGGCGAAAAAGGCGAGGACCAGTGCCACCACCTCCACGGTGGTCAGGACAACGGCAACGAGAACGTCGATCACCCACTGCGGCATCTGGTCATCCTCGCGCTGATCCCCGGCTCCGTCTTGAGTACGGATACTCACGTCCACGACTGCTGTCCGGTGGTGTGCCGGGACCACGCCGATCTGACTGCCCGCCGCCCGGGCCGCTGCCCGGTCGAGGACAGTGCGCGGGCCTGCTCTCCAGCTCAGTGGTTGGCACGTCCGGCCGCTCGCGCAGCTCGGCGACCGCCGCCGCGACTGCCACACGGGTCCGGTCCGGCTCCAGCTGCGCGCCGCCGGCCTCGGCGCGGGCCTGCGCCAGGTGCTCGGCGACCAGGTCCGTGAGCCCGGCCAGGTGCCTGCGGATCTCGACTACCACCCGCACCGGCAGCACCGGGCCGCTGTCCCACGCGTGGGACAGCCCCGGCCCGGCCTGGCGGCCGACGACGTCCTCGATGCCTCGGCGGCCGCCGCCAGGCCCAGCAGCCGGTACGCCGTCGACCAGGACAGGTCCTCACCCCGGAGCGGGCTCCCGCGCCGCTCCAGGGCCTGCTCCTGCACCTGTGACGGCCGGCTCCGCCCTGCCCGAGCGGCACCGGCGCGTCGGCGTCGCGGCCGGAGGTGACCGGTGAGTCCCGCTGATCCGTGGAACCCGAACGAGGCCGCGCGCCTGACCCGGGAGCTGATCGACCCGGGCTTCACGAAGCGCGTCCCCGGTCAGCCCGCCCCACACGTCGTAGGGCTCACGGACGGTCATGGCGTACCGGCGGCATTCCAGTAGGACCGGGCACCGGGCGGGTGTGCCGTTCGGCTGTCCGCCGCCGTGGCGGCCAGGACGAACCCGAGGCGCGGCAGCCCCGTCGAGCGCTCGGCTCCACATTCGTTCCAGGGGCTTTGCCGTCCCGCCACGGCGTTCCAAGGCGCGTCGAAACGCGCAGCTCAGGGCACGTTCCGCCGTTCCAACGTCCCGCATTGCCGGGCGGTGCTGGCGGGCGGGACGGATTGCGGGACAGTCTTCGGTCCGGCGGTGACCGGCGCTGAGCCGGGGCCACCCGGCCGCAGGGCGCGGCCATCGCGGCGAATGCCGCGCCACGTACCACCCGACCCCGGAAGGAAGCCCTGCCATGCGCACCCCGAACCGACGCCCGATCCTTGTCCTGCTGGCGGCCGCCGGCCTGCTGGCCGCCGGGGCCGCCCCGGCCGCCGCCGTCCACGGCGGGTCGGACACCACGACCAGGTCCCACCCGTTCGTCGTGGCCCTGGAGACCGCCGCGGGCGAGCAGTGGTGCACCGGCGCGCTGATCGCGCCGACCAAGGTGCTCACCGCGGGCCACTGCGTGGCCGAGGCGGCCGACCCGGGCTCACTGCGGGTGATCGCCGGCCGGACCGACCTGACCGGCTCCGGCGGTCAGGTCCGCCGGGTGAAGGGCTACCGGGTCGACCCGCGCTACACCGCCGGCCTGGAGCACGACTCCGCCGTCCTCACCCTGGACCGGCCGCTGCCGCAGGCACCGGTGCGGGTGGCGCGCCAGGGGGACGCGGCGCTCTACCGGTACGGCCGCACGGCCACGCTGCTGGGGTTCGGGCGCACCGGCTCGGACGGGCCCGGCACCCACCTCAAGCAGGCGGAGCTGACGCTGGCTCCGCCGGCCTCCTGCGACCCGTACACCTCGCCCGGCGACTCCCCGCAGTTCAAGGTCTGCGGTCTGCCGCGGGCCGGTACGACGGACAGCGTCTGCAAGGGGGACTCGGGCGGGCCGCTGGTGGTCGGTGGTGTGGTGATCGGCGTGGTCTCCACCGGCAACAAGTACTGCGACACCCAGTACCCGCTCTCGGTGTTCACCCGGGCCACCGACGTCCCCGCCCAGCTGCTGTCCTGACCGGCGCTGGTGCCGCCCTGGCCGGCCGGCCAGGGCGCTCTGGACCGCCTCCGGTGACCGGAACCGGGTCCTGTGTGGCGGTCGAATCAGGGGTGCCATTGGTCCGGAGCCGCCCGTTGCGGGGGACGTGGGGGGCCCGGCGGCCACCCTCCCGGGCGCGTGGGCGCGCCCGGGAGGGAAGGGCCTAACCGCCGCAGGTCAGGTCCGTCGCGGGCAGTCGGCCCGTGGTCAGGTAGCGGGTGACGCTGGCGTCCGCGCAGGAGGGGCCAGCCACCACCACGCCGTGGCCCTCACCGCCGGCCACCGTGACCATCCGTGCACCGTGCAGGGCCCGACGCATGCCCTGGGCCATGGCCAGTGTCGCCTGGGGGTCCCACTGGTTCTGCACGATCAGCGCGTTGACGTCGTTGTTCACCACGGTGGCCGGCTCTTCGCCCGCCGACTTCCAGAACGCGCACGGCTGGATGTTGGCCCCCAGGTCCCCGGCCAGCGGGTACCGGGCCCGGTCGCGGACCGCGTCCCGGCGGTACTGCTCGGGGTCGCGCGGCCAGCTGCGGGTGTCGCCGCAGAAGACGGCCCAGACGGCGGCGGCGGTGTTGTCCGTCGGTACGACCGACGGCACCGCCGGCGCGGCCGGCCCGCCCGCGGCGGCGGCCTTCAGTGCGACGATCCAGGGGGTGACGGTCTCGACGTGGACGAACGCGGCGTACCCGGAACGGATGGCGTCGCCGTCGAGCGTCCCGTCCTCCGTGGGGACGGGCGTGCGGTCGGCGTGGGCGACCAGGTCCCAGTACGTCTTCCGGACCTCCGCCGGCGTGGCACCCAGCCCGTACGCCGCGTCGTGTTCGGCGGCCCACTCGGTCCACCGGGTGAAGGCGAGTTCGGCCCCAGGCGCCGACCCCCGGAGCGTCCCCCGCCACGCGAGCGCCGGATCGAGCGCGCTGTCGAGCACGAACCGGTCCGAGCGCTGGGGGAACATCTGCGTGTAGACGGCGCCCAGGTAGGTGCCGTACGAATGCCCGAAGTAGGAGATCCTCCGCTCGCCCAGCGCTGCCCGGACGACGTCCATGTCCCGCGCCGTGTTGCGGGTGGTGATGTGCGGCAGCACGTCACCTGCCTTGGCCCAGCACTTGTCGGCCACCGTCCGGGCCCAGACCACGTCCTTCGCGAACGTCCCTGCGGCGTACGGGTGTTGGAAGGTCCGCTCGTCGGCCGTCAGGTCGCAGCCGATCGGCGAGCTCTGCCCGACCCCGCGCGGGTCGAACCCGATCAGGTCGAACCGGTCCCGGACCTCCGCCGGCAGCAGCGGCTCCATCTCCACGGGCATGGTCAGCCCCGGGCCGCCCGGGCCACCGGGATTCATCAACAGCACCCCGTGCCGCTGCTTCGCACTGCCCGCTTTCACCCGCGATATCGCGATGTCGATCGTCCGGCCCCCGGGATCGCCGTAGTCCAGCGGCACCTTGACCGTCGCGCACTCGAATGCCGCCGGGCGGCCCGCATCGCAACGCTCCCACCGGAGTTGCTGCTGCCCGTACCGCTGGAGCGGATCGCCCGCCGCGAACGCCGTCACGGGGGTGAGCGCCGTCAGCACGGTCGTCACCGCCCCGACCGTCAGCGCGGAAATCGTCCGTCCGTCTCGCAGAACCATGCCCGTCCTCTGTGCAGAACCAGTGCCTCGGAAGTGCCTCCAGTCTCCGTTCCGCCGCACCCGCACCACGTACGGCGCGGGGATGGGCTCACGGTCCGACCTGCGGCGTACGCCGTCGCGCTGACGTAGGACCCCGGTCTCATGGCCCGTCATCCACCGGCTCAGGAGGGCGGCTTGCCGTCCCGCTGCCGGCAGCCCGCGAACGCGGTCACCCGGCGGAGTGGGGAATGTGTGGTTTCCGGGCGGGGCGGCTGTGTCGGGCAGTACGGTGCCCGCATGACCGTGCTCGTCCGCCGTCGTCACATCGACTTCGGCCGCATCCACTCCACCGGCTGTCCGGTCATCGTCTGATCGCCCGATCCGCGCGGCCGCGCCGTTCGGTTCCGTGCCGAACGGCGCCGCCGTGGCGGCTGTCGTCCGCCGCCGCCGCGCGGGCCTGCCGTCGCTTTGACCAGCGGTCCCGCGCGCGGCGCTCCGGACACATCCGTCGGGACGCGGCTCAGGCGGTGCCGGCGGTCTCGGTCCGGACGTCGTACGGGCGCAGACCCCGGCTCTCGTAGTTGCGCAGGGCGTTCGGGTGATCGTTGGTGTCGGTGTGCAGCCAGACCCGCCGGACGGACTCGGCGCCGAGCGGCTCGGTGGCCCACGCCTGGCGCAGCGCGAGCGTCAGCGCGTAGCCGCCGAGGCCACGGCCGACATGCTCCGGGACGAGCCCGAAGGTGGTGATCTCCACGTCGCCGGCCGGGTGCGGCTCCAGGTTGGCGACGCCGGCGGGCTCGCCGTCGTGCGTCAGCAGCCAGTACTGGCGCCGGGGGTGCTCGGCGAGGTGGGCCGCCCAGTCGGCGGCGGTGCGGGCGGTGCTGCGCCAGCCGTGCGGCGCCCCGACGCGCGCCTGGACGGCCTGCACCTCGGGGGACGAGCCGTCGGCCGGGACGAGGGTCAGCGCGGCGATCGGCGGGGACGGGCGCAGTTCGGCCGGGTCGGTCATCTCCAGGTATGTGACGGTCTTCTCCATGCGGTGAGACTACGGCCTCGGCCCGCCGCGCCGGCCGGTGGGTCAGAGGCCGAGGCCGCTCAATTGCGGTGGAAGTCGGGCCTGGTCACCGGCGGCTTCTCCGGCGGCACGGAAGCCGACAAGCGCTACCAGTGGGACGTCGCCGGCTACCCGGAGTACCAGCTGCCCCTCGTGCCGCTGAAACCCGACCGGGCGTCGTGCCTCATGGAGGACGGCCTCCGGGACACCGACGGCGTGATCGGCATGGAGATCGTCACCAACGACCCCAACACCGTGCCCTACTGGCGCACCATGATGGCCCTCAACGGCGTCAAGGGCTACGCCCGTCACATCCCGCCCGGCCCCTCACCACGCCCACGATCTAGGACCAGACACAGCCATGACCCCCGACCAGCCCGAATTCCCCTTCCCCGAGACCAGCACCCTCTTCGTCTTCACCCCCACCCCCAACACCACCTGGAACCTCACCCTCGACACCTTCACCCAGGCACTGCGCCGACGGGAGGGTGAGCAGGCGTTCGTGCACACCACGGCGGACGGCGGGGCCTACGGCCCGAGCGACGAGAACGACTGGTGGTTCGATTTCACCGCGTCCGGGACGACCTTCGAGGGCATCGGATCCGGCGTCTCAGGCGACGAGGGGGTGTCCCTGCGCAACGCGACCGCCGGCGCTGCCGCGGAGTTCGCTGCCTGGTTGATCCAGGAACTCGTACCTGCGAACGGCCGGGTCGACGTCAACACGCGGGCCGGCATGGAGGCCGGACTGTCCGACGAGGTCCTGGCCGAGCCCACCGCCGCCAGGCTCGAAGCCGTCTTCCGTGAGCACCTGAGCGATCTGTGACCCCAGCCGCCACGTCCTGGAACCCGGGGCCCCGGTCGCCCGCGAACGGGAGCCGGCGCCGAGCGGGCCCAGTGACCCGGCGTCCCCGGATCCGCCACGAGGTGTCGGTGCCGGCTGGGACGCTGAGCGGCATGGACGACGAGGCACTGCTGCGGGGCCGGGTCTATGGCGCCGACCACGATGACCCCGGCCCCCAGCCCGGGCACGAGTACCGCGAGCCGGTCGGAGGCCCGCTCGACGGCCTCCTCCTGGACGTCACCGGCTGGGGCACCGAGCAGCTCGCCGACGGCGCCGCACTCTCCACCGAGATCGGCCGATACGGCGCCGGCGGCCGCGCCCACTACGGACCCCGGCCCGCGGACCCGCGCCGCTGGGACTGGCGGGGAGACACCCCCTGACACCACCCCCCGGACCAACCCCAGCGGCACTGCGGTGCCCGCCCGCACACACTGAGAGGGCCGGTCCGCGCCCGAACCCCCGAGCGGGCGGCGGACCGGTTGTCCGCCCCAGCACGTATGGCCCCTTGTAGGTCGGCCTGCCCGCGGCACCGCACGGAATTACCAAGACCTTCTCAGGGGATGCGCCCTCCCGCAGAACGCCGTCCCGCAGGCCGCCGCCGCGCCGGCCCCGGCTCCCGACCCGGCGCGGGCGGGGCCGGGCCTCCTACTTGATGGTCTTCACCAGCGGCACCGCCAGCTGCATGATGTTCGGCAGCCGGCCCAGGATGTCGTCGCCGCTGAGGAACAGTACCCGGTCGCCGATCCGGGTCACCACGATCTCATCGCTGCTGTACGGGCCGGTGGGAACCTTCTTCATGTCGAAGGCCTCGTCACCGAGCCCCGGCACGGGCTTCAACGTCACGGTCATCGGGATCGGTTTGCCGTCCACGCTCTTCCCGGTGAAGGTCTTGCAGCGCTCCGCGTACGCCCGCAGGTCGCCGAGCAGCTGGGCCGCGTCGCCGGGGCGGTAGGCGGCCAGGTAGACCTGGACCATGTGCTCCCCGTCGTAGACCTCGTTCATCGCGCCCGAAACCTTGTAGCCCTGGGAGAAGATGGTCCCGGCGAGCCGCATCTGGTTGCACGGTTCCTTGATCTGCGGCGGGTCGGCCCGGTACTCGTTGATGGTGGTGCCGGTGTCGACCTGGTTGCCGTTGCCCTTGATCGTCCACCCGGCGGGCAGCGCCGTGGCGGTCGGCAGGGACGCGCGCAGGTCCACTCCGGTGAGGAGCGGCGGGCCGGTCGGCGTGCTGCTGGGAGTGCCGAACGCCGGGGCGCCGGACGTCTGGAGCGTCGGCGTGTCCGTCGGGGCGGCGCCCGGGGAGGTGGCAGGGGCTGCGGTGATGGACGCCGGATTGCCGGAGACGGTCACTGTGTCGGAGGAGCACCCCGTGACAACGGCCGCGGCCATCGCGGCCGCGCCCACCGCGAGCGGAATCCTGACGGTGGATCGGACCATGGACACAAGGACCCCCGTGGGTTCGTAGCCGAATGCAGTGTTTCGTGCACAAGGGGTGTCACCCCCCGGCAGTGACCATACCGTTGGCCTGACGCGGCGCCCGACCGGGCTGCCGTCCCGGCATCCTGACGGGCCGCCACCTCGCCGCCCGGCCCCCGTGCAGGCGCGTGCACGGTGACGATCGTGCCCGATCCACTCGGCCGGTGCCATGAGTATTCGTACTCAACCCGTCGCGTGCGGGCAACTTCCGCCGTCACACCTCGCGCCGCACGGGCCCCGCTCTCCGCTTCCCCGCCGGAGCAGGGTCCGTGCGCTGAGGCGCAAGTACGAGCAGTGGCGCCTCCTTAAGGTGACGGTGTCGCCCTCGATCCCTCGGTCCCCGTACCTCTCGCTCCCGAAGGAACGACCATTCGCATCACCACCCTGTGCCAGGCCTCCGCGGTAGCCCTCACCGCGGTGGCGGCGGGCGCCCTCACCACTCCCGCCCACGCTTCGCCCCTCTCGCTGACCGCACCCCAGCGGCCTCGCCCGGGACGAGCGCACCGGCTACCCGCACGCCGCGGACTCCGTCCTCGGCACCGTCCGGCGCATCCCCGCCGGCGGCGGCACCGCCGTCCCGTGGACGACCGGCACCGCCCTCCAGGCGAACGACAGTTCCGGGAGCCCGGGAGCCCGGGTGCGCCCTTCACAGCGCTCTCGGACGACACGGGGTGCTCTCCCAGGCAATCGGCCACCGGCGGCCGGCCCTAGCGTTGGCCCATCGCAGCCCAGGCGTGGTCCGGAAGACAGGGAAGTCCCATGCCGTACATCACCATTGGCCAGGAGAACTCCACCTCCATCGACCTCTACTACGAGGACCACGGCACCGGCCGGCCGGTCGTGCTCATCCACGGCTTCCCGCTGGACGGCCGCGCCTGGGAGCGCCAGAGCGCAGCCCTCGTCGACGCCGGCCACCGGGTCATCACCTACGACCGCCGCGGCTTCGGCCGGTCCTCCCACCCGACCACCGGCTACGACTTCGACACCTTCGCCGCGGACCTGAACACCCTGCTGGAGACCCTCGACGTCCGCGACGCCGTCCTGGTGGGCTTCTCGATGGGCACCGGCGAGGTCGCCCGCTACCTCTCCTCCTACGGCTCCGCCCGCGTTGCCAAGGTCGCCTTCCTCGCCTCCCTGGAGCCGTACCTGCTCAGGACCGCCGGCAATCCGGACGGCGTCGCCCCGCAGGAGTTCTTCGGGGGCATCGTCGAGGCCGTGAGGGAGAACCGGTACGCCTACTACACCGCCTTCTTCTACGACTTCTACAACCTGGACGAGAACCTCGGCACCCGGATCAGCGAGGAGGCCGTCCGCCACAGCTTCAACGTCGCCGCCTCCGGTGGAGCCTTCGCCGCCGCGGCCGTGCCGGCCACCTGGTACACGGACTTCCGCGGCGACATCACCCGCATCGACGTGCCGGCCCTCATCCTGCACGGCACCGGCGATCGCATCCTGCCCGTGGAGAGCACCGCGCGCCCCTTCCACAAGGAGCTCCCCGCCGCCGAGTACGTCGAGATCGACGGCGCCCCGCACGGCCTGCTCTGGACCCACGCCGAGGAAGTCAACACCGTGCTGCTGGCCTTCCTCGCCGAGTGACCCGGACGGCCGTCCGCACCCGACCGCGGCCGCCCGCCCCCGACCACCGGCCGTCCGCACCCACGTCGTCCGGCTTCACCAGGGCCGGCGGTGCAGCGCCATGTGCACGGTGTCGACGACCTGGATCAGCGCGGCCCGGGTGGTACCGGTGGGATGGAGCCCGCCGACGAGCAGGAAGCCGTGCATCACCCCCTGGTAGCGCGTCGACACCACCGGGACCCCGGCCGCGCGGAGCCTGGCCGCGTAGGCCTCGCCCTCGTCCCGCAGCACGTCGGCCTCGGCGGTGACCACGAGCGCCGGCGGCAGCCCCACGAGCTGCTCCAGCGAGGCGCGCAGCGGTGCGGCGGTCGTTTCCTTCCGCCGCTGGGGCTCGGGCAGGTAGTCGTCCCAGAAGCGGCGCATGTGCTCGCGGTGCAGGAAGTAGCCGGTGGCGAAGCGGCGGTAGGAGGGGGTGTCGAAGTCGGCGTCGGTGACCGGGTACAGCAGCACCTGGTGGGCGAGCGGGACGTCGCCGCGTTCCCGGGCCAGCAAGGTCAGGGCCGCCACCAGGTTGGCCCCCGCGGAGTCGCCGACGACGGCGATCCGATCCCCCGCCAGTCCGATCTCGTGCCCGTGCTCGTGGATCCAGCGGGCCACGGCGTGGCACTGTTCGACGGCCACCGGGTAGCGGGCCGCGGGCGCCCGGGCGTAGTCCACGTAGACGACGGCGGCGTCGGTGCCCAGGGCGAACTCCCGGATCAGCCGGGCGTAGCAGTCGGCGTCGCCGAGCGACCAGCCGAGGCCGGGCAGGAACAGCACCACCGGGCTGGGCTCGGCGGTGCCGACGGGCCTGGTCACCTGGACGTGCACCCGCCCGCCGGGCCCGCAGGGCAGGGCGAGCCACTCCGAGGTGACGCCGCAGGGGTCGTCCGGGTCCTCGTACTCGTCGCAGACCGTCTCCTCGCCCGATCCGTCGCCCGGAACGCCGTCGTGGGCGAGGAAGTCGCGGGCGAGGAAGGAGAGGTCCGGCAGTCCCGTCGCGGACCGGCCGGCTCCGGCGTCCAGGAACTCCTGGAGCGCCCGGTCGAGCACCGGACGCCGCTCGGGCAGAGGGGTGGGATCGGACAACTCATCGCTCCTGGCCTGATCGGAAGGGCTCGGCAACGCGACGCCTGCCCGGGCGTGGGCTCGGTCCGCGCCTGGCGGAAGGTCGGCCCTCCGACGCCTCGCGCACGCCACCCGACGGTACTGCCGGAGAGCCCGCCCCATTGGCCTGATCGTGCACGGATTTCCCCCAGGATAAGCGACTCGTCATCCGGCACCGGCCCACAGGGCGCGCCGCCGGCGCGGCGGGATCCCGTAGGCGGCCCGAAAGCCCGGCTGGAGTACGCGGGTTGACGAATCCCCGTCGCCGGCTGACGAGCGTGCTTGCCAGGGCGCTCAGGAGGGATGAGAGCCGTCGGCCTGTGCGGCGTAGGCCTGCCACTCCCGGGGCGAGACCCCGTAGGCGTCGCGGAACGCCCGGCTGAAGTGGGAGTGGCTGACGAAGCCCCACCGGTGCGCGACGGCGGAGACGCTGCTCTGCCGGTGCGACGGACGCTCCAGTTCCCTGCGGCAGGCGTCCAGCCGGCGCTGCCGCACGAACTGGCCCACGGTCGTCCCGTCCTGCTGGAACAGTTTGTGCAGGTAGCGCACCGAGATGTGCTGCGAGCGGGCGATCGACTCCGGCCCGATGTTCGGATCGGCGAGGTTCTCCTCGATGTGGGCCCGGATCCGCGCCAGCAGCTCCGCCGCACCGCTCGGTTGTTCCGGCCCCTCGCGCTCCAGCAGCTCGCTCACCAGGATCGCGACGATGTCGGAGACGCTGCGCGCGAGGCGGCTGCCCGGCCTGGCCCGGTGCGCCCGGGCCTGGGTGGCGAGGGTCCGCAGGAACTGGGCGGCGAGCGAGCCGACGCCCTCGTTCCCCCGCGCCACCAGACCGCCGGTGCGCCGGACGTCGGCCTGGCGCACGCCCAGGTAGAAGCAGGGGACGCGGAACTCGACCATCAGGCACTCGGCGTCCCGCAGCAGGCCCGCCGGGTGACGGGTGGCGCCGATCAGCAGGTCCCCGGGCGCCAGGACGGTGCTGATGCCGTGGCGTCGGACCAGAGCGGCGCCCTGGACGTGCAGGAGGACGTGGAGGCAGTCCTTTGGGTCGGTTCCGGGCGGCGGGGACAGGACGTCGATGCAGTCGCCGGCGTCGTCACGGACGGCCTGGCCATACAGGTGGTACTCGGGTTCGGGCATGGGTGAGGGACCCGACGGGATCACGGGAGGCTCCGACCGGTTCGAGGGTTCAGTACGGGTGCTGGGGACCGCCGCGCCCCACGGAACGGGGTGCGGCGGAAGGGGAGATCGGGCGAGGAGGTCAGGAGAGGAACTTGTCCACGACGGCGTTGAACGCGCCGGGGTTCTCCAGGAACGGGAAGTGCGAGTTCGCCACGCTCTTCGGGAACACGTGGAGGCGGGCGCCGGGGATCCGCTCGGTGATGAAGCGCTGGGACGCCGGGTCCACGTGGCTCCCCTCGCAGCCGATCACCAGGGTCGGCACGTCGATGCAGTCGAGGACGTCGCGCCAGTCCTGGGCGCAGTGGTCGAAGAGCAGCGGGACGCCCGCGTACGCCGGGGTCGAGCGGATCTGCTCGGTCACGAAGGCGAGCAGGTCCGGGTCGGTGTCGCCGCTGAACATCGAGCGGACGAAGTCCTCGCGGGCCTCGGCGCCGTCCGGGCCGGCCAGCGCGGCGCCCAGTTCCAGGAGCCCGGCGACGTCGAAGAGGGCGCCGGACTCGTGCTGCTCCGTCTCCGTCATCCAGGGCACCGCCGCCACCGCGGCCGGCTGGTCGACCAGGACGAGCCGACGGATGCGGCCGGTGCCGTGCTGGTCGACGAAGCTCCACCACACCGAGGCGCCCATCGACCAGCCCAGCGCGTCGAAGGCGTCCAGGCCCAGGTGGTCGACCAGGCCGAGGACGTCACGGGCCAGGCGCGCGACGCGGTAGCCGTGGCGCGGCTTGCCGGAACGGCCGTGGCCGCGGAAGTCCACCGTCACGACGCGCCGGCCCGACGCCAGCCCCTCGACCTGGTGGCGGAACATCTCCTGTGTCTGCCCCCAGCCGTGGAGCATCACCAGCGGGACCCCGTCGCCTCCGCTGTCGCGGTAGGCCAGGCGCACGCCGTCGTTCGTGGTCAGTTCACGCATGGTGCTCGTTCTTGTCCGTTCTTCTCGGCTCGTGGATTCGGGATGTGACGTCAGCGGGCCGCCAGGGGCGGAGCGGTAGCTCCTACTGAGGATCCTCACGGCGGGGTGAACCCGTTGACCACCGACCGACACAGGGATTGCCTGATGGAACTTCATCGCTCCGTAGCAACCGCCTGATTCGGCGAGGAGGCGGGTCAACCGACCGTGGCGGCACGGTCGCCGGGGACGTCGGTCTCCCGGGGAACTTGGAGCAGGTCCAGGAGCTGGAGACCCATGTGCAGCACCAGGCGGTGCGCGCCGTCGTCCAGGTCCAGGCCCGTGATCTCCTGGATCCGGCGCAGGCGGTAGTACAGCGAGGTGCGGTGCAGCTCCAGGACCTCCGCGGTCCTGGGCACCGACCCGGCGTTCTCCAGGAAACAGCGCAGGGTCTCCTCCAGCCGGGAGTTGCCGCCGCCGTCCAGCAGAAGCCGCAGCGGCTTCGGCAGGAGGGATTCGTTGAGCGCGCTCTCCGGCAGCTGGAGGAACATCGTGAACTCCCCGAGCCGCTCCCAGTCGCCGACGCCCTCCAGCCGGGGCAGCCGACGGGCCGCACGCACCGCCACCCGGGCCTGGTCGTGGCAGATCCACGCGTCCGCCAGCGCCGTCCTACGGCCGCCCACTCCCACCGCGACGTCCACGTCCGTGCCCAGGAAGGTCCGCAGGGAGCGGACGATCGCGCGGCACTGCACGTCCAGTTCCTCGTCCGTCGGTTCCCGGTCGAAGACCTGCACCAGGACCGCCCGGTCCTGGTCGACCGCCGACAGACCGCGGGCCGTACGGGCGTGCCGGAACGGCTCCAGCGCCCCCCGCAACGCCACCGCGATCTGGCCGGACGGCCCCCGCTGCCCGGAGACGACCACACTGGTCACCACCACGTGCGGGCCCGCCGGTAGGAGGCCGTCGTCCACCAGGCGCTGGTGCGCCGCGCAACGCAGTGCGGAGTCCGAGCCGACCAACCAACCCAAGAGCTGGCGGGTGCGCTCCTCGTCCACGTCCGAGGCCAGCCGATCGGCGTACATCTCGACCGCCACCGTGCGGGCGACCCGGTCGATGGCCTCGGTCTCGGCCTCCGTGAGGGGCTCGCCCACCGCCATGACCTTCAGGATGCCCAGCATGTGGCCCCGCTGGCGGATCGGGACGCAGTAGCGCGGCTGCATCCCCAGGTCGTCGCGCCCCGGCAGGATCCCCGGGACGGTCCACCGGGCGACCCCCTGGGACAGCACGTAGCGGATGATCTCGTCGTCCGCGATGCCCTGCAGCAGCGTGCGCACGCGCACCCGGTCCTCGTCGCCGAAGTGCCGGCTGGTGCAGATCATCCGCACCAGCGGGTCGTCGAGGACGACCGAGCGTCCTAGCTCCTCGGCCAGGCCGTCCACCAACGTCTGCAGCGCCTCGCCTCCAGAACGCGCGCGCTGGATCCACATCGTCATGATCCACTCCTTCCTGGCACGCCATTCATACAAGGAGCGGAGCAGATGGACAACATTCAACAAAGTGAGGAAACGGCGGCTCCACCCGACTGGTGCCGCCGGTCGCCTCGGGTGGCGCCCGCCCCTCAGGGGAGGCCGCGCAACGGCTCCGGGGGCGGCCGGAAGATGACGAAAAGGCTTTCAGGCCAAGGGATTTCAGCCGGCATGACGGTCATCCGGCGACGATCGGGGAGCCCCCGCGGACGTGCGGCTCCCCGACCGCCCGACAGGACGGGCAGGGCGGGAACGAGCCCGAGGACCGCCTGAGCATCCCGCGAACGGTGCGCAGAGTGTCCTATCGCGGTGCACCGCCGGAACATCTCCGGGAGAGCCCGTGCCCGCCCGTCGAACGGGTCGTGCTCAGTCCGTGCCCAGTTTTTCGCTCAGCTGGCTGCGAGAGGTGATCCCGAGCTTCGGGAAGATCCGGTACAGGTGCGTGCCGATCGTCCGGGGCGACAGGTGCAGCTGCCGACCTATCTCCTTGTTGGAGAGCCCTTGCGCCGCCAGCTGGGCGATCTGGACCTCCTGGGGCGTGAGCAGGTCCCGGTCGGGGCGGCCTTGGCCCCTGCTGCCCTCGCCGGCCGAGCGGAGCTCCTGGGCCGCCCGCTCACGCCAGGGCTCCACGCCCATGGCCGCGAAGGACTCCCGGGCGATCCGCAGCGGAGTGCGGGCCTCCATCACCCGGCGGCGCCGCCGGAGCCAGGTGCCGTAGGCGAGCATGAGCCGGGCGCGGACGAAGGGTGTACGGGACATGTCCAGGTCGAACGCCGACCGGAAGTGCTCTTCGGCGTGCTCGTCGTCGGCGAGCAGCGCCCGGGCGAATCCCAGGTTCACCCGGATCATCTGGACCTCGCTCGTCCCGGCGGACGTGACGAGCTGTCGCAGGGCGGCCTTCGCCATGGCCCGCTGGTCGTCGTCGGTGGCGGCCTCGGCCAACTCGGTGATGGCCATGGTCTGCATGAACGGATGGTAGGAGGGATCGGCCGGGTCGAAGACCCGCCAGACGCAGGAGAACGCCTCGGCGAAATGGCCCGCGGCGAGGCCGATGAGGCCGCGGGTGATCTGGATGTACGCGAGCTTGGAGGGGTCGACCACGGTCAGCCCCTGGCCCTCCGCCTCGCCGATCGCGACCAGCGCGGTGTCCACGTCCCCGCGCAGTGCGGCGAACTGTGCCTTCGCCACCCGCGCACCGGTCAGCCAACGTGGTTGTGCGGTCTCCTCGGCCAGCCGGGCGGCCTCGGCCGCCGCCGGGAGTCCGGTCTCCCAGTCGACGGTGTGCACGGTGGCGAGGGCGAGGAGCACCAGTGTCTTGGTCAGCGGGCCCCGACGCCCCTGACGGCGCAGTCCGTTCGCCGCGTGGCGGGCGAATCCGGTGACATGGTCGAACCCGTTCACCATGATGGCCGCGTTGGCCAGGGTGGCGGCGGTCACGACGTCGTACCCGCCCTCACGTTCGAGGCGCCGCAGCCGGTCGATCACCGTCGCCGACGCCTCCAGCGGGGCGGCCCCCGCCAGCGTGCACACCAGGTCCGGGTGGAGTTCCGGGACAGGTAGCCGCTCGGCGGCCGTCACGACGCGCTCCCGCAGCTCTCGCCCCGGGTCCGCCCACCAGCACCGCCACGCGGCCACGCGCAGCAGCCGCAGCGCGAGTTCGGGATCGCCGGCCTCGGCGGCCTGCTCGGCCGTGGCGATCAGCAGGTGGATCCGGGACGTGCTCGTGTCGGACTCCGACTCCAGCCATTCGCGCAGCAGGACCACCCGGGCTCGCTCCAACAGGTCGGGGCCCAGCGATTCGGCCTGCTGCACCAGGGCTGACACACGATCCGCCTGGCCGAGTTCGAAGCGCAGTTCCGCCGCAGCGAGGAGACGGGCCACGCTTCGCGACGGCACCTCGCTCAGCGCGGTGGCGCGTTCCAGCGCGGTCAGGGCCACGGCTGCGGCACCGCGCTCCTTCGCGCTGAACGCGGCCTGGTCCAGTTGTCGCGCCACCGCTTCGTCGGGACGGCCGCCGGCCGCGGCCCGGTGCCACGCCTGCCGGTCGGGCTGTCCCTGGAGGGTGCGGGCAAGCGCGCCGTGGGCGGCGAGACGGTCCGCGAGCGAGGCCGAGCCCAGGAGGGCGGAGCGCACCAGCGGGTGGGTGAAGTCGATCCGGAACCCGTCGACGCGCACCAGACCCGCGGCGATGGCGGGCTCCAGGGAACGTGCGGACACCTCGGTGCCCGTCAGGGCCGAAGCCGCGGCGAGCACCTCGGTCAGCGCGCCGTCGTCGGCGGTGGCCGCGACCAGCAGCGCAAGGTGCGTGTCGGACGGAAGGTCGGCCGACCGCGAGGAGAAAGCCCGCTCCAGTCGGGCGGTGAGGGGAAGCCCGGGCGACAGCACGGACTCCCGAGGCGCCCCGTCCGCCCCCAGGGTGACGGGGAGCTCGGTCAGCGCGAGGGGATTGCCGGCCGACATCTGCGCCACCAGGCGGCGCGTCCCCGGGGCGAGACCGGGGCTGCGGGCGGTCAGCAGGGCGTCGGCCGCGCTCGGCTCCAGGGGCTTGAGGTGCAGCTCACGGATGTCGGGGGCTCCCCGCCACACCGTACGGTCCTCGCGGACGGCAACGAGCAGGCCGACGGGTTCGGCGCCGACGCGGCGTGCGATGAACGCGAGGACGTCCAGGGTCGGTGTGTCCAGCCACTGGGCGTCGTCCACGACCAGCAGAACGGGGGCTTCGGCGGCTGCCTCGCCGAGCAGGCCGAGGGCGGCCAGGGAAAGCATGAAGAGCTGGGGCCCGGAGGCGCCGGGGGACGGCTCCGCCATGCCGAAGGCCCCCAGCAGCGCCTGCGCCTGGGGAGCGGGGAGGCGCGGGATGCGGTCCGTCACGGTGTGGGTCAGCTGGTGCAGCCCCGCGAACGGCAGATCGCTCTCGGCCTGGACACCCGAGGCCCTGAGGACGGTGAATCCGCAGGCGCGGGCCCGGGCGGCGGCGTGGTCCAGGAGGGCGGACCTGCCGACCCCGGGGGCCCCGTGGATCAGCAGCGCGTCGCCACGCTCGGGCAGGGCGTCGACCAGTGCGTCGACGGCCGCCAGCTCCTCGTCCCGGCCGAACAGTGTGGTGCCTGACATCCGATGTTCCTCTGTGCCTGCGTCAGTGCTCTGACCTGGACCGTTGCAGTGTAGGTGCACGCATTGCACGGTTGGAATGCGCTGAGAGTCATGTGTCCGGCGACACATCACCTACAGTCGCTTCACAGTCATTCAGCCGCCGACGTAAGTCATCCCGTGTTCCATGCTGGATGCCACACCGACCGGAGGGAGGACCCATGACATCCGTGACCGACCCGGCCGGGTTCCCGGAGGACGGGAACACCGGTCATCGCTGGAGCCGGGCCGTCTCCATCGCCGCCATGCCCGTGACGGTCGCCTCGTACGAGCCTGCGTCGGACCCGGGCCGGATGACGACCCAGCAGTTGGGGCACCTGCTCTTCATCACGACGGAAGCCGGCCCTCGCTGCTACACCCGCGACCTGCGGGAGATCGCCCGTGGCACCAGGCAGGCCGAGGGGTTCTTCGTGGTCGCCGTCATGGGGGCCACCGGTGCCGTGGTGCAACAGGACGGCCGGACGGTCGAGGTCCCCGCGGGAGCGGTTTCCTTCTGGTACACGGAGACCCCCCATGTGGTCGACTACCCGGACGGAGTGGACGTCAGGGTGTGCCTGCTCCCCCGCCGGGCCTTCGGCGTGCGGGACGAGCAGCTGGAACGGGTGACGGCCACCGTGGCCGACGCCGGCGGCCCGGTGGCCGCCCTGGTCAAGCAGTCCCTGCTGACCCTGGTCGAGACGGCCAAGGACTGCCCAGGGCTCGTCGCCGGTCGACTGGCGTGCAACTTCGCCGACCTGGTGGCCACCCTCGTCACCGAGCAGGCCTCCCGTGACGCGCCGGCCACGGAGGACTCCCGCCACACCCGGATCTGGGAGATCCACGCCTACGTGGACCGGCACCTCAAGGAGCCGGAGCTCGGACCGCAGACGATCGCGGCCGCGCACGGCATCTCCGTCCGCTCCCTCCACAAGCTCTTCGAAGGGGAGGGGACCACCGTCAGCCGCCTGATCCAGCGCCGCCGGCTCCAGGCGAGTGCCGAGGACCTCACCCGCAAGGACAGCGGCGACAGCACGGTCTCCGGCGTGGCCCAGCGGTGGGGCTTCACCGATCCGGCCCACTTCAGCCGGCTCTTCCGTGCCTCGTACGGCATCTCACCGAGCCAGTGGCGCGACACCCGCGGCGGCACCGAGCCGTCCGACCCGCGGGACACCCGGGGCCCGGTGTCCCGATGACCCATCGACCCGAGGGGAACCCGGTGTCCGCATCTCTCTCCACCGCATCGCTGTCCGCCTCCGACCGGGCGGAGAGCTGGCAGGACACCGTGTCCCACACCTTCGTGCCGATGACCGTGGACTTCCTGGAGGAGGTGCCGTCGCCCGGGGAGATCGCCGGCCACCGGCTGGGTTCCGTGCAGATCTCCAGGGTCCAGGCCGGGCCCCAGGTGGTGACCCGCAACAGGCGCCTGATCGCCGACGGCGACTCGCCGACGCTCCTCCTCACCCTCCAGGAACGGGGCACCGCCCTCAAGGACCAGGACGGCAGGGAGACGCTCATCCGGCCCGGCGGGTTCTCCATCACCGACACCTCCCGGGTCTTCCGGAAGAAGATCGAGGAGGAGTTCGTCTTCACCTCCTTCCACTTCCCCCGCGCGGAACTGGATGTGCAGGAGAAGGACCTGCGGGCACTCACCGCCACCGCGTTCAGCGGCGCCGAGGGCAGCGCCGCGCTGCTGACGACCTACCTGTCGAGGATGGCGCACGAGGCGGCGGAGCTGGACGAGGCCGTCGGGCGCCGGGCCGCGGCCACGGCACTCGACCTGCTGGCGATGTTCGTCGACGACCGGGCCGGGCGCGCCCGGCCGCAGGGTTCGCGGAGCGCGGCCTCCTTCGAGCGGGTCAAGGAGTACATCCTGCGCAACCTCCGCGATCCGGACCTGTCACCGTCCACGATCGCGGAGGCGAACTTCATGTCCGTCCGCTTCCTCCACAAGCTGTTCCACCTGGAGGGCACCACGGTCGGCGGGTGGGTCCGGACACAGCGGCTGGAGCGCTGCAGCCGGGACCTGCTCCGGCCGATGGCCGGGGAGCTCGGGGTGGCGGGGATCGCCCGGCGCTGGGGCTTCGCCAACTCCAGCCACTTCACCCGTGCCTTCCGCGCGGCGTACGGCGTGACGCCGCGGGACTGGCAGGTCGGCGCCCACCACACGCGCCGGAGCGGCTGAAACTCGTCCCCCCCTGGAGGGTTCCGTGCTACTACTCGATCTCAACACCGTGCCACCTCGTGAACAGCAGCGCGGGGGTGGTCTCCACGGCGATGACCGACAGGCACGCGAGCGCTTCCGCGTAGGCTCCGCGCGGCGGACCCGACGTCGCTTCCGGCTCCCTGGTGTTCCGTGGGTGCACGGGGATCTGACCGTCCGCGCACTCCTGCACGGCGAGTGTCCTCGCGACGGCTCGACGTGCTTCGGCAGGACAACCTGCCTGTCTCCACACCCTCGCCGCCGGCGGGCGGGTGCCGACGCGCCGCCACCGGTCGGCGCCCTGCTGACCGGCGACGCGGACGCAGCCGACTCACACGGGTGCCACCACCCGTCGTCAAACCGGCGCCGGGTGTCGCGGAGGTCGCGACGAGCATCCGCGAACTCACCTAGCCCGTAGAGGAGTTCACCGCCACCGGCCGGCAGGCGAGGACCGTGCAGAAGGGAGAAGAGTTCCTCACAGCCAAGCCCTCGACCTCACCCCGCGCAGCCGTCGCGGGCCTACAGGCGGGTGAGGTCCAGACCGGCTCCTGAGGCACTTCCCACCGGGCGGACCGCCATGCGCACAAGGCCGCCCGCCCTGGTTTCCGGACCTCGCGGCGGCCCGTGGCACCCCAACCCGCAACCATCATCCGCCGTCGACAGCACTCACCGCTCAGGCAGACTGGCCGTAATCAGTCCTTCTGGGAGTTTGGTGTGCTGCTGATCGACCTCAAAACCGTCCCGCCCCGTGAGCGCGTGGACGCCTTCCACCACGCGCTGACGGACACACGGGTACCCAACCACGTCGCCCACGAGGAGCCGGAGACCGGCATCCACGCGCGCATGCAGGCATGGCGCGTCGGCGGACTGGACCTCTTCGCCACCCGGAACTCGGGCTTCGAGGTACGGCGCACGAACCACCACGTACACCACCACCGGGACAACCCCATCGTCTCGGTCTCCCTCCAGACCCGAGGCATCCACCGCGCCGAGGTCGCCGGCCGGCAGCGCCTCCTGGGCCCCGACGACATCTGCGTCTTCCACGAGCTGTCACCCCGCACATACGGCTGGTCCGGCGACGGCGCCTCCCAGGTCATCATGTTCGACATGCACCGCCTCGACGTGCCGGTCGACACCGTCGTACGAGCCTCCCTGCAACTGCGCGCCAGCCCGCTCCACGACCTGGTCCTGGAACACCTGCGGGGCGTACACCGCGACCCCGACCGCCTGGAGACCGACCCCGGCGTCCAGGCCCTCGGATCCGCCACGACGGAACTCGTCCGCGCACTGCTCCTGTCGGCCGCGCACGCCGAACAGAGCCCCGAGGTCAGAGCCACGATGAACGAGACCCTCCTCACGCGGATCATGACCTACGCACGCTCCCACCTCGCCGACGGCGAACTGACGCCGGAGAGGATCGCGGCAGAGCACGCCATCTCGGTGCGCCGCCTCTACACCCTGCTCAGCGCGGCGGGAATCAGCCTGGAACAGTGGCTGATCGAGGAACGGCTCCGCAAAGCACAGCGCATGCTCGCCTCCCGGCGCTACGACCGCCTGACCATCGCCGCGGTCTCCGCCCGCTGCGGATTCAGCAGCCCCAGCCACTTCAGCCGCCGCTTCCAAGCGGCCCACGGGATGTCCCCGTCCGAGTGGCGCCGCCTCGGCGACGCCGTCACCGTGGACGTGCCCCTGACGACCATATGAGCCCCAGCCCCAGCCGGCACCCCACGAGCCGGGCCAGGTGTTCTGACCCGTGAGGTTGGGGACGCGGCTGGCGGATGGCTTGCCTGCGAGTGCGGTGTGTCCGCGCCCCGGCCACCGGATGAGAACCGGGTTCGAGGCGCGCACCGGCGCCACCCGGCCGCTCAACGCCGGCCCGGAGGGCTGGTTGCCGCGCTGGTGCCCGCGCCGAGCGGCCCGTGGTGGGGGATCGGGGAGCAGCACGCCCTCAAGGTGGGGCGCTCGGTGTGTCGGCGTGCGCGGTGAGGTTGTGCGACGAGCGGTGGGAACGGGCCTGGTGGGACGGGTGGGACGGGCGGGACGATGGGCGGCGCGACGCCTGCCGGCCGGCCGTCACCGACCAGCAGTGTGCCGCCGAGCGGCAGCACCAGGTCCTGGGCCCTGGCGGTGGCGCCTGCCAGCCGCCGGGGCGGGCTGTCGGCACCGTCAGGGGATGAAGACCCTGGCATGCTTCGGCTGTGGCAGGGTGTCCAAGGACCCGTGGAACGTCACCCGTCGAAGTTGGACCAGAAGATCCCGATGCCCGTGCCGTGCTCGTCCCGGCCGACCAGAATGCTGTTCGACGTGAAGTCGCAGGTGGGGAAGACCAGGGCGTTCGCGCCGCTGGCCGGGTCGACGACGACATCGAGCACCGGGGTCCGGGAGCCGGCCTCCTGCTGCGCCTCGAACTCGGCCACCGCATGGGCCTCGGGGTTGTCGGCCTCCGCGAAGCCCGCGATCCGGTGGAGGGCCCCGCCGATGGCCAGGTTGTCCGGGGTGCCGGAGTAGATCGCCGAGGCGTCCTCGCTCAGCATGTTGACGTCGTCCGACGCCTCGTCCCAGCTCGCACCCACCAGCGCCTGCGGGGTGGTTCCGCTGGCGACCAGCGCGACCGCGGAGACGGTGGCGCCCCGCTCGTTGTCCCAGTCGTACGCCAGATACACCTCGTGCAGCCCATCGGCGACGTCGTCGAACGTGTAGAACTCGGCGCCGTCGAGCCCGCACACCGCGATCTCCCCGCGGCTCAACAGCCGCCCTGCCAGTGTGAACTTGCCCTGGTACCCGGACTCCGCCTCCGGATCGTTCGCTTTCAGAACCGCTTCGATCGCTTCGATCATCTTCATGCCGGCGAGTGTGCCACCCCCCTGTGACAGCCCCGACCCGCCATCTCCCCCGGTGCCCTCACCTCACGCCCAGTTGCAGGAGTTCCCCGTGCCGCGCCCAGGCCCCTTGGCCGTCCCCGGCGGGGTCGGGGAGTCGGAGAGGGGGCCAGGTCTTCGGGACGAGGTACTCGCCACTGCGATCCTCGACCGGCTCCTCCACCACTGCGAAGTCGTCTCCGTCAATGGCCCCGGCTACCGGCTGAAGAACCGCTTCGCCGCCGTCAACCGGGACTCCGGCACAACCTGACTGGTGATCAGCTCAAGCCGATTCGAACTTGACCATCGCGTCGCCCGCAGTTGCGGCTGCAGCGAAGAACCTGTTCAGCTCGCCAGGTCGGTAGCCAGATCAGCTGCCCATGCCTGGCTCCAAGGCGTTGTGAAGCCCGGGGATTCGACCACTCCTGCCAGCGCGGCATCCAAGTCCTTGACCAGGTCGTCGACCGCGACCTGCTGCAGGAAGGCTGACGCGTCCTGCACCTCTTCGGGACGAAGCACCCACAGCTTCGTCTCGAAGACGACCTCTTACGGCCCTTCACCTTCTTACCCGCGTCGAAGGCCCCTGGTGGCAGCGGGGACGGTATCGGCGGTGCGGACGGACGGCGAGTCGATCAGGCCTGATGGGTCGGGGTCCGGCGCAGGGGGTTGGTTGGGTGTGCAGGGATGCGTGGCGGGGCAGGGGGGTGTTGCGTGGAGATCACGGCCGGTACGGGACTGGTGGGCAGGGCGTAGTCACGTCCGGTCGGTGATCAGGGCCGCCGGTCACCGCCGGCGCCGACGCCCGGGGCCAGGGGGGCACCTGGCTGCCGCCCATCTCTCCACGGTAGAGCGGGCGGCCCACAGCGGCAGGTCAGCCCGGCCACGCCCCCCGCGGAGTCCACAGCCGTGCGGCATGGCGGCTGGCGCCGTGGCACCAGTCACGCGAGCATCGACGCCATGACGGAACCCGAGCCTGCACCAGTGAGCCATGACGCCCACTACCTTGGCGCGACAGCCCGCCTCTACGGCTGGCAGGTCATGCACGAGCAGGACGGGGCGATGCGGTTCTCACTGCTCGACTGGACGCTGCGAGTGGAATTCTCCCCGGACGGCCGATTCTCGTCCGCCAGAGCGAACGGTCCCGGCAGCGCGGACACCCAGCTGGACTTGCGGACCGTGCTCGACACGCTGGAGGAGTACGGCAGCCCTGCACTGCCCAAGGAGTCCTGAATCACCGGCCCTCGGCCGACGCCAGCCCCCGCCCCGACTGCGCCGATCCTGCGGCCGATCAAGCGGCAGCCAGTCATGGACGTGCTCGCCCTTCGCGCGTCCGGCGGCAAGCCGCTGCGCTCCGCCTGTGCGGGCCGTCCCGCGGGACCTTCGGCGCGGTGCGTGCCGATCACGACAACGGTCTGCCCGGCCCAGAACCCCCTGGCTGTTCCGCGGTAGGCCCTGGCTGGTGCGCTGCCGGTCCGGCCGGGTGTTCATGGCAGATGTGCGCGATCCTGGATTTGAGCAGCACATGCCGCCAGGTCGTGCCCGTGCGGCCGGCGCGAGGGCCGGTCGGCTGAGACGGGCTGCCCTGTCGTGCCCGATGGCGCGCCGCGACACGGGCACACGGACGCGACCGGTGACCCGAGCGGAGGCCATACGGCTGATGAGCGGCATCGAGGGCAAGTCGGCAGGAGCACGGGACACGACCGAGGGCCGCGTCTACACCGTCACCGGCGGCGACTGGGACGAGGTCGCCGGCGCCGCGCAGCGACAAGAACGGGCGGACGACGAGCGGATCATCGTCAACATGGGTCCGCAACACCCGTCCACGCACGGCGTGCTGCGCCTGATCCTGGAGATCGACGGCGAGACGGTGAAACAGGCCCGCTGCGGCATCGGCTACCTGCACACCGGCATCGAGAAGAACATGGAGTTCCGCAACTGGGTCCAGGGCACGACCTTCGTGACCCGCATGGACTACCTGACCCCGCTGTTCAACGAGACCGCCTACTGCCTGGCGGTGGAGAAGCTGCTCGGGATCACCGAGCAGGTCCCGGAGCGGGCGAGCGTGATCCGGGTGCTGATGATGGAGCTCAACCGGATCTCCTCGCACCTGGTGGCGCTGGCCGCCGGTGGGATGGAGATCGGCTCCACCACGCTGATGGTCTACGGTTTCCGGGACCGCGAGGTCATCCTCGACATCTTCGAGCTGGTGACGGGCCTGCGCATGAACCACGGCTACGTCCGGCCGGGCGGCCTGGCGCAGGACCTGCCCCCGGGTGCACCGGACCAGATCCGCGAGGGCGTGAAGCTGCTGCGCTCGCGGATGCCGGAGTACGACAAGCTGGCCACCAAGAACCCCGCGTTCAAGGCCCGTCTGGTCGACGTCGGCCACCTGGACCTGGCCGGCTGCATGGCACTCGGCGCCACCGGGCCGATCCTGCGGGCCACCGGGCTGCCGCACGACCTGCGCAAGACCGACCCCTACTGCGGTTACGAGGAGTACGAGTTCGAGGTCGCGGTGGCCGACACCGCGGACTCCTACGGCCGGTTCCTGATCCGGCTGGAGGAGATGCGCCAATCGCTGCGGATCGTCGAGCAGTGCCTGGACCGGCTGGCCCCCGGCCCGGTCATGGTGGCCGACAAGAAGATCGCCTGGCCCGCCCAACTGGCCGTCGGACCGGACGGGTTGGGAAACTCGCTGGACCACATCCGAAAGATCATGGGCGAGTCCATGGAGGCGCTGATCCATCACTTCAAGCTGGTGACGGAGGGCTTCCGCGTTCCTGTGGGGCAAGCCTATGCGGCGGTCGAGTCCGCCAGGGGCGAGCTGGGCGTGCATGTCGTCTCCGACGGCGGCACGCGGCCGTACCGGGTGCACTTTCGCGACCCGAGCTTCACCAACCTGCAGACGATGGCCGCGATGTGCGAGGGCGGGCAGGTCGCGGACGTCATCGTCGCGGTGGCAAGCATCGACCCGGTGATGGGGGGCGTGGACCGCTGAGAGCGGTCGCACCGCGGACGTGCCGTTGGGCGGCAGGAAGCAGGCGCGGGACGTGGGGCCGCCAGCCACAGCGTCTTTCACGGGGTACGGCGCCGCCGCGCCGCCCGCCGCTACTGCTCTGGTACGTCGAGGCGTGCCTGAGTGATGCGCTGCGCATGGAGACCTTCGTGCAGGATGCCGAGCGGGAGGGCGACGGCGAGGTCGCGGAGCTGTTCCGTAAGGCGCAGGCCGACAGCCGCAAGGGCGCCGAGATGAGCAAGTGGCTGCTCGCCGCCGGCCTGACCGCCACGGGCGACGGTGAGCGCGCCGGCACAGGCGCTGCCGAAGACATAGTCGCGGGCACCGGGACGGGGGATGATGGGCCGGGGTGGCGGTACAGGGGGTTGGGTGTGCCGGGATGTGTGGTGGGGCAGGGGGTGTTGCGTGGAGATCGCTCCCGGCCGGTCCGCTTGCCGGGCCCACGACGAACGGTGCTCTCAAGTGCAGCATCGGAACCGACGGCCGATCCCGGCCGGAACTGGATCACCTCCCCGCTTTCGGATGCAGGGGCTTGCCACCGCCGGGCAGGGCCGAGGCGTGGTCCATGGTGCGCGGCCCCGGTATGCGGGCATCCACGCTCGTTGGGGTCGAGCGTGGATGCCGGCGAGGCGTCCGGTTGTTCAGCTATGCCAGTTCTGTGGGCCAGGTATGGGCGGGGCTGCTCCGTCCGGGTGGTGGCCGGGTTCGCCGGCCCACCGGGGCGGGCAGAGCCGTCGTATGACGACCCCCACCAGGCACCGCCGTCGCCGTCGCCACCCGGCGGACGCCGCCCTCCCGGCCGTAGCCCAGATGCCACCGGCCGCTGCCCGACAGCGCGGTGCGGGCGGGTGCTGCCGGACCTGGTTCAGCGAGCGCATCCGTCCGGGCGGCCTGGTCGTCCGTACGACGTGGCACGAGCCCGCCTGCACGACCGGGGGCCGGCCGTGACCGCCTTTGCCGCGCAGGCCTCACCCGCCCGGTTCACACCCGGCAGCACGGCGGTGCGCCGCGACGTCCACGCGGGTCGGGTCTGGACCGCGATGCCGCAGCGGGTCATCGACGACACCGGCGACACCCTCCAGCTCGCCTACTGGCCCGGCATCACCTCGCTCGCCCCGACCACCTGGATCGACTCCCTGCGCACCGGCGACACCGCGCTGCGCGAGAGCGGTCTGCAGGACCTGGCCGCCGGCACCTGGACCGTCGCCCCCTACCGCTGGACCGGCACCGCGTTGCGCAGCACCTTCCTGGCCGGGGAGTACTTCTCGGTGCACCGGTTCCAGGACGCCGACACGGGGGAGCCACTGTGCTGGTACGTGAATTTCGAGCTGCCCCACACTCGTCGACCGGCCGGGATCGACACCCTCGACCTGTTCGTCGACCTGGTGGTGGAGCCCGATCTTTCGGACTGGTCGTGGAAGGACGAGGACGAGTACGCGCAAGGCCGGCGCCTGGGCCTGGTCGGCGACGACCTCCACACCTCGGTCGAGCAGGCCCGCCAGCGCGCGCTCGGCCTCCTCCAGGAACGGGTCGGCCCGTTCGCCGACCCGTGGACCGCCTGGTCACCCGATCCGGCCTGGCCACTGCCGGTCCTGCCCGACGGTGCGGACGGCACGGCGCCGCACTGACCGTCCGCCGGCCACCTCGAACGGTCCCTCGGGGCTGCTGTGTGGGTGGTTGTGTGTGGTGTCAGCGTGTGAACTTCTCGATGGCGGCCGGGGTGACGGGGGTGAAGAAGTTGACGAGGTTGCCGTCGGGGTCGCGGAGCAGCAGGGAGCGGTTGCCCCAGGGCATGGTGGTGGGCTCGGTGACGAAGTCGGTGACGAAGCCGGTCAGGTTGCGGTGGAGGCGGTCGACGTCGTCGACGAGGAATTCGGTGATCACGGTGTGGTTGTCCGCAGGGCGGGCGGAGCCCGGGGCGAACAGTGGGACGGTGCGGGTGCCGGCGATTGCGAGGGTGGCGTGCGCGGTCTTGAGTTCGGCGAAGTCCTCGGTGGCCCATGTCGCCTGCACTCCTGTGGCGCGCTGGTAGAAGTCGACGAGGCGTGCGACGTCGCTGGTGATGATGCGGATCGAGACGAAGTCCATGGGGGTCTCCTTGGCTGTACCGGGGGTGTGCACGTCGAAGAGTAGGAGAAATAGTGGACAGGATCGGTCCACTATTCGCGTTAGGTTGTGCCCATGTCTCGACCCACTGGCCGCGTGCTGAAACTCCTGGAGCTGCTGCAATCGGGCGGCACCCGGACTGTGGCCGAGCTCGCCGACCGGCTCGGCGTCGAAGGACGCACCGTGCGGCGGTATGTGGACCAGCTGATCGACCTGGACGTGCCCGTGGAGTCGGTGCGCGGCCGCTACGGCGGGTACCGGCTCGCCTCCGGGTACCGCCTGCCTCCGCTCATGCTCAGCGACGAGGAGGCGCTGGCCGTGCTGCTCGGCCTGCTCGCCGGCCGCCGGGCAGGGCTGACCACGACGGAGCACACGGCAAACGAGACGGCATCGGCGAAGATCCGCCGGGTGCTGCCCCAGCACATCGCCCGCCGGCTCGACACACTCCTGGAGGCGCTCGCCTTCACCGATCAGCCCGGCGGGTTCGAGCCCCCGGACACCGGGGTCCTGCTCACCGTCGCCGATGCGGTGCAACACCGTCGGCCGGTCTCCATCAGATACACCGACCGCAGCGGACGGCGTAGCGAACGCACGCTGCACGCGTACGGGATCGTCACCCATGCGGGCCGGTGGTACGTCACGGGCAAGGACGCCGGGATCGGCGAGGACCGCACCTTCCGGCTCGACCGCATCGCAGACGCGAGGACCCTGTCCGGCTCTTTCGAAGCGCCCACGGGTCCCGGCCCGGCACAGCGCGTGCTGTCAGGGTTCGCCACGGCCGAGTACCGGCATGAGGTGAGTTTGCGGATCCACGGGACAGTCGAACAGATCCGCGCCCACCTTCCCGCCAGCGTCGCGGCCCTGGAGGAGCATGAGCCCGCGGCAGGCGAGGACCGGACGGCCGAGCGCTGGCTGCGCGTCGGGCTACGGGTGGAGCGGCTCGACTGGTTGCCTCCGGTGCTCGCCTCACTCGACCGGCCGTTCGTCATCGAGCGCCCCGATGAACTGCGCGACCTCGTCGCCGCGCTCGCCGATCGCCTCGCGTCCTGCGCCCGCCGAACCTGATGTCACTTCTCGACGCACAACGTCACTGCAGCAAGGATTTCGGGAACTGATGATGGGTCAGCGCTATTCCTGTCGCTCGCAGCCGATGCGGCGGAAGCGGAGCGGGCAGGCGTGGCCGCCTGCGCAGACGTTGGAGGGTTCCTGGCAGACGCCGTAGGTGGTGGCGATCTCGCCGATCGCGCGGCGGACGTGCTCGGACTCCAGCAGGCCCTGGGCCTTGCGCCGGACGCGGTTGCCGTGCCGGTCGAACTGCACGGCGGTGACCCGGTTCACGGCCTCGCGCTTGCGCTTCTGACCGACTCATGGCGACGTCGGGTATCGGAACTGTCCGAATGCCCGGGTGGCAGCGGAAACTGGAGTGCGTTGAGGTGGCGATCCCGGCAGGATGCGAGCATGGTTACCCCCTTGGACGTCCCGTGCTTGGCTGCCGGCGACAGCTTTGTGCTCCGCGCCTGGGAGCTTGGAGATCTGCCTCTCGTCCGGGAAGCGACCGGCGACGACTACATCCCGTTGATCACGACCGTTCCCTCGACGTACTCGCAGGCGGCGGGTGAAGCCTTCATCCGGCGGCAGTGGGAGCGGGCATCGACTGGTAGCGGGTATCCGTTCGTCATCGTCCGGATCGAGGACGGGCGTGCGCTGGGGATGGTTGGTCTCTGGCTGAGGGACCGGGGTGAGGGACGAGCGTCACTGGGCTATTGGCTTGCCGGGTCGGCCCGTGGCCAGGGGATCGCGGCCGAAGCTCTCCGGGCGGTTGTCCGCTGGGCCTTCGGTGACCTGCAGATTCCCCGTCTTCAGTTGTATGTCGAGCCGTGGAACGCCGCGTCACAGCGGACGGCTGAGCGTGTCGGCTTTCAGCGCGAGGGCCTGCTCCGCAGCTGGCAGCAGGTGGGCGGGGAGCGTCGGGACATGATCATGTATTCGATGCTGGGTGCTGATCTGTCCTCGCCGGCCGCAGGCTGACTTCGGCGGCGTGGGTGGACCAGTCGCCCACGCAGAGACGTTGCCAGGCGACGGCGACGTCGGTGTGGATGCCCAGGGTGCGGGAGAGGACCGCGGCGGGGATCTCGGTGGAGAGTTGGAAGAGCGCGGTGCTCCGCGCCTGACGCGGGCGACCATCGGCCGGGCGTTCAGCGGGGCGGTGATGAGGGCGACCGGTTCCAGCAGCATGAGCAGGACGACGCCGAGCAGCATCCTGCAGACCGCCCGGGGAACCCGGCCGGCCCGGACGGGGCGTCAGGTCCCGCACGCCGGCCTCCAGGGCTTCCTCCTGGTGCCCGTGCAGCGAGATGGGGAGGCGATGGCCCCGGCCACGACGCCGCGGTCGTCGTCGTCACCGGGGGGGACGAAACTCCGGTTCGCCGGGAACGGCGGCCGGATGTGCTGCCCGGGCGAGGCTACCTCGCCACGCCGAACTCCCGGGCTGCGGCCCGCAGTACGGCGATCAGCGCCAGCAGCATCAGCGTCCCGTGGGCGGGCATCGACAGGTACGGCGCCACCCCGGGCGCGATGAACTTGAGGTAGCTGCCGAGGGACGAGAGCTGGACCAGCACCGGCAGGTACCAGAGCCGCCGGGGCCGCCGGAAGGCCACGAGCACGCTGAGGACGTCAGCGACGTAGAAGTAGCGCTCGTGCATGGACGGCAGCAGGAACGGCACCGCGATCGCGAAGAGGGCGGCCAGCAGCAGGATCCCGGTTCCGGAGAGCCCCGGCCGCCCGTCGCCCGCCGCCGGGCTCCCCGGCTCTGCCCCGCGCCACGGCGCCTGCGCCCCGCCGGTGCG
>NZ_JAHSQD010000220.1 GCF_020103755.1 Streptomyces sp. LS1784
CCGTTCCACCGAGAGCTGACACCCCCTCGCGTCCCCGGCCGCCACGCACCCCGGCGGCCGGGGACGCGCCATGTCCCGACGGCCCCGCCGCTCGTCCCCGGACGGCGGCTCAGTCACCGTCCCCGCCGCTGTTCCCCACCTGGCGGGGCCGGTTGCGCTGGTAGCTGCGCACCGCCTTCCCCGCGCCGAGGGTGAGGGCCGCGACCACCCGGGTCCAGCGCGGCCCGCCCCGGTCGGCCCACACCACGCAGCCGCACCCCGCGACGACCAGGACCAGCACCCCCACCAGAACCGCACCGACCATCGCGGCCACCCGCCCTTCGCTCGACGTCCTGCTCCCTGTGACGTGCGGATCGTCCCACCCGGTTCGGCCGGGAAGCCGGAGGCTGTGCCAGGATGCGGTAGCCGAACGGCCCTGGTCACCGCACCGGCCGTACACAACCCCGTCCGCCAGCCGCACCCCGAGGAGTCACCCCGTGGCCACTGCCCGGTTCGCCACCCTGCACACCACGGCGGGCCCGATCCGCCTGGAGCTGTTCCCGTTCCACGCGCCGAAGACGGTCCGCAACTTCGCCGAACTCGCCGAGGGCACCCGGGAGTACACCGACCCGCGCACCGGCGAGCCGGGCAAGGGCCCGTACTACGACGGCACGCTGTTCCACCGGGTGATCGCGGGCTTCATGATCCAGGGCGGCGACCCGACCGGCACCGGCGCCGGCGGCCCGGGCTACTCCTTCGCGGACGAGTTCCACCCGGAGCTGTTCTTCACCAAGCCGTACCTGCTCGCGATGGCCAACGCAGGCCCGGGCACCAACGGCTCGCAGTTCTTCATCACGGTGGGCACCCCCACCCACCTCAACCGCCGCCACACCATCTTCGGCCAGGTCGCCGACGCCGCCTCCAAGGCCGTGGTCGACGCGATCGCCGCCACCCCCACCGCGGACGAGCGCCCGGTCGAGGACGTGGTGATCACCTCCGTCGAGATCGAGCACTCCTGACCCGTTGACCGTCGACCCGGTGACCGCCGTGCAGGGCGCGTTCCCGCCCCGCCCGCTCCGCGGTGTGCGGGCCCGTTACGTCCACCAGACCAGCTGCCCGGGCGACGTCGCGATCGTCACCGTGGACTTCGAGCCCTGGGAGGAGGGCCTGCACATCGAGTCCGCCCCGGACGCCACGGTCGACGGCGGCCCGGAGCCCGGGGAGACGGAGCGCTTCCACACCGCCCTGGCCGAGGGCGTGCGCGCCGAACTGGCCGAGCAACTGCCCGGCGTCCCGGTGGCGTTGGCGCTCGTGGTGCACCACACCGTCGTGCACCCGGTCGACTCGCGCGAGCACTCCTTCCGTACCGCCGGCCGCCTGGCGGTACGCGAGGCGCTGGCCCTCCTGGACGGCGGAACAAGCGCAACAAGGGGCCGCCGCCCGGCGAAGCGCGGACGGCGGGCATAGGCTTCGGCCGGTGACAGAGACACACCCCGTCGCGCTCGCCCCCGCCTGGGCGGCGCTGACCTCGGCCACCGAAGTCGACCGCGCAACAGGCTCCTCCTGGCTTGACGGACTCGGCTTCAACCGTGCGGCGCCCGCCGACCTGCTCCTGCGGCTCCTGGACGCCGGCCGGCACTGGTTCCTGTACCGCGAGGACCTGCCCGACGCCGTCCTGGACGCCGCGGTCGTCCACCCGGCCCGGCAGGTCCGCCTCACCGTCGCCGAGGCCGGTCACCTGTCACCGGCGCAGTGGGACCGGCTCGTCGCCGCTTCGCCCGGGGCGCCCCGGCGCGGGCTGTTCACGGAGCTCGCCGAGCAGTGCCTGAAGGCCCGGGCACGGCCGGGCGGCGGCCGCGGCACCGCAGGCGCCCCGCACCCCGACGCCGCGCCGCCCACCACCCCCGACGAGATCGAGGCGATGGCCGCCGAGGCCCCCGACATCGAGCCCGGGGACGTCACGACGGGCCTGTGGTGGATCGGCGCCCTGCACGAGGACGCCGCGGCCATGCGTCAACTCGCGTCCTCCCCGAAGCTGCTGGTCCGCCGCAGCGTCGCCAGGGCACCCCGCCTGCCCGCGGACGTCGTGGCCCTGCTCGCCCGGGACGAGGACCGCGTGGTGCGGCTCTTCCTGGCCGAGTCCTGCGACGACGCCCCGCCCGGGATGCTGCTGGAGGTGGCGGCGTGGTGGGGCGGCAGCCTCTCCTTCCCCGGCCGCCCGCGCAACCACCCCAACTTCCCCCGTGACGGCCTGCTGCGCCTCGCCGCCGACCCGAACCCGCGCCTGCGGGCGCTCGCGCTCGACGACCCGGCCTCCACCGCCGCCCACGCCGAACAGCTCAGCCGGGACTCCGACCCGAGCGTCCGCCGCGCCGCCGCCAGGGACCTTCGGACCGCCCCCGAGGCCCTGGTCCGGCTGTCCGCCGATCCCGATCGGGGCGTGCGGGAAACCGCTTCGACCAACCCGGCGCTGCCCGCGGACGAGCTGGTGACGCGCCTGCTCGATCCGCACTGCGTCGAAACCGCCGAAATCGCCGCCCGGAACCCCGCCGTCCCGGTCGCGGCCATGCACCACATGGTCACCCTCGCGACCGCGCACGCCGATGCTCAGGGGAGCGGGTGAGCCTCCGATGACCGGCGCCGGCCGTTCGAGGCGGCGGAAAGCGGGGCCGCCGCCCGGTGAAGTCCGGGCGGCGGCCGAGGAACTGACGGTGTTCGTCAGGCGCAGGTGGTGAAGGTCGGGCTGGTGTTGGCGATGTAGAGGGTCGCGCCGCCGCTCGGGTCGGAGGTGAGCGGGACGGTGACGGTGTCGTCGGCGGTCCACGGGATGCCGCGGGCGTCGAAGGTCCAGGTGCCGGTGACCTTGCGGGCGAGTTCGGCCAGGGTGACCCAGCCGTACTCCTGCGGCGGGACGTTGACGGTGACGCTGTTGTTGACGGTGGTCGAGCCCTGCCAGACGTTGCTGTAGTTGACCTGGGTGGAGACCTCCGCCTTGAAGACGTCCCCAGGCGCCGCGCCGCCGATGTTCGCCCCGATCTGGCCGCCGAGGGTGCTGGACCAGCCGCTCATGGTGGTGACCGCGAAGTTCTGCTGGGCGGCGCTGCTGGTGTTGTTGAACCAGACCGAGGAGACGCAGATCTTGGGCAGTGGCGCCGCGGGGGCCTCGCTCTTCACGGCCCAGGAGCAGGAGCCGGGGTCCTTCTGGCACTGCTTGGCGGCGTGGTCGAGGGCCAGATTGCGGGCGGCCGCCGGGAAGCCGGTGGACCACTGCTGGTTGACGGTGCCGTTGCAGGCGTACTGGTCGGTCCAGGCGTCGTCGTACTGGGCGCCGGCCAGCAGGTCCAGGCAGGTGTTGTCGCCCGCGTGGCGGATCATGAAGGCGTCGGCGGCGCCGCCCGGAGCCGGCTGCAGGAACCAGCGCTGGCTGGCCTGCCCGGCGCAGGTCTGCTGGCGCAGGGCCGGGACGAACCAGGCGGCCAGGTCGATGCACTTGCCGGTGTCGTTGTTGACGATGGTGAAGGTGTAGTCCGAGGGGTCGACGTTCAGCCGCCAGGACTGGTGGTAGCCGGGCGCGGAGTTGGTGACGATGTAGGCGCCGTCGCCCGTGTTGCCGTTCTGGACGTCGAGTTGACGCCCGTTGCTGAGCGACTTGATGGACAGGCACTGCTGCGGCGTGCTGCAGGCGGCGAGCGGGGCGGGCGCCGGGGCCGGGGCGGCGTGCGCGGGCGCGGCGGTCAGGCCGAGGGCGGCGCAGCACGTCACGAGGAGGGCCGCGAGCAGGCGCAGCCAGGGCGCGGTGCGGTCAAGGGGTGTGGTGGCGGGCAAGGGTGGTGTCCTTTCGTCGGGGGAGAGGTGCGGGAGAGGGCCGGCGTCAGGGCGCGGCGGCGAACGCCGCCTCCAGACGCGGGACGTAGTCCGCGAGGTCCTGCGCCCAGCAGCCAGGGGTGTGGCCGCCGTGGCAGTCGGTGCCCCAGCCGGCGCCGTTGCCGTAGTCGACGTAGCGGTACGCCAGCCCGAGGGCGTCCAGGCGGTCCTTGACGCGCTTGGCGGTGCCCTCGGCCCAGAACTCCATGTCGGCGGGGTTGTTGTTGCCGTTGCCGGTGTAGACGGCGATGCCGGTGTCGGCGAGCAGGCCCAGGCGCGAGGCCGGGTCGGCGGCGTTCCAGCGCCAGTCGGCGTTGAACACCGGGTACGGGCTGCCGAAGATCGCGTCGCTGGAGACGGTGGGACCGAAGTCCAGGCCGCAGGGGCGGCCGTCGCTCGGGCCGCAGAGCACGGTGCCGACGTTGGTCAGGGTGGCGACGACAGCGCCGCGGATGACCATCTCGGCGGTGGACAGGTCGTTGGCGCCGGACATGGTGAGGACCTGGCCGAACAGGTCGGGGCGGTCCTGGGCGTAGTGCAGGGCGCCGAAGCCGCCCATGGACAGCCCACCGACGGCGCGGTGGGCGCGATCGGTGCGGGTGCGCAGGTTGGCGTCGACGAACGGGAGGACCTGGTTCAGGTGGAAGGTCTCCCAGTTCTGCGCGCCGGCGGCGGTGTTCTGGTCGAGCCAGTCGGTGTACCAGCCGCGCAGGCCGCCGTCCGGGATGACGGTGATCATCGACTGGGCGGCGGTCAGCGCGGGGTAGGCCAGCGCCGGGTCGCTCGGGTTGTCCGAGGCGCCGTGCAGGAAGTACAGCACGGGGTAGCGCCTGTCGGGGTGGGCCGCGTAGTCGGCGGGCAGCAGGATGCGGATGGTGTGCGGCCCGGCGACCTGGGGGGTGGTGACGGTGACGACGAAGTTGGTGGCGCTGCCGGTGGCGGCGCCGACCTGGGTCAGCCCGAAGCCGTCGCTCAGCGGCGGGGGCCCGTCGGCCTCCGCGTGTACGGCGGGACCGGTGACGGCGGAACCGGCCGCCGTGGCGGGCGCGGCTGGTGCGGCGAGCGGGAGCAGGCAGGCGGCCAGGGCGGCGAGAGCCGCGCGGGCGCGCCGGAGCCGGGCGTGGATCATGGTCGTCCTCGGCCTTCCGTGATCTGACTGATCACCGACAACTCTTGCCAGTGGCCCCGCCCGGACGCCAGAGCACCCGGCGGCGCACCTGGGCCACTGGCGCATGTGCGCCGCCGGCGCGGGTAGCCTCCCCCGGCCCCGCCCGGGACATGACACGGCGGCGGGACACGATGACTGGGGGGCGTCGTGCACGACGTGCTGGAACCGGACTCCGAACGCGGCCGCGTCTACCACAGCCTGGTCGGCCGGCCGCGGGCCCGCGTACCCGAACTCGCACGCGAGAGCGGCCTTGACGAGGAGGCCGTCCTGGCCGTGCTGCGCGACCTCGCCGACGAGGGCGTCGCGGTGGCCTTCGACACCACCGACAGCGCCGACGACCGAGACCACGCCTGGGAGGCCCTGCCGCCCGCCCGGGTGGTCGAAGCGGTACTGCAACACGACGCGCTGCGCCAGGCCACCGCCCGCCGGGCCGGCGCCGAACTGGAACGGCTCTACCGCTTCGCCCGCCGCGACACCGGCAGCTACGGCGCGCTGGAGGTGGTGGAGGACCCCGCCGGGGTACTGGCCGCCAGCCGCCGCCTCCAACTGGCCGCCCGCCACCGGGTGCGGGTCATCGACGTGCCGCCGTACTCCGGCAGCCCCGCCCACTACCTCGACCAGGAGGTGCTCCAGCGCCGCCGGATGGCCGCGGGCGTCGTCTACCGCGTGATCTACCAGGGGTGCGCGTTCCAGGACCCGGTGGTCGGGCCCAACATGGCCCGGATGGTCGAGGCGGGGGAGCAGGCCCGCACCCTGGACGAGCCGCCGCTCAAGCTCGCCATCGGTGACGACGACCTGGCCATCGTCACCCTGCCCGCCGACGACCGCCCCGGCGTGGTGTCGCTGCTGATCCGCCCCTCCGGCCTGCTGCACGCGCTGGCGGCGGTCTTCGAGACGCTGTGGCGCCTGGCCGTGCCCGCCTCCATGGCCGAGGTCGACCTGTGCATCGACGAACGCGACCGGCGGATTCTCACCCTGATGGCCGGCGGCGCCACCGACGACGCCATCGCCCGCCGGCTGGGTCTGGGTCGGCGCACCGTGGTGCGCCGGGTCTCCACCCTGCTGGCCCACCTGGGCGCCACCACCCGGTTCCAGGCCGGGGTCCAGGCGGCCCGGCGGGGGTGGCTGTAGGCGTCAGTTCGCCCAGCTGATGCGGATTTCGCGGTCGCCGAGGGGGAGGGCGAGGACGGGGGCGTCGGCGAGCTCGCGGATGATGTCGCGCCTGGCGCAGGGGCCGGTGAGGCGGCGCTCCAGGACGTAGTGCTGGAAGCGGGACATCGGCAGGTGGCAGACCGAAGCCCAGATCCGTTCGAGGGCGTCGTCGCTGAGGGTGTGGACGGCGGGCGGGCGGTGGCCCGGGATCTCCACGCGGACGTCGTGATCGGCCCTCACGCGGCCACCTCGCACCAGACGATCTTGCCGGTGTGCTTGCGCGGGGAGCAGCCCGTCCGGATGGAGAGGGACTTGACGAGGTGGAGGCCGCGCCCGGCCTCGCCGTCGAGGGTGAGGGCGCGCAGGACGGGCTCGCGGTCCCGCCGGGCGTCGTGCACCTCGATGCGCAGGCGGGCGGGGTCGAGGTCGAGCGCGAGGTAGATGAGGTGCCCCGCCGGCGTGCCGTGCAGAAGGGCGTTGGTCACGAGCTCGGAGACGATCAGCAGCCCCGAGTCGAGGTAGAGCCCCGGGTTCGGGGTGGAGGCGAGGAGCGAGGCGAGGAGGGCGCGCCCCTCGGAGGGGGCGCGGCGGCTGCGCGGCAGCCAGGTGGTGGAGGAGTGGGAGGACATGGCGAATCCACCTTCCAGGCATGAAGTTTGAAGCCATGCGGTGCCGGGCGGAGGCATAGGGATGCCCGGCAGCAGACCACCCGTGGTCACTCAAGCGACCCGAAGGACTACTCCCTGTAGATTGCCCTAGCCGGGCAATTGCATGCAACTGCTTCGCTCGTGCAATTGCATGATCATGAGGCGCGGCTGGGCCTCGGAAGGGGTGGCAAACTATGCAAGGAAGCGAACAGCCAGGGAGTGTGACGCATGGGCAGTCCGACCGTGCTGCGGCGTAGGCTCGGCGGCGAGCTTGGCAAGTTGCGCGCATCGCGCGATCTGAACGCCAAGGACGTTGCCGCCGCGCTGGGTTGGTCCGCTTCGAAGCTGAGCCGCATCGAGAGCGGCCTGGTGCCACTGCAGGAGCGTGACGCCGCGAAGCTCCTGGCGCACTACGGCGTCACTTCACCCGATGAGGTGAAGCACTTCCTCGGACTGACACGCCAGAGCCGCCAACAGGGCTGGTGGCATGCGTACGGCGAGGCGGTTCCGGAGCGATTCCGCGCCTACGTGGGCTTCGAATCCGATGCCACGAAGATCCGCACTTTCCAGTGCGAGCTGGTTCCAGGCTTGCTGCAAACCGAGGCGTACGCGCGGAACGTCATCCGGTCGATGAAGCCGGCAGAGTCGATCGAAGAGGTCGAGCGCAGGCTTGCCCTCCGTATGGAACGGCAACGGATCCTCGATCGGCATGACCCACCTCAGATATGGGCGATCTTCGGTGAAGCAGTAATGCGTCGCCTGATCGGCGACCACACTGTGATGGCAGGCCAGCTGCGGCACATTGCCGACTTGGCAGAACAGCACCCAAACCTCACTGTGCAGGTACTCCCTTTCTCTGCTGGTGCTCATGCCGCCATGGGTTCATCGTTCTCGATCTTCTCCTTCAGTGACATCGTTGGCAGCGTCGCCTACTCCGAGACGATCACCAGCAAGACGTACGTCGAGGAGCAATCCGAGATTGCCCGACATGACGACGTATTCCACCGACTCATGGCCTCATCGGTCCAACCCGAGAAGGCCATCTCCTGGTTGAGGAACGTCGCAGAGGAGTACGGCACATGAGAGATCGACCCGACGAGACCGTCTGGCGCAAGAGCACCTACAGCAATGGCGACGGTGATTGTGTCGAAGTGGCCGATGGCTTCACCGGCGTCGTTCCCGTTCGGGACAGCAAGGATCCCCATGGCCCGGCCCTCGCCTTCACCTCCAAGGCGTGGCAGGCCTTCGTCGCCGGTATCCGGGCGGGTGACTTCCCGACCAACTGCTGAAGCGCTTCTTGCCGGGCGGCCCCGCGGACCACGCAGGGCCGCCTGGCAAGAGCAGGCCCGCCTCCTGGTTGAGGGACGTGCGGCATCCACCCTGGACATCTGCCGCAGCCGAGGGCGCTCACCGCCGTCCCCGTGGACGGGCCCAGGTGACCTCAAGAATGCAGGGCGGTGTGCAGGGCATCCGTCATCTGAATGCGTGCCGCCTCGGACGCCTCCGTGCCGCGGAGCCGGTCGAAGAGGACGAACCCGTGGATCGTGCCGTGGTAACGGGCCGACACGACCGGGACGTCCGCCTGCCTCAGCCGTGCCGCGTACGCCTCACCCTCGTCGCGCAGGACGTCGGCCTCGGCGGTGATGACGAGCGTGGGCGGCAGGCCCACAAGACATCGCACGGGCGCGCGCAGCGGTGAGACGGCGCCCTGCGCGCGGTCCCGCGGGTCCGGCGCGTACTGCTGCCAGTACTCGGCCATGGCGGCGCGGGTCAGGAAGTACCCCTCCGCGAACTGGCGGTAGGACGGAGTGTCCATCGCCGCGTCGGTCACCGGGCAGACCAGCACCTGGTGACGGAAGCGCGGGCCGCGGCGCGTCCGCGCCACGAGGGTGAGCGCGGCCGCGTGCTGGGCGCCCGCGCTGGCGCCGACCACCGCGATCCTGCTCCCGTCCAGTCGGCATCCCGCGCCGTGCCCGGCGATCCACCGGGCCACGGCGTACGCCCGCTCGACGGCACCCGGGTGGCGGGCGTGCTCCGGTGCGTCGTACTCGGGGACCACCACGGCCGCGTCCGCTCCGAGCACCAGGTCCACCAGCAGCTGCCGGTGCGCGTGGGCATCGGTCAGCATCCAGCCGAGCCCGTGCAGGTAGAGCACGACCGGCAGCGGCTCACAGGCACCCGCGGGACGGAGGATCCGCACCCGGATGCGATCCTCGTCCCTTCCCGGTACCGCCAGCCACTCCTCCTCGACATCGGGCTCCTCGCGGCCGCCGCCGTCCCACAGCGCCGCCATGCGTTCCCTCGACGCGAGGCCGTCGGCCTGCGGGGGAGCCGGCCACGGGCAGGACTCGACGAAGGCACGCGTCTGCCGCCCGAGGACGGGCGTCACCCGGGGAACGTGGACGTCTTCGTGCACGGGCACTCCTCCGCAGGGGCGGTTCACAGGCCACTCGCAACGGGCCGCGGGATCAGCCTGGGGCAGTCCCGCACCGGATGCACGACGGCCCGGCCATCCCCGCGGACACAGGCAAGAGCCGTGCACCGTGGGGCATCGCCGCGGTGTCACGGTGTCCCGGGGACAAGCGGGACCGGAGCGATCCGGGCCCCGGGACCGGTGCGCGGGGAGCCGCCGCCGGATCCCGGCCCGCCGGCCCCGCGCCGCACCGGGACGACCACGAATGAGGACTGCCATGACCGAACAACGGCGGCGAGCCCCCGTCGGCAGTGCCGCGCTGCGAGAACTGATCGAGGAACTCGCGGAGTCGCTCCGCCGGTCCGTGGCCCTGGCCGGCCCCTCGGTCAGGGGCATCTGTTCGAGCCGGCACTTCGACGACGCGGACCCGGCACGCGTCCACAGCCTTCTGCAGGGACGGGCAAGCAGCGAAGCCGTCCGTCACGTCCTCGATCAGGGCGCCACCCGGTGGTCCAGGCCGGGTTTCATCGAGGGCCGGGACGATCTCGGACTGCATTCCCGCTACTGCGTGCCGCTGCGTCAGCGCGGCCACTTCCTCGGTCTGCTGATGGTCATCGCACCGGACGGCTCCCTGGGCCCGGAGGAAGCCGAAGCCATCGCCCGGGCAACGCCCGCCATCGCCGGCCAGCTGTACGCCGATCACGTCCTGGCCGATGCCGAGAAGACCAGGGAGCAGGAGCTTCTTCTGTCGTTGCTGGGAGCGAGCCCCACTGCGCGCGCCGAGTCCCGCAATCAGCTCCTGGACGACGCGCTGCTCCCGGACGCCCCCCACGCGGTGGTCAGCCTCGTGCAGGTGGCATGCTCCCCGGTGTCTCCCGGGCAGGCGGCGACCGCACTGCGCGGGGCGCTGGAGGGGTTCCGGCGTACCCGATCGGCACACGGCGCCTTCGCGGTCACATCGAACCGAGCCGTCCTGCTCCAGCTCGCCGACCGGCCGTTGACACCGGAAGCACTCCGGGAGCAGTCCCGGCACATCATGGAGGTCCTCGGCACCCGCCTGGACGCCTCCGCCGCTCCTCCCGTCATCGGCATCGGCGGCCACCAGACGGGTCTCGCCGACGCCCGAACCTCCTACGAGCAGGCGCTCGTCGCAGTGCGCGCGGCACGCCGGATACCCGGACTGAAGGGCATCGGCTCCTGGGAGGAGCTCGGTGAGCTCGCCGTGCTCCTGCAACTGCCGGACCGCGCCCTGAACGAGTCACTGCTCCCGAAGCCACTGCGCGCCCTGCTGGAATCCAGCGGCGGACACCGCCTGGAGGCGACCCTGCGCTGCTTCCTCGATCAAGCCGGATCGACATCCAGGACCGCCGAAGCACTCCGGATCCACCGCACGTCGCTGCACTACCGGCTGCGGCAGATCCAGGAGATCACCGGGGTCGACCTGGACAACGGGGCGGACCGCATCACCCTGCACATGGGCCTGCGCATCCGCGAACTCCTCGTATCCCTCGGCGCATCCGGCGACGACGGCCGGCGCCAGGCACAGGCCGCCGCACCGGGCGACGACCTCGCCGGCCGGACGCCCGGCGCCGATCCGCAGGGCCGGCGCGGCGCGAGCGTCCCCCCGGGACAGCAGGTCCCGCCGCAGCGGACGCGCGCCCGACGCGATCAGGCCGGGCGGTCCGTCACGGCTGGTGACCACAGTCGGGTCGAAGCCGCTTAGCGGAGCCAACAGAACCGCGTAGCGCCCATGTCCGTTCGTCCATCGGCTCGTTGCGCAGACCGCGGGGAAGAGACCGCCGTGGTCGGTGTCGGACGACCTGTGGGGCCGGATGCCTCCGGAACGCCCCCGGCCGGTAATCCGTGGCGGGCGGGGGTGGCCGGTGTCAGGATGACCGGATGCCGACATTTCCCGCTCCGGACGGAACCCGCCTCGCCTACCGCACCGTGGGGGAGGGTGATCCGCTGGTCTGTCTCCCCGGAGGCCCGATGCTGGCCTCCGCCTACCTCGGTGACCTGGGTGGCCTGCCGGCCGCCGCGGGGCGCTCGCTCGTGCTGCTCGACCTGCGTGGCACAGGGGAGTCCGAGACTCCGGCTGACCCGTCGAGCTACCGCGTCGACCGGCAGGTGGACGACATCGAAACGCTCCGGGCTCACCTCGGGCTGGAACGGATCGACGTCCTGGCCCACTCCGCCGCCGGCGACCTCGCGTTGCTCTACGCCGGCCGGTATCCGCAGCGGATCCGGTCGCTGGTGCTGGTGACCGCCCGGGCCCGGGCGGCCGGCATCGAGTTCCCGCTGGAGGGACGGCGCGAGGCGCTCGCGCTGCGCAGCGGAGAGCCCTGGTACGACGAGGCAGTGCCCGCCTTCGAGCGGGCGATGGCCGGGGAGGCGACCAAGGACGATTGGCGGTTCCTGGACCGCCTCATCTACGGCCGCTGGGACGCGGAGGCGGAGGCCCACGCCGCCTCCGGCGAGGACGGTCACAACGAGGAGGCCGCTCACGCCTACCCCGGTCCCGGCGCGTTCGACGACGCGGCTGCGGTGCGTGAGGTGCTGACCGAGCTCGACGTGCCGGTGCTGGTGCTCGCGGGCGAGCTGGACCCGTCCCCTCGCCCGGACAAGGCTGCGGAGGTCGCGGCGCTCTTCCCACGTGGGGAGTTCGTCGTCCAGCCGGGTGCCGTGCACTTCCCGTGGCTGGACGATCCGAAGTTCTTCGTCCGGACCGTCGGCGAATTCCTGAGCCGCAGCGATGCGTAGCGGTCGGCTCCGGAGTCAACCCCCGAAGGATTCTCGGCGCTGATCGCTCGGCTCCGCATGGAGTCGGCTCCGGGAACCGGTCGGCGGGTGGCCTCGCGGATTCGGTGCGCGAGGCCCTCCAGCGGCCCCGGGTACGGCGCGTACCCGGGGCCGACGACGAACCGCGGACCTGACCCGGCCCCGGTCGCACCGGTCAACCTCGCAGGGCCGCCTCCCGGGCCCGACCGGCCAGGCGGGAGGCGAAGTACGGCGCGGCGGCCAGGCCGAGCAGAGCCGGCACGATCCAGAACGGGACCCCCAGCAGGCTCGGCCGGCCGGTGACCATCCGCCCGCCGTCCTCCAGCCAGACGCGGGTTTCGTGGCCGTCCGGGTAGGGATCGCCGACCGGGCGCTCCTCGTTGAACTCCTGTCCGTCCACGCTCCAACGGTAGGCGCAGCCGTACGTCCTGGCGCCCAGGCCGCCGCCCTCCACCGGCAGCCGGCCGGTCACCCGGCAGTGCGTCACCACCGCCGGCACGCTGCGCGGCTCGTGCATCCGCACCTGGACGGTGTGGACGGCCTGGGCCGTCGCGAACGCCGCACCCCAGACGGCCGTGAGCAGCAGCACCGCCCACACGCAGAGCCCCGTGTACGGGCCGCCGCCCGCTCGCCGGCGCAGCGGGAGCGAGGCGGTCACGGCCACCGCCGGCGCGGCGGCGCACAGCCACGGCAGCCACCCGCCCACCGGCTCGTC
>NZ_JAHSQD010000221.1 GCF_020103755.1 Streptomyces sp. LS1784
GGGCGCCTTCTCCGTCGCCGCGGTGACGCTCGGCGGCGTCGGCGGGCTCAGCGCGCAGGGCGAGGAGCGCCACGGCACCAGCGTCAGCCCGCCCGGTGGGGGCGCCGGCGCCGGCCGCGACGGCCTCGTCCCGATGACCGCACAGGCCCCGGTGGACTACGCGGGCCGCCCGGCCACCGCGACCCGCGACGCCACTCCGCCGGGCTACCCCGAGCGCTACCCCGAGCGTTACTACGATCGCTACCCCGGGGGATTCGCCGCACTGCGCCAGCAGGTTCGCTAGAACGGCCCTCGACGGACCCGGGACACACGCTCGACCCTCCGCCCGGACGCCCTCGGCCACCGGCAGGTCTTTACCACGGCTTCATCCCAGCGTGGACCATGGACTCGCCGGTGGCCATTACCCTGTAGGAACCGTCGTCCGACGAGCTAGGGAGCAAAGGTGTTCAGCGACGTAAGCGGGCTGGAGGTCCTGACCCTGGTCGTGATGGCGATCATCATCTTCGGCCCGGACAAGCTGCCGAAGCTGATCCAGGACACCATGAACGTCGTCCGGAAGATCCGTTCCTTCGCCGACAACGCGAAGGAGGACATCCGCAGCGAGCTGGGCCCCGAGTTCAAGGACTTCGAGTTCGAGGACCTGAACCCCAAGACCTTCGTCCGCAAGCAGCTCCTGGGCGACCAGGAGGACCCGCTTGGCCTCAAGGACATGAAGGACTCGCTGGACATCCGCTCGGTCCTGGACGACAAGCCCGCGGCGCCGGTGAACGGCCGCAGCGGCAGCGTCAGCTTCGAGAAGTCCGACCCGGCGCCCGCCTCCACCGGGGCCCCGCTGGCGCCCGGCGAGCGGCCCCCGTTCGACCCCGACGCCACCTGAGCGGTACCGCCTACGGCCCACCGGCTCCGCGCCACCGCCCCGCTCGGCCACCCGGCTGGGCGGGGCGGTGGCGTGTGCGCCGCTATTGTGCTGATTGTTCCCACTGAGCCGTCCGTCACACCGCGCCCCGTCGCGGACCAGGAACGGCCCCGGGGAGCGCCGCGGTACGCCACCATGGGAGCGCGCCACGGCAGGCAAACGTGTGTTTGAGGAGGCCCGGGGATGGACGCGACGAGTCAGGCGGGAGGGACGACGGCCACGGCCGGCGACCCGGTGGTCGGCGGACAGGCCGGCCCGACGGACCCGCTGGTGCCCTACCTGTCCGCCGACTTCCCCTGGTACGGGCTGGACGAGGGCTGGAGCGGCCGTCGATTCCTGATGCAGGCCGGCGCCGGCCCCCGTGCCGCGGGCGACGTCGACTACGGCTCGCTCGGCCACGGGGAGGAACCGGCCAGGCAGTACGAGCCGCGCGACGTGCGGAAGTTCGCCGTCGTGGTCACCGTGGCCCGCCGGGACAGCCGCCGCAGCGCCGACAACACCGGCACCCTGGAGGCGACCTCCGCCTCGTCCGCGGCCTGGCTGGCCGGCTCCGGCCTGCTCGCCGCGACCTGGCCCGGGCAGCTGGACCGGGCGCTGCGCCAGGACTGGCTGGACCAGCAGAGCAGCCTCGTCTGGGACCTCGCCGACGACCTGGCCGGCCCCGGCTGGTCCCCCCTCAGCCTCCCGGTCGACGGCCTGCCGCAGCCCTTCCGCTACCGGGAGTCCGAGTACGGCTGGGTGCTGGCGGGCGAGGCCCCCGGTGTCCTGCTCGGCGCCTACGGCCGGGGCGTCAGCGCCTACGGCATCGGCTTCTCCACCGTCCCGGACCTGGCCGCCTACACCCGGCCGTAGGGGCCGCGACGGGCCGCGACGACGCGGGGCCCGCGACCGCGGCGTGGGACCGGTGGTCATGACGAAGGGCCGGGTGGTCGGCCACCCGGCCCTTCGTCGGTCACGGCCTCAGAACTTGTTCTTGGGCGTCAGGCCCAGCGACATCCCGGACAGCCCGCGCTGGCGGCCGCCGAGCTTGCCGGCCACCGCGCGCAGGGCGGCGCCGGCCGGGGAGTCGGGCGCGGCGAGCACGACCGGGCGGCCGTCGTCGCCGCCCTCGCGCAGCCGCACGTCGATCGGGATCGAGCCGAGCACCGGGACGGTCGCGCCGACCGTGCGGGTGAGCGCGTCCGCGACGGTCTGGCCGCCGCCGGTGCCGAAGACGTCGATCATCTCGTCGCAGTGCGGGCACGGCATGCCGGACATGTTCTCGATCACGCCGACGATCTTCTGGTGGGTCTGCACCGCGATGGTGCCGGCCCGCTCGGCCACCTCGGCGGCGGCCATCTGCGGGGTGGTGACGATCAGGATCTCCGCGTTGGGGACCAGCTGGGCCACCGAGATCGCGATGTCGCCGGTGCCGGGCGGCAGGTCCAGCAGCAGCACGTCCAGGTCGCCCCACCAGACGTCGGCAAGGAACTGCTGGAGCGCACGGTGCAGCATCGGGCCGCGCCAGACCACCGGGGCGTTGCCCGGGGTGAACATGCCGATCGAGATGACCTTCACGCCGTTCGCCTGCGGCGGCATGATCATGTCCTGGACCTGGGTGGGCCGGCCCTCGACGCCCAGCATGCGCGGCACGCTGTGGCCGTAGATGTCGGCGTCCACCACGGCGACCTTCAGGCCGTCGGCGGCCATCGCGGCCGCCAGGTTGACGGTCACCGAGGACTTGCCGACGCCGCCCTTGCCGGAGGCGACGGCGTAGACCCGGGTCAGGGTGCCCGGCTTGGCGAACGGGATCTCCCGCTCGGGGGCGCCGCCGCGCAGCAGCTGGGACAGCTCCTTGCGCTGCTCGTCGCTCATCACGTCGAGCTCGACCTCGACGGCGGTCACGCCGGGGACCTTCCCGACCGCCTCGCGCACCCGGGTGACGATGGTGTCGCGCATCGGACAGCCGGAGACCGTCAGGTAGACCGCGACGTGCACCGCGCCGCCCTCGGCGATCCCGACCGATTTCACCATGCCGATCTCGGTGATCGGGCGGTTGATCTCCGGGTCGTTGACGGTCGCCAGCGCCTGGCGTACGGACTCCTCCGTGACGCCGGCCGCGACCTCTGTCTCGTTGGCCATGCCTTGATGGTACGGCGCCGGGCGAGGTCCTTAACCGGTCGGTAGCGTGCCGCCGGTCACAGCGGCTCGGGGGCCTCCCGGCGCTCGTCGATCTCCTTGAGCAGGGACTGGAGTTCGGACCGGATGAAGTCGCGGGTGGCCACCTCGCCGAGCCCGTGCCGCAGGGCCGCGACCTCGCGGGTCAGGTACTCGGTGTCGGCGATGTTGCGGTCACTGCGGGCCCGGTCCTGCTCCATGTTGACCCGGTCCCGGTTGTCCTGGCGGTTCTGCGCCAGCAGGATCAGCGGGGCCGCGTACGAGGCCTGCAGGGACAGCGCCAGGGTCAGGAAGATGAACGGGTACTCGTCGAAGCGCACGTTCGCCGGCCCCAGGGTGTTCCACGCTATCCAGACGACGACCACCACCGTCATCCAGACGATGAACCGACCGGTGCCGAGGAAGCGGGCGATCCGCTCGGACAGGACGCCGAAGGCCTCCGGGTCGTAGGAGGGCAGCGTGATCAGGCCGGGCCGTGCGGTGCGCGGCTGGTCGAGCCGGACACGGCCGGCGCCGGTGATCGGCGCGGTCTCGGCGCGCCGGTCCCGACCGCCCTCGCGGGTGCGCAGTGCGCGCAGCTGACGCAGCTGGCGCAGTTCGCCCTGGAGGCGCCGGCGCGCGGAGTCGTCCGGCCGTCCGTTGCGGTCACCGTCCACCGGTCACCCCTTCCCTCTCGTCGTGGCGGTTCTCGTCGTGGGCGTGGGGCGCGGCGTCGCGCCAGTCGTCCGGCAGCAGGTGGTCGAGCACGTCGTCGACGGTCACCGCGCCGAGCAGGTGGTCCGCCTCGTCGACGACCGGTGCGGCGACCAGGTTGTAGGTCGCCAGGTAGCTGGTGATCAGCGACAGCGGGGTGTCGGGCGGCAGCGGGTCCAGGTCGTCGTCCACCAGTGAGCCGACCAGGACGTACGGGGGCTCGCGCAGCAGCCGCTGGAAGTGCACGGTGCCCAGGTACCGGCCGGTCGGGGTCTCGTTCGGCGGGCGGCAGACGAAGACCTGCGCGGCCAGCGCGGGCTTGTGGTCGCTGACCCGGACCCGGGCCAGCGCCTCGGCGACCGTCGCGTCCGGCTCCAGCACGATCGGCTCGGTGGTCATCAGACCACCGGCGGTGTCCTCCTCGTACGTCAGCAGGCGGCGCACCGGCGCGGCCTCGTCCGGCTCCATCAGCTGGAGCAGCCGCTCGGCCTCGTCGCCGGGCAGCTCGGAGAGCAGGTCGGCGGCGTCGTCCGGGTCCATCGCCTCCAGGACGTCGGCGGCGCGCTCCTCCTGGAGCTTGCCGATGATCTCGACCTGGTCGTCCTCCGGCAGCTCCTCCAGGACGTCGGCCAGCCGCTCGTCGTCGAGGGCGGCGGCGACCTCGGCGCGGCGCTTGGCGGACAGGTGGTGCAGCACGCTGGCGAGGTCGGCGGGGCGCAGCTGCTCGAAGGTGGCGAGCAGGTTGGCCGCGCCCTGGTCCTGCTCGGGCAGCGAGAAGCCGGTGACGTCCTGCCAGTCCAGGGTGAGCCGCTCGCCCTTGCCCTTGCGCAGCCTCCCGGCCCGGCCGACCTGGACGAAGACCTTGCTGATCTCCCACTCGCGCAGCCGGGTCTGCACCATGCCGACGTCCAGCACGGTGACCTCCTCACCGGTCTTGGACCAGGTGACGGTGCGGTCCAGCAGCTCGGCGAGCACCAGGGTCTCGGACGGGCGCTGCTCGAAGCGACGCAGATTGATCACACCGGTGGTGAGCACCTGGCCGGACTCCAGGCTGGTCACCCGGGTCATCGGCAGGAAGATCCGGCGCCGGCCGACCACCTCGACCACCAGACCGAGCACGCGCGGCGGGCGGCCGCCGAGCCGCAGCGACACGACCACGTCCCGCACCCGCCCGACCTGGTCGCCGTTCGGGTCGAAGACCGCGATGGCGGACAGATGGGAGATGAACACCCGGGTGCCTGGCCCTGCCATAAACCCTCGACTCGTTCGACGCCGTACCGGGTGCGCCGGGGGCGCACCCGCGGCCAAGGCTACCCGCGTGTCCGGGGCCCGGCCGGGAGGCACGGTAGCGGCCGGACGAGTCCTGGGCGTGAAGCTTTAACGGCGCTTGAACAGCAGTTTGGGCAGGCCGGCCGGGATCGGACGGCGGGTGGTGGCGGAGGTGGGCACCGGCTGCGCGGCGTGCGAGCCGTCCGGCATCGCCCCGGGGCGCTCGGTGAGCGGCCCGACCGGCTCCAGCCGCAGCACCCGGCACTCGCGGGCCCAGCGGGCGGTGATGGCGTCGGTGTCGGGCGCGTTCAGCCGCTTGCCCTTGAGCTCCTCGACGGCGCCCAGCCAGGCCTCGCTGTCCGGGGCCGGCTCGACCACCCGGGCGCTCCAGCCGGTCAGCCGGCCGCCCTTGTCCTTGCTGCGGACGGTGACCACGGCCCCGGCGCCGGGCTCCAGGCCGTGCAGCGGCTGCTCGCCGCCCCCGCCGACCACCACGACCGCGCCGTCGTGCCAGGCGTGCCACAGCGGCCGGGCGTGCTCCTGCCCGTCCGCACGCACCCAGAGCAGACCGGACTTCTTCGCGGCCTCCTCCAGCAGGGCCTGGTCGAGGAAGTCGTCGGCGGTCGCGGCGGCGGGCGTACGGTCCATGGCGGACAGCGTACGACTTTCGGCGTCCACCGGGTGTCTCAGCCTCCGGGCGACAGTTCCATTGTGGCGCCACGGGCCTTACCGTATGACCGCCCACCCCCGTGAACAGCAAGGAGCGCCGTGCCCGCCGCCCGGCCCGCGACCGCCCCCTCCGCCGCCCCGGTGACCGCCGACCCGGGGCCGATGCACCCGCTCCCCACCCTCGACCTGCTGCTGCTCGCCGTCTCGATCGGCGGCATCTCGCTGTCCGGCCCGCTGATCAGCGCCACCGCCGCGCCCGCGCTGGCGATCGCCTTCTGGCGCAACGTCATGTCGGTCGGCGTCCTCGGCCCGTACGCGCTGCTGCGCCACCGCGCCGAGCTGCGCGGGATCGGCAGGCGGGCGCTGCTGCTCGCGACGGCCGCCGGGACACTGCTCGCCGTGCACTTCGCGCTCTGGATGCCCAGCCTGCGGATGACCTCCGTGGCCTCGGCCACCGCCCTGGTCACCACCACCCCGCTGTGGACCATCCTGCTGATGCGGCTGATGGGCGTCCGGGCGCCGAGGCTGGTCTGGCTCGGCACGATCGTCGCCTTCGCCGGCGTCCTGGTGCTGACCGGCGTGGACCTCTCGCTCTCTCCCCGCGCGCTGCTCGGCGACGGGCTCGCGCTCGCCGCGGGCCTGGCCGCGGCCGGGTACATGCTGCTGGGCGCCGAGGTCCGCAAGACTGTCAGCACCACCGCGTACACGCTGGTCTGCTACGCCACCACGGCGGTCGTGCTGCTGGGGATCTGCCTGGTCGCCGGGACGCCGCTGGCCGGGTGGCCGGCCGGGGTGTGGTGGCAGATCGTGCTGCTGATGGTCGTCGCCCAGCTGCTCGGCCACTCGCTGAGCAACCGGGTGGTGCGCAACCTCGGGCCGTCGATCACCTCCACCGCGATCCTGCTGGAGACCCCGGGTGCGGCGCTGATCGCCGCCCTCTGGCTGGGCCAGTGGCCCCCGGCGGCCGCCTACCCGGCGGTGGTGCTGATCCTGCTCGGCCTGGTCCTGGTCGCCCGCGCCGGGCGCAGGTAGCGGACGGCGCCGAGGGCCGGACCTACAGCCAGCCGTTGCGGCGGAAGCCCCGGTACATCCCGACGCAGATCAGCACGATCGCGCCGAGCACCGTCGGGTAGCCGTACTTGTGGTGCAGCTCGGGCATGTACTCGAAGTTCATGCCGTAGACGCCGGTGATCATGGTGGGCACCGCGAAGATCGCCGCCCAGGCGGTGATCTTGCGCATGTCCTCGTTCTGCGCCACCGAGACCTGCGCCAGGTTCGCCTGCAGGAGCGAGTTCAGCAGCTCGTCGAAGCCGTGCACCTGCTCGGCGACCCGGGCCAGGTGGTCGGCGACGTCCCGGAAGTACTTCTGGATGTCCGGGTCGACCAGACGCTGGAGCGGCTCGGACAGCTGCTGCATCGGGCGCAGCAGCGGCACCACGGCGCGCTTGAACTCCAGGACCTCGCGCTTGAGTTGGTAGACCCGGCCGACGTCCGCGCTGCGCCCGCCCTTGGCCGAGAAGACGCCGTACTCGATCTCGTCCACGTCGTTCTGGAGCCGCTCGGCGACCAGCAGGTAGTTGTCCACGACGTGGTCGGCGATCGCGTGCAGCACCGCCGACGGGCCCTTGGCGAGCAGCCCGGCCTCGTCCGCGTCGGCCTCCAGCCGGTGGCGCAGCTCCTGCAGCGAACCGTGGCCGCCGTGCCGGACGGTGATCACGAAGTCCCGGCCGGCGAAGACCATCAGCTCGCCGGTCTCCACCACCTCGCTGGTGGGCGTGAGCTGGTCGTGCTCGACGTAGCGGATGGTCTTGAAGACGGCGAACAGCACGTCGTCGTAGCGCTCGACCTTGGGCCGCTGGTGCGCGTGCACCGCGTCCTCGACCGCGAGCGGGTGCAGGCCGAAGCGCTGGGCGATGCCCTCGAACTCGGCCTCGGTCGGCTCGTGCAGCCCGATCCAGCTGAACGAGCCTTCGCCCTCGGGGAGTTGGTGGGCGGCCTTGACCCGGCGGGCGGCCTCGCGCGGGCTGCACGTCTCGCCCCTGCGCTTGCCGTGCTGGTAGACCGCGCAGTCCACGACCGCCGAGCCGGCGTCCTCGGGCAGGACGCCGTAGACCCCGGCCGCGCCACGGCGGCGGTTGGTGCGGACAGCGGCACGCAGGCTGTTGATCATCGACATGGCAGGCTCCCAGAGGCAGGAACCGTCGCGCGGCGGCGCGGAAGAAAAACGTTCGGCCGCGGTACGACGGCGGAGAACACCGGTGAAACGGGGATGAATGTGCTCTCCCGGCCGGTCCGTCCGCCGTGGGGCCTGCGCCCGGGGCTACCGCGGCTGAGTCAGCCGATTGGGCCTGCGGGGCGCGGGGTACGGGGGAGTCGGGGCCGGGCAGAGCTGCCGGTACTGCATGGTCGGCCGGTATCCACCGCAACCACCTCCTTCGCGCCGCCGCCCCGGGACGAACGATCCCGGTGGCCAGTCGCTCACCCTAACATCTGACCGGGCGTCGAGGCCGAGGGGTTTCCCGGAGGTTTCCGAAGCCTTTACGGGATCCGGTACCGCCCCGCCCGCGACCGCCTCCGGACCCGCCCGCACGCGGCCCGCGAACCGCCGGGGGTTACGCTCACCGGCATGGCGCACGACTTCCCGCTCTTCGGCGACCCCCACGGCGGCAGCTCCCCGGAGCTCTCCCGGGAGGCGGTGCTGGCCGCCGTCGAGGCCCGGCTGATCTCCACCTTCGGCGAGCCGGGCGGCCGCGCCGCGGTCACCTTCCTGGGTGCCGACCGGATCGAGGTGCTGCGCTTCGGCCCGGACGCCGAGGGCCTGGTGCGGTACGCGACGCTCGGCATGTCCGCCGCGCCGATGGCCGACCCGACCTCACCGGTCGCCGACCAGGTGCGCGGCCCGCGCGCAGAACTGGTGCTGACCGTCCGGGGCGGGCGCGACAGCGTGCTGCGCACCCTGGCCACCTTCGCCGCCACCCCGCAGGTCGAGGGCCTGGTGGTGGCCCCGGGCGGCTCGCTGGACCTCGGCTCCCCGCTCTGGGACGGCGCGCCCTTCACCTCGGTGCTCGCGGCCGAACCGGGCGGCCTGGTCGAGGACCTGGAGCTGGCCGATCCGGCCGATCCGGTCCGCTTCCTGCCGCTGCTGCCGATGACGCCCAACGAGGCGGGCTGGAAGCGGGTGCACGGCGCGGCCGCGCTCCAGGGGCGCTGGCTCGACCAGGGCACCGACCTGCGCGACCCGGACCGGCGCGGCGTCCGGCTGGACTGACGCCCGCTCAGGCGGGGCGCTCGTCGACCCCCGGTCCGGGGTCCGATGCCCGGGCGCCGCGTCGGCTCAGTGCCCGATCGGCTTCGCGCCGGTGGCCTGCGCCAGCAGTGCCTCGTACACCTCCGGGTCGGTGGTGTGCTCGCCGAGCCGGACGGTCTTGCGGGTGCCGTGGTAGTCGCTGGAGCCGGTGACCAGCAGGCCGAGCTCGCCGGCCAGGCCGCGCAGCCGCACCCTGGTCTCCTCGTCGTGGTCGGTGTGGTCGACCTCCAGCGCGGCCAGCCCGGCCGCGGCGAGGTCGGCGATCACCTGGTCGGAGACCGTCCGGCCGCGCTTGACCGCGCCCGGGTGGGCGAACACCGGCACCCCGCCGGCCGCCCGGACCAGCCGGACGGCCGTGACCGGGTCGGTCTCGTGCTTGCGGACGTCCGCCCGCCCGCCGTTGGCCAGCCAGTCGGCGGTGAAGGCGTCCGACACGGTGGGCACCACGCCCGCCTCGACCAGCGCGCTGGCGATGTGCGGCCGCCCGACCGAGCCGGCCCCGGCGATCCGCTGCACCTGCTCCCAGCTGATCTCCGCGCCCAGCTCCCGGCAGCGCTCGACGATCGCCCGTCCGCGGCGGAACCGGTCGGTGCGCACCAGGTCCCGCTCGTGCGCGAACTCCGGCTCCTCGGGATCGAACAGGTACGCCAGCAGGTGCATGCTGATGCCGTCCACCACGCAGGACAGTTCGGCGCCCGGGACGACGGTCAGCCGGGTGCCCGCGGGCAGCGCGCGCACCGCCTCGGCGGCCTCGGCGTGGCCGGCCACGGTGTCGTGGTCGGTCAGCGCCACCACGTCGAGGTCCGCGGCGACGGCCGCCGCGACCAGCTGGGCCGGGCTGTCGGTGCCGTCGGAGGCGTTGCTGTGGGCGTGCAGGTCGATGCGCACGGATCGGGCTCCTGGAGGCTCGTGGGTGCCGCCCAGGATAGGTCAGCGGTCAGCCGAACAGCCGGGGGGAGATCGCCCCGCAGGGCAGCAGGTCCAGTTCGGCGCCGGCCTCGCGCAGGTCGGTCAGCACCAGCTCGTCGTACATCACCAGCGCGGACTGCTCGGGCCAGGCGACCGCCCAGAGCCAGAGCCCGCGGGCCTCGCCGACGAACACCGCGCGGTCGGCCGGGGCGTCCGGGACGTGGAACATCGGGGTGGGCCGCCCGGCGGCCATCAGCTTGGCGTCGGCGGGCTTGTAGAGGCCGACGGAGTCACCCGGATCGGGCCCGGGCAGGCCCGAGTAGCGGGCACCGAGGCCGACCCCCAGCTCCTCGGCGACCAGCACCAGCTCGCCGAAGCCGCCGAGCGGGGCCGGCCCGGAGCAGGCGACGGCGGTGGCCCGGGCGCCCGAGACGTCGTCGCCGACGTGGGCGATGCCGGTGTAGAGCCAGCCGACCGGCAGCGGCCAGGGCAGCCAGACCGGGACCTGGGAGCGGGCGACGGCGACGCCGAGGGCCTCCACACTCGGGGGCAGCACGGGCTGCATCGGGTGCACGGCTCCGTGCCGGTCGCACTGCCAGGTGTCTGAGAACAGACCGGGGGCGCGGACCCGGCCGGCGCACCTCGGGCAGCTTGGCTCGCCCCTCATAGCCGTCAACGCTCCTCCCTCCGGTCCGCCGCGTCAAGGACGATCACCCGTACGGAGGGCTCGGCGGCGCCTGTCGGTGGCGGACGCCCGACCGGCGCCGGGTGGGCACGGTGCGGGCGGTTCCCGTTGGGGGATGTCCCGTCCCGGGCGGCGGCAAACGTCCGGGGCTCCGGCCCCGGACGCACTGACGCCCCGTCATCGGCGAATGCGGTGACGGGGCGTCAGTCTGGTATCGGAACGTCCGGATCGGATGCTCCCGGCTCGTCGGCGGCGGGTGAGGGCTCCCGGTGGGAGGCGCCGCGCCGGGTCAGACGGTCGGGCACGGGCGGATGAGCAGGCGCTCGCCGGTGCGGGCGGCGGCCTGGACGACCTCGCGCACGGTGGCGGCGTCGGCGATCAGGCGGTCGGTGGCGGAGCCGTTGGCGTCGTCGAGTCGGACGATCTCGAAGCGCATGGTCTTCGTCATGGGCGTCTCCTTTCCTGACCCCGCGGGGCGGGGCGGTCGCGGCTGAGTCGGTATCAGCCCTTTCGGGGTCTTGCGGATCCGGCGGTGCGGCCGGACCGGGCGGGTCGTCGTCGCGCGTGCGGCGGTCTGCTGCGGCAAGGGCTTCCCCCCTGCTTGCCTGATGGGTCCAGTACCTCGTGAACCACGGTGACGTGGCGGTGCTACCGGGCCGTTGCCCGTCCGTAACGTCCAGGTTTCGGGTGGTTGGCGTCGGAGCGGAGGCCGGCGATGATTCCCGGACAGAATCAAAGATTACCGTAACTAACGAATTTTGTCCTGCGTTGATGCCGGTCGAAGTCGAAGAAGTGGTACAGACCACTTTTGGCGGATCGGGGGAACCGGCCCGGGTCGGCGCGGTCCGGTGACGGCCGGTCAGGCCCAGAACGCGGCCAGCGTCTCGGCCGTGGCGGCCGGTTGCTCGGCGTTGGGGGAGTGACCGGCGTCCGCGATCACGACCCGGCGGGCGCCCAGGCGCTCGGCCATCGCGGTCTGCTCCGGCACCGGCCAGGCGTAGTCCCGCACCCCGGACAGCACCAGCAGCGGCAGCCCGGCGGTGGCGGCGGCCAGCTCCGCCACCCGGTCCGGCGCGGCCACCAGGTGGCCGCCGGTGACGGACAGCGCCCGCGGCACGTTGGCCAGCCAGCGCCGGTGCAGGAACTCCGCGACGGCCGGCTCCAGGCTCGGCCGCGGCTGCCCGCTCTCCGCCTCCAGCTGCTGCATGACCTGCCAGATCTGCTCCAGCTCCATCATCTGCAGGGCGTCCAGCAGCAGCTTGGTGCGGGCCGCCTCGGCCGGGTCGATCGCGCCCGGGCCGGTGGACATCAGGGTCAGCGACCGCCAGGGCAGCGGGCCCTCGGCGGCCGCGGCGAGCACCGCCTCGCGCACCACCTGGCCGCCGAAGGAGTGCCCCAGCAGGTGCACCGGCCCGCCGTCGGCCGCCAGCGCCTCGGTGAGCGCCCGCACGTCCGCGCCGAGCGCCCCGACGCCGTACGCCGCCGGGTCGTCCGGGCCGCCCGTCTGGTACTGCCCGCGCTGGTCCACGGCCGTCACCCGGTATCCGGCGGCCGCCAGAGGTTCCAGCAGCGCGATGAAGTCCTCCTTGCTGCCGGTGAACCCCGGCACCAGCAGTGCCGAGCCGCGCACCGGCCCGGCAGGCTCCGCCCGCAGCGCCGCGAACTCCCCGCGCCCGGTCACCACCCGCTCGGCCCGCGCGCACCCGGGCAGTGTCAGAAACGGCGGCGTGCTCATGGGCTGTTCTCCCTGCTGTCCTGCCGGTGACCTGCTGTCCCGCCGGCGACTGCCCGGCTACCCGAGCTTAGAGGGGGGCCGGGGCGGGCCGGGCGGCCCGGCCCGCCCCGTGCTGGTGCGTCGTCGGCCGCCGTGCGGACGTACCCGGGAACGCCCGAGGGGGCGGACCGGGCCGGGTGGCCTGGCCCGCCCCCTCGGGGCAGACACCGGGTGTCAGCTCTCCGGGGTGGCCTCCACGGGCGCGGCGGCCTTGCGGGTGCGCTTGCGCGGGGCCGGGACCTCGGCGGCGGCCTCGGTGGCCGGAGCCTCCGGGGCGGTCT
>NZ_JAHSQD010000222.1 GCF_020103755.1 Streptomyces sp. LS1784
CCGCCGGGGCCGTGCGGGTCGGGCGCGAGGGCGGTCCTGGGTGCCACGGGGGCTGCTCCTCTCCGGCGCGCGGTCGGGCGTGCGGGGACGGGTACGGGGCGCGGGCGCGCAGCGGCCCGCGACCGACGGGTCCGCGGCGTCGACGTTAACGGGTGGGTACGACAACGGATGGCAAGCAGGCATCTGCAACGGGCGGGAAAGCGCGTGGGCAGGGCGGGGGACACGGCGTATGGTTCGCGAAATGACCGAGAACCCGTTCTTCCAGGCCAGTCCGCTGGTCTACGAGCTCCCGCCGTTCGCCGAGATCCGCGAGGAGCACTACCTGCCCGCGTACGAGCGGGGGATGGCCGAGCAGCTGGCCGAGATCGCGGCGATCACCGCCGACCGGAGCCGGCCGACCTTCGAGAACACCCTGGTGGCCCTGGAGCGCTCCGGGGCGCTGCTGCGCCGGGTGGCCGCGGTGTTCCTCAACCAGTCCTCCTCGGACACCACCGACGTGCTGGACGAGGTGGAGGCGAAGGTGAGCCCGCTGCTCGCCGCCCATCACGACGCGATCCACCTGGACCTCGCGCTGTTCGCCCGGATCGAGGCGCTGTACGAGCAGCGCGCCGGGCTCGGCCTGGACCCGGAGTCGTTGCGCCTGCTGGAGCGCCGGTACACCGCCTTCGTGCGCTCGGGCGCCCGGCTGGGCGCGGCCGAGCAGGCCCGGCTGCGCGAGCTGAACGCCGAACTCGCCGCACTCGGCACCACGTTCCAGCAGAACGTGAACGCCGACACCCGGGCCGCGGCGCTGGTCCTGGACTCCGCCGAGGAGCTGGCCGGGCTCTCCGAGGGCGCGATCGCCGGTGCCGCGGAGAACGCCCGGGTGCTCGGCCACCCGGGGAAGTACGTGCTGAGCGTGCGGAACACCTCCGGTCAGGCCGAGCTGGCCCAGCTCACCGACCGCTCGGTGCGCGAGCGGCTGCTGGCCGCCTCGCTCGGCCGGGGCGTCGAGGTCAACGGCCCGCTGGCGATCCGGATGACCGCGCTGCGCGCCGAGCGGGCCGCGCTGCTGGGGTACCCGAGCCACGCGGCGTACGTGGTGGCGGACGAGACGGCCGGCACCGTCGAGGCGGTCTCCGCGCTGCTGTCCCGGCTGGTCGGCCCGGCCGTGGCGATGGCCCGCCGGGAGGCCGGGGAGCTGGCCCGGGAGGCCGCCGCGGACGGGATCGGGGAGATCGCCGCGCACGACTGGGCGTACTACTCGGAGAAGGTCCGGCAGAGCTCCTACCAGGTGGACGCGGCGGTGCTGCGTCCGTACTTCGAGCTGGAGCGGGTGCTGCGGGACGGCGTGTTCTTCGCCGCGAACCTGGCGTACGGGGTGACCTTCACGGAGCGGCCGGACCTGACGGCCCACCACCCGGACGCGCGGGTCTACGAGGTGTTCGAGGAGGACGGCAGCCCGCTGGGCCTGTTCATCGGAGACTTCCACGCCCGGGCGTCCAAGCGCGGCGGCGCGTGGATGTCCGAGCTGGTCGCCCAGTCCCGGCTGACCGGGCAGCGGCCGGTGGTGCTGAACAACCTCAACATCCCGCGTCCGGCACCCGGCGAGCCGGCGCTGATGGACTGGGACGAGGTGCGCACGCTGTTCCACGAGTTCGGGCACGCGCTGCACGGCCTGTTCTCGGACGTGCGCTACCCGCTGTTCTGGGGCACTTCGGTGCCCCGGGACTTCGTCGAGTTCCCCTCGCAGGTCAACGAGATGTGGATGGTCCGGCCGGAGGTGCTGGCCAACTACGCCCGCCACCACGCGACCGGGGAGCCGCTGCCGGCCGAGCTGGTCGAGCGGATGACGGCGGCCGAGGGCTTCGGGCAGGGCTTCCGGACGGTGGAGTACCTGGCGGCCACCCTGCTGGACTGGGCGTGGCACACCGTGCCGCAGGGCGAGGGGATCGCGGACGCCGAGGAGTTCGAGGCGCGGGCGCTCGCGGCGGCCGGGATCGCGGTGGACGCGATCCCGCCGCGCTACCGGACGGGGTACTTCCAGCACATCTTCGCCAGCGGCTACAGCGCGGCGTACTACGCGTACATCTGGTCGGAGGTGCTGGACGCCGACACCGTGCAGTGGTTCGAGGGCAACGGGCGCCCGGTGCGGGAGAGCGGTGAGCTGTTCCGGCGCGAGCTGCTGGCGCGCGGGTTCAGCCGGGACCCGCTGGAGTCCTTCCGCGCGGTGGTCGGCCGGGCGCCCGAGACCGGGCCGCTGCTGGTCCGTCGGGGGCTGGTGTGACCAGGGCCCGTCCTGCCGGTCGTTCCCGGGGCCGGGCCGATCGACAGGACGGGCCCTAACGGGCGGTGAGCGAGACCGTCACGGTCGTGCCCGGGCGGGCGTGCGGGAGCCGGATGCGTACGGTTCCCGCACGTCCGTCCGTCGGCTGCACGACCTCGACCCGGGCGTCGGCGGGGGAGACGGCGACCCGGGCGCCGTGCGGGAACGCGGCCGGGGGCAGCAGGAGTTCGCTGCCGCGCCCGGTGCCGTCGGCGCGCCAGCGCACGGTGGCGCCGTCGACGCGGACGTCGGTGCCCGCGACGGCCACCGGGTAGGGGCCGAAGGCGGGTTCGTCGCCGGGGGCGGGGCGTCCGGCCGGGTCGAGCGCGCAGTAGCCGCCGTTGCCCCGGCACCAGTACCACATCGTCCAGCCCTCGGCGAAGCCGTCCATCGCGGCGACCTGACGGCGGACCAGCTCGGAGTTGCCCGGGGTGCGGGAGTCGGGCGGGCCCCACTCGCCGACCAGGACGGGCAGGCGGTGGGCGGCCGGGTAGCCGGTGATCGCGGCGGTGTACTGCTCCACGAAGCCGTCGGCGGGGTTCCAGTCGGCGCCGCCCTCGACCGCGGTGTCGTAGAAGTGCGGGGCGTAGCCGAGCCGGGGTGCGCCGGGGCGCGGGTCGGCGAAGCCGGGCAGCTGGGTGGGCACGCCCTGGCCGACCAGCACGGTCGGCTCGACGAACAGCCAGGCGCGGGAGTCGGAGCGGCGCACGGCGGCGATCAGGCGGCGGTACATGTCGGCGAGCCGGCCCTGCTCCAGGGCGGCGGAGGCGGCGGCCAGCACGGCCGGGTCGCTCGGGTCGCCGTCCACCGGGCCGAACGGCTCGTTGAACAGGTCGTAGCCCAGCAGCGAGCGGTGGCCGCGCAGTTCGCGGGCGAGCCGGGTGTAGAAGTCGGCCTGCCAGGCGCGCAGGTCGGGGTCGTCGTAGAGGTGGCGGAAGGCGGCCTGGACGGCGGGCTGGAAGTAGCCGGCGAACCAGTCGTCCGGGTCCGGGGTGAACGGCAGGTCGTCGTCCCGGGTGGCCCAGACGGGGATGCCGTTGGTGCCGCCGCCGAACTTCGGCCCGTAGACGTCCTGGTGGAAGTCGACCAGGACCAGCAGGCCCAGCCGGTCGGCCCGGTCGAGGAGCCGCTGGAGGCGGTGCAGCTCGGTGGGGTCGAGACGGCCGCGCTCGGGCTCCAGCCTGGTCCAGGAGACCGGCAGCCGGACCAGGGTGAAGCCCTGGGCGGCGACGGCGTCGAGGTCGGCGGCGGTGGCCTCGGCGTACTTGTCGAGGTTGAAGCCGCGCAGTCGCAGGCGGCGGCCCTCGGCGTCGGTGAGGGCGGTGCGGCCGTCGGCGGCGGTGACGGTGCCGGTGGGGAAGCGGTCCGGTTGTCCGCCGTGGGCCGAGGCCGGGACGGCGGTGAGGGCGGCGGTGGCGGCGAGCAGCAGGACGACGGCGGTGCGGCGCAGGCGCATCGGGGACCTCACACGGCGGGGGTGGGGGTGGGGCCCGATGATGCCCGTGCTGCCGCCCGCCGCACAAGGGTCGTGCACACAAGGCTTGCGCAGGCAAGGGCCTTACGCGCGAGGGGAGTTCAGTTGGCGTTCTGGGCCTGCGGCTCGGCGGGCGCGGGCGGCAGGACGGCGGTCGGCAGGTCCGCGGCGGCGGCCAGCCGGCCCCAGAGCAGGTCCGCCAGCGCCTGCACCATCCGGGTGCGTGAGCAGGGCCTGGTCTCCAGCCACCAGTCCCCGGCGGCCAGCACCATGCCGGTGATGCCCCGGCCCCAGGCCTCGGCGAGCAGGTCGCGGTCGGCGCCGAGGTCGACCTGGCTCTGCACGGCCCGGGTGATCTCCTCGGCGATCTGCTTGAGCGCGGGGGCGAGCGCGTTGCCGGCGCCGTTCGGGTCGCCCGGCTCGGGGTGGGTGAGCAGCCGGTAGACCTGGGGGCGGGCCTCGATGCCGGCGAGGTAGGTGTCCAGTACGTGCTCGACCCGGTCGCGGCGCTCCAGCGGCTCGGCGAGGGCGGCCCGGACGGCGGCCAGCAGTCCGCCGGTGTGGCGCTCGGTCAGGGCGCCGATGAGGCCGTTCCGGTCGCCGAAGTGGCGGTAGAGGATCGGCTTGGTGATGCCGGCCTCGGCGGCGATGGCGTTCATGCTGGCGCCCGGCCCCTCGCGCTGGATGACCCGGTCGGCGGCGTTGAGCAGCTGCTCGCGGCGGGGCTCTCGGGACATGCGCTGCTCCTCGCGGTCGGGTTCGGCGGGGTCTGCCTGGGCGTTGACACCGGTTACCAATCAGTAGCAGACTCCGACGATGTTACCGGAGGTAACACCCTGGTCGGCCGCACACGTCTTCGGAGGCAAGCACCATGAGCAGCACGTTCTCGCTGGACCCGGGCGCGGACCAGCTCGCCGTACGCGACTGGCTGCACGGCTTCGCCGCCGACGTGATGCGACCGGCCGCGGCCGAGTGGGACGAGCGCGAGGAGACCCCCTGGCCGGTCATCCAGGAGGCCGCCAAGCTGGGCATCTACTCGCTGGACTTCTACGCCCAGCAGTACTTCGACCCCTCCGGCGTCGGCATCCCGATCGCCATGGAGGAGCTGTTCTGGGGCGACGCGGGCATCGGGCTGTCCATCGTCGGCACCACCCTGGCCGCCGTCGCGGTGCTGGCCAACGGCACCGACGAGCAGATCGGCACCTGGACCCCGCAGATGTTCGGCACGCCGGAGGACGTCAAGGTGGCCGCCTTCTGCTCCTCCGAGCCGGACGCCGGCTCCGACGTCTCGGCGCTGCGCACCCGGGCGGTGTACGACGAGGCCAAGGACGAGTGGGTGCTCGACGGCACCAAGACCTGGGCCACCAACGGCGGGATCGCCGCCGTGCACGTGGTGGTGGCCACCGTCGACCCGGAGCTCGGCGCGAAGGGCCAGGCCTCCTTCGTCGTCCCGCCCGGCACCCCGGGGCTGAGCCAGGGCCAGAAGTTCAAGAAGCACGGCATCCGCGCCTCGCACACCGCCGAGGTGGTGCTGGACGGCGTCCGGCTGCCCGGCAGCTGCCTGCTCGGCGGCAAGGACAAGCTGGACGAGCGGCTGGCCCGGGCCCGCGAGGGGGTCAAGCGCCCGGGCGGCAAGGGCAACGCGGCGATGGCCACCTTCGAGGCCTCCCGCCCGGCCGTCGGCGCGCAGGCGATCGGCATCGCCCGGGCCGCGTACGAGGTGGCGCTGGACTACGCGAAGACCCGCGAGCAGTTCGGCCGGCCGATCATCGACAACCAGGGCGTGGCCTTCCAGCTCGCCGACATGAGGACCCGGATCGACGCGGCCCGGCTGCTGGTGTGGCGGGCCTCCTGGATGGCGGTCAACAACCGGCCGTTCACCGCGGCCGAGGGCTCGATGTCCAAGCTGTACGCGGGCGAGACCGCCAAGTACGTGACCGCGCAGGCGATGCAGATCCTCGGCGGCAACGGCTTCACCCGGGAGTACCCGGTGGAGCGGATGCACCGGGACAGCGCGATCTACTCGATCTTCGAGGGGACCAGCGAGATCCAGCGGCTGGTGATCGCCCGGGCGATCTCGGGGATGCCGATCCGCTAGCCGATCCGTCAGCCGGTCGGCGGGCGGTCCGCCGGTGGGCGGCCCGCTACCGGGCGGCCCAGAAGGTGAGCCCGGCGGCGAGCGCGCCCACCGCCGAGCCGACGACCGTCTGCGCGGTGGTGTGGTCCCGCAGCACCACCCGGGACCACCCGATCGCCGGGACCAGCGGTCCGAGCAGCAGCCAGAGCGGGCCGAGCGCGATGGCGAGGCAGACCACCGCGCCGGTGGCCACGGCGGTGTGCACGGAGACCTTCCACCAGGCGGTGATCACCAGGATCGGGATCAGCGAGGCGAACATCGCCAGCACCAGTGCGGTGAGGTCGGCCGGGGCGTCCAGTCCGATCATCACCGCGAAGCTGAGCAGCACCGAGCCCATGATGAACGGGAGGACGGTCAGCCGGCGCTGCCGGTGGCCGACGTGACGGTCCGCCACCGTGCCCTGGCGCATGCCGCGCCGGATGAACAGGGTCGGGACGACGGCGGCGAACAGGGCGGCGAACACCGCCCAGCCGATGCCCGGCCAGCCGTAGCGGAGGCCGCCCAGCAAGGGGAGCAGCACGATGATCACGTTCTTCGGTTCGAGGCCGTCGGTGATGCGGCGGGCCCGGATCGTCCGGGGGGTGGGGGCGGGCGCGGCCTCGGCCTCGGTCGTCATCGGGGTGGGTGCTCCGGGGGCGTGAAGGGGCGGACGGATTCCGGCCGGATGATCGTACGGGTGTCGGTGCGGCCCCGTCCGCCGGCTCCCCGGCCCGGTGGCGGGCCCGGCTCAGAACCGGGCGGGGCGGCCCTGCAGGAAGGCGGCCAGGCCCTCGCGGACGTCCGAGCCCTCCCGGGAGCGGAGCAGCCAGGGGGCCAGGACCTCGTCGGCCTGCTCGGGCGGGGCGTTCAGGACGGCCTTGGCCGCGCCGATGGTGTGGGTCGAGCGGCGGGTCAGCAGCCGGGCGAAGTCCAGCGCGGCGGCGTCCAGTTCGGCGTCCGGCAGGACGCGTTCGGCCAGACCCAGCGGCAGCGCGTCCCGGCCGGTCACCAACTCGCCGGAGAACAGCAGGTACTTGGCCCGGGCCGGGCCGATCAGCCGGGCCAGCCGTACGGTCGGCACCGCCGGGTAGACCACGCCGAGCTTGGCCGGGGTGATCCCGAGCCGGGCCTCCTCGGCGACGAACCGCAGGTCGCAGGCGACGGCCAGTTGGCAGCCGCCGCCGACGCAGGCGCCGTGCACCACGGCGAGGGTCGGGTGGGGGAAGGCCGCCAGCGCCTCCTCGGCGGCGACGTTGGTCGCGTGGTACGCCTCCGCGCGGTCCGGATCGCCGTACACCTCGGAGAGTTCGGCGATGTCCGCGCCCGCGCTGAAGGTGTTGCCGGCCCCGGTGAGCAGCAGGACGCGCACGCCACCGTGGCCGGCCAGTTGCTCCAGCACCTTGGGCAGCGCCTGCCAGATCGCCAGGGTCACCGCGTTGCGGCGGTGCGGGCGGGTGAACTCCAGGACCGCGACGCCGTCCTCGCCGACGTACGCGTTGAGGCCCTCGGCCTGGGCGGGCAGGGCGGAGCGGTCCCGCGTGAGCAGCGGCTGGTCCATGCGCACCTCCGGTCGGTCGTGGTGCGCCAACTCTCTCAGGCGGTGCGGGCGCAGTAGCCGCCGAGGCCGTGTTCGACCAGGGCGAAGGCGCGGCGGGCCCGGTCGAGGGCCTCGGGCAGGGCGTCGGCGGCGCTCTCGCCGGCCATCATCCGGCGCTGGTTCTCGCCGGTCAGCGCCAGGCGGGTGGCCAGCAGCTGAGCGGCGGCGATCCGCGCGGTCAGCTCGTCGTGGTCCGGGTCCTGGGCGAGGAGTTCGGCCGTCAGCAGGGACTGCGCCCGGTGGTCGAAGCCGGCCGTGGCGCGCATCAGCAGGGCGGGCGTGTGATGGATCAGCCGGATCACGTCGAGCACGACCTGCTGGTCGCTCAGTCCGGTGGCGGGGTCGAACCGTTCCAGCGCGGACAGGTACTGCTCACGCAGCGCCGCCACCGCCGAGGTGCCCGGGGCGCGCTCGCGCACCACCTCGGCCGGCTCGTCGAGGTGCTGCTCCATGGGGCCCATGACCAGGTCTTCCTTGCTCGGGAAGTAGTTGAAGACGGTCATCTTGGACACCTCGGCGGCGGCCGCGATCTCGGCCACCGAGACCTGGTCGAAGCCGCGCTCGGCGAACAGGGCGATCGCGGTGCGCCAGATCCGGATGCCGGTCTGGATCTTCTTGCGCTCGCGCAGCGGGAGCGCGTCGAGATCGATGTCGCGGCCGAGGTTCATGCCGGTGCGGGTCGCCATGAGGGGAACTGTACCAGGATCAAAGATTGACTCGGCTGAATGATTGATCTGGATGAAGAATTGACCAGGTATAAAAAGTTTGCCATGGTGATGCCGAGCCCGCCCGACCACGCCGGTCCGGGCCCGACTCCACTGATTCCGGGGGACTTTCCGATGCCATCCGACACCTTGGGCGCACCCGCGCCGACCGCGTCCGACCCGACCGCACCCGCCCTGATGACCCGGGCCCAGCGCGGGCTGGGCATGTTGCTCTGCCTGGTCACGATCGTGCTGGCGGTGCTCGACATGAACATCGTGTCGGCGGCCACCGTGCCGATCGTCCGGGACCTCGACCCCGTCCACGGGGTCGACCGGCTGCCCTGGCTGGTCAGCGCGTTCGCCCTGGCCGCCACCGCGCTGCTGCCGCTGTACGGCAGGCTCTGCGACGCGTACGGCGCCAAGCGTGTGCTGCTCGGGGCCGTCGGCACCTTCCTGCTCGGTTCGGCGCTCTGCGGGGCGGCGCAGTCGATGGACCAGCTGATCGCCTTCCGGGCGGTGCAGGGCATCGGCGGCGGCGGGCTGATGAGCGTCACCATGGTGGTCATCGCCCAGTTCAAGGACCCCGAGGAGCGCGGCGGCGGCAAGGGCGGGGCGATCGGCGGGATCATCGCGGGCCTCGGCATGGCGGTCGGGCCGCTGGTCGGCGCGCTGTTCACCGACCGCCTCAGCTGGCGCTGGATCTTCTACATCAACCTGCCGCTGGGGCTGCTGGTCCTGGTCGGTGTCGCCCTGGTGGTCAAGCTGCCGCCGGCGACCGGCCGCCGGAGCCTGGACTTCGTCGGCGCGGCCCTTGCCGCGGCCTTCGCGACCGGGCTGCTGCTGGTCACCGAGTGGGGCGGCAAGGAGCACGCCTGGACGTCCCCGGTGATCCTCGGGCTGTCCGCCGCGACCCTGGGCGCGTTCGGCCTCTTCCTGTGGCGCCAGGCCACCGCCGCCGAGCCGGTGCTGCCGCTCTCGCTGTTCCGGATCCGCGCGGTGCGGTTGGGCTTCGCGATCCAGGGCCTGGTCGGGATGGGCATGATCGGCTCGATCATGTACGTGATGCTCTACCTCCAGGTCGCCCGGGGCGTCGCCCCGACCGCGGCCAGCCTCTACCTGATCCCGATGGCGGCAGGGATGACGGCGGCCGGGATCGTGGTCGGCCGGCTGACCGGGCGCGGCCACCCGACCCGGACCTTCCTGGCGGTCGGCGCGGCCTGCGCGACGCTGGCCCTCGCCCTGCTCGGCCTCAGCGGGCCGGACACCGGGCTGTGGGCCGTGCTGGCCGAACTCGCCCTGCTGGGCTGTGGGCTGGGGCAGCTGATCGGCCGGCTGATCACGGTGGTGCAGGAGGCGGCGCCCCGGCACCAGCTCGGCGTGGCGACCACCGGCATCCGGTTCTTCCAGAGCCTCGGCAGCGCGCTCGGCGCGGCGCTGTTCGGCACCGTGCTGTCCCGGGTCTTCGAGGCGGGTGAGCCGGGGCGGCCGCTCGGCGCGGTCCGGGCGCTGACCGGTGCGGCGCACGAGCACGCGGTGCGCAGCTTCACGGACGCGGTGGACGTGGTCTTCCTGTCGGCGGGCGGGGTGCTGGCGCTGGCACTGGTGTGCGTGCTGCGGCTGCGGTCGGCCGAGGAGGCGTCGACCGCCTGACGGGCCGGCGGCCGGGGGCCGGCGGCGGGGTGCGGGGCCCGGTGGACGGGGAGTCCACCGGGCCCGGCGTCGCACCCGGTCCGGGCCCTTCAGGCCCGGCTGGTCCACTCCGGCGCCAGGATGGCCCAGATCTCCTTGTCGTAGCGGACTCCGTTGTACGGGTACCACTCGCGCAGCACGCCGTCGCGGGTCATGCCGAGCCGCTCGGCGACCGCCCGGCTGCGGGCGTTGACGGAGGAGCACCACCACTCGGCGCGGTGCATGCCGCGGGTGACGAAGGCGTAGTCGAGCAGCTGCTTGACGGCGGCGGTGATCAGCCCGTGGCCCTCGCCGGCCGGTTCGGTCCAGGCGCCGATCTCGCAGACGCCGGACTGGGCGTCGAAGTGCACGAACATCACGCCGCCGACCAGCGTGCCGTCCAGCCAGATGCCGTAGATCCGCTTCTGGTCGGCGGCCAGGCCGTCGGCGTAGCGCTGGAGGGTGGCGCGGGCGGAGTCCAGGTCGACCGAGAAGGTGGCCCACGGGATCCACGGGTCGGTGTGGGCGCGGGCGCGGTCGAGGTGGGTCAGGAACTCGGGGGCCTGCCAGGGCTCCAGCGGGCGCAGTTCGGCGTTCTCGGTGAGCGGTACGGCAAACACGGGCGGCCTTTCACGGGGGGTGCTGAGGTTGGCTGGATCATTCATAACAAACGTTTGGTATGTACGATAGCCCCCATGACACCGGCCCGTGGAGACCATGACGCCCGCCGCTCGGAAGTCTCCGAGGGGGTGTGGCGAGTGCTCTCCACCCGCGGCTTCGAGGGGCTGACCCTGCGCGCGGTGGCCGCCGAACTGGGTGCCTCCACCGGGCTGTTGACGCACTACTTCCCGAACAAGCGGGCGCTGCTGAGCCATGCGCTGGAGGAGCTGGACCGGCGCTCGCTGGCCCGGCCCCGGCGCACCGCCCCCACCGACGGCAGCCTGCCGCCGGCCGGGCTGGCCCGGGTGCGGGCGTCGCTGCTGGACGTCCTGCCGCTGGACGGCGAGTCCGCGGCCGACAACCGGATCTGGGTCGGCTCCTGGGACCACGCCCTGGCCGACCCGGAGCTGGCGGCCGCGCACGCGGGCCGCTACGCGCGCTCGCGCACGGCACTCACGGAGCACGTCGCGGACGCCCAGCGGTTGGGGGAGCTCCCGGCGCAGGCCGACCCGGCCGCGCTCGCCGCGGGGGCGCAGGCCTTCGTGCTGGGCCTGGTGGTCCAGGCGCTGTTCGCCCCGGAGGACTTCCCGGCGGAGCGGCAGACGGAGCTGCTGGACGCCTATCTGGCCGGACTGGCGGCGTAGGCCGGGGTGGTCCGGTCGGGGGCGGAGCGGTCCGTCCCGGCCCGGTCGGGGGCGGCCCGGTCGGTGGGTGGACCGGTGCGTTCGGGCGGGGATTCACCGGGAATTCCGCTTGTTCCGGTTGACCCCGTTTTCGGCCCCCGTTTCCGCGGCGGCCACGACACGTACGGTCACGAGTTCCGTGCGACGGGTGTGCAGGGCGGTTGGCGCGAGTGATGACCGAATGGCCCGAAACGGCCACGGAAAGTGTCCGCCGACGCGACGGCCTGCGAAATCGGCGGGTGGTGCCCCCAGCAGGATTCGAACCTGCGACCTACCGCTTAGAAGGCGGGTGCTCTATCCGCTGAGCTATGGGGGCGGGGCGGGCGGCGCCCTGGTGGGCGCGACCGTGGCCGGGATCGGGCTGGCGGGCGCCGGGGCGCACGCTGTCCGGCCCCGTACCTGAGGGTGGGGGTGGTGGGCCCTCGCCCTGTCGGGGACAGGATAAGGGTGTCCGGTTCCCAGGCTGGGTGTGACGACACCGCCGTTGGTGTGTCGGTTCGGTGGAGCGGTCCGATAATCGCAGGTGAAGGCCGTGAGTGCAGCGGTCTGGGAGTGTTCCGAGCCGGACGTTGTGCAGTCGTTACGGGGCTGCCTCCTCACCCGTTATGGATTCGGCACGGAGAATGTGTCGCCGACGGTGCGGGTGGGGGGCCTTAATCGCGGTTGCGCCGGTCGGATGACGTGCGCGAACGCCCGCCGGGGTGCGTTCCGGAGAGCGTTCCCGGGCGGGTTCCGGGGCGGGCTCCCGGGTGTGCCGTCGGGGCGAGGAGCAGCGGGTTTGTTGTCATGGCCGCGAAGAGATGGGGGGCGAAGCGGCGGCGGAACGCTGAAATTCACCCCCGCGAGTGACAGCAGTTCCACAGGCCCGAGTTATCCACAGGATTTCGGAAGTCGGTCGCCGGGATTTCTTCCGAAGTGCACGCTCAAGGCGCACCGATCGATTCCGTACGGTGCATCGGCGAGAACGGAGGGTGTGCCGTGAGCGAGACGCACGTGACGGTGATCGGCAATGTGGCGACGGAGGTGAGCTACGGCGAAACGAGCGGCGGGGTGCCGATGGCCAACTTCCGGCTCGGCTGCACCGAGCGGCGGTACGACCGGCAGCGCGAGTGCTGGGTGGACGGCGAGACGCAGTGGGTGGCGGTGACGGCCTGGCGGGCGCTGGCGGTCAACCTGATCGGTTCGCTGGCCAAGGGCGATCCGGTGCTGGTGAGCGGCCGGCTGCGGGTGCGCGAGTGGATGGACGGAGAGGTGAAGCGGAGTCGGGCCGAGATCGACGCCCGATCGGTCGGGCACGATCTCACCCGTGGTACCACGGCGTTCCGGTGGGCGGCGGGGGTGCGCGGGCAGCCGCCGGGTGGCGCCGGGCCGGCCGGGGCGGAGGCCGGGAGCGAGGTGGTGCCGGAGTGGATCGTCAGCGCGGTGGAGGCGCGCAGGGGCTCCG
>NZ_JAHSQD010000223.1 GCF_020103755.1 Streptomyces sp. LS1784
CCGTGCCCGGTCCTCTGGTCGCTGATCACCCCGACGAGCGCCGCCGGGTCCGCCACAGCTACTTCACCCACAGGACCATGCAGCGTTTGAGGACATCACGCTCCATCTCCAACTCCCGGACCCGCTTGGCCTGTTCGGCGGCCTGCCGCCGCAATCGGGCCAACTCCTCGCGCTCGGACTCGCCGAGCGTGCCGTCACCGCCGGCCTTCCGCGCCCGGGAGACCCAGGTCGCCAGGGTGGTCTCGTTGATCCCCAGCTCCCGCCAATGACTCACCGGCATTGCAGCTCCCGCGCAACCTCCGCCGCCGGCCTCCCGGTCTCGGCGACGATCCGCACAGCCCCCTCACGGAACTCCGCGTCGAACTTCCGCCTCTTCTCCGCCATGACTCCCAACTTCCCCTTCAGTCACGGCCTCTACGCTACAAGGGGAAGGTCACTCAACCGGCTCGCCGCTCTGCGTGGCCGACTGGGCGAACCGCGCCAGTGTCGGTGAGGACTGCGAAGGCCTGGCGGGCGAGTGCGGAGAGGTCCAGTCCGGTGCGCGCGTGGTCGGGAAGGCTCGCGTAGGTGGTGCGGATGGCGCGCAGCACGCCGACGCCGGCTTTGGCGAGGACAGTGGCGCGCAACCGGGTGGCGGGGTCGGCGCGGTCGGCGCCGGCTGTGGCGAGGCGGTCGAGGAAGGCGTCGGCGACGGCCTCTTCCATGTCATGGAGGAGGAAGTTCTCGCCGCGGCCGACCTGGCTGGGGCCGAGGCGTCGCGGGCCGGCCACCAGGACGGCGGCACTCTCGTCATGGGATTCCAGATCGAGAACGGCGTTCCGCAGCGCGAGCAGTGCACCCTCTCCGGGTGGACGCTCACGGATGCGGTCGCTGAGCAGCGGGACCAGGTCGCGGGCCTGCTGCAGGGCGAGGCTCTCCTTGCTGGGGAAGTAGCGGAAGAAGGTCCGCTCGCCCACGCCGGCCTCGGCGGCGATATCGCGCACCGACGTTGCCTCGTAGCCGTGGTCCTGGAACAGCCGCGCCGCCGCCTGGACGAGGGCGTCGTGCGTGCGGCGGCGATTCTGCTCGCGGCGTCCGGTCGGCTTCCCCTGTTTGCCGACTGCTGGGCTCTCGGTCTCCACGGGGAGATTGTCTCATCCCGGGGCAAATTTTGGCAGCCCTGCCACTTTGCTAACGTGGCAGTACTGCCACTTTTCACCGACGAATCCCCCCGGAGTCGCCATGCCCACAGTCCTGTACCGTCTCGGCCGTTTCTCCTTCCGCCACCGACGACGCGTCCTGGCCCTGTGGTTGGCGGTGGTCGCGGTCGTCGTGGCCTGCATGGTGGCCTTCGGCGGCAGCGGCAAGCTCGACAACACCTTCACCGTCCCGGGCTCCGAGTCGCAGCAGGCCCTGGACCGGATGAGGACGGACTTCCCGGCCTCCTCCGGCACCAGCGCACAGATCGTCTTCACCGCCCGCGCCGGCCACCGGGTCACCGAGCCCGCCGAGAGCGCGCAGATCGACGCCGCGCTCAAGGCCGCCGCCTCCGCTCCCCAGGTCGCCAAGGTCGTCAGCCCCTTCACCACGCAGACCGTCTCCGCTGACGGCGGCACGGCCATCGCCCAGGTCCAGTACGAGGTGCCGCAGAGCGGCCTCGACGCGGGGACCGTGGACGTCCTGAAGTCCGCCGTGGCCGTGGCGGACCACGACGGCATGCGGGTCCAGGTCGGTGGGCAGGCGTTCGGCAACGCCCCCTCGAAGTCCGGCGGCGCCGACCTCCTCGGGGTCGGTGTGGCGCTGGTGATCCTCGCGCTCACCTTCGGCTCGCTGCTCACCGCGGGCGTGCTGATGGTCAGTGCACTGGTCGGAGTCGCCACGGCGGTGTGCGGCGTGCTGTCGCTCGCCGGGGCGGTGTCGATCTCGTCCACCGCGCAGAGCCTGGCCCTGATGATCGGTCTGGCGGTCGGCATCGACTACTCCCTGTTCATCGTCACGCGGCATCGCTCCCAGCTTGCCCGCGGCATGGATGCGGAGAAGTCGGCGGCGCTCGCCGTGGGCACCGCGGGCAGCGCCGTGGTCTTCGCCGGGGCCACGGTGGTCATCGCCATGGCGGGCCTGACCGTGGTCGGCATTCCCTATCTCACCGCGATGGGACTGTGCGCGGCGGGGGCGGTGCTGATCGCCGTCCTGGTGGCGATCACCCTGCTGCCCGCCGTCCTCGGCCTCGCCGGCAAGCGGATGGCGCCCAAGCCCGGGTCGCGTGCCGTGCGCCGCGAGCGGACGGTGGCGGAGGGAGGCCGACAGGGCCGGGCCGCGAACGGCGCGGAGCGGTGGTTCCGGCTGGTAACCCGCCGCCCGGTGCTCACCGTGCTCGCGGTCGTCGCCCTGCTCGGCGCGCTGGCGTGGCCCGCCCACGGCATGCGCCTGGCCCTGCCCGACAACGGCACCGCGCCGGTCTCCTCGTCGCAGCGCCTCGCCTACGACGAGATCAGCGAGGAGTTCGGCCCCGGCTTCAACGGCCCGCTGCTGGTGCTCGCCGACACCGGCGGGAGCGCCGACCAGCAGCAGGCCGCCCAGCAGATCGCCACCGCACTGCGCGCGCTCCCTGATGTCGCCGCCGTGGGCAAGCCCGCGCTCAACCCGGCAGCGCACAGCGCGCTCATCCAGGTCGTCCCCGCGAGCGGGCCCAGTGACCAGGCCACCAAGGACCTGGTGAACACGATCCGCTCGGACCGGGCCGAGATCACCCAGCACACCGGTGCCGAGATCCAGGTCACCGGCAGCACCGCCGTCAGCATCGACGTGGCCGCCAAGCTCAACGCGGCCCTCGTCCCGTTCGCCGCCGTGGTGGTGGGCCTGTCGCTGCTGCTGCTCCTGTTGGTCTTCCGTTCCTTCGTGGTGCCGGTCAAGGCCGCTGCCGGGTTCCTGCTCTCCATCGCCGCGACCCTCGGCGTGGTGGTGAGCGTCTTCCAGAACGGACACTTCGGACGGCCTGATGCTCAAGCAGATCGCCCTGGCGCTCGCGGTCGGCGTGCTGCTCGACGCGTTCGTCGTCCGGATGACGTTCGTGCCCGCCGTTCTGGCGCTCGCCCGCCGTGGGGCCTGGTGGCTGCCTCGCCGGCTGGAGCGCCTGCTGCCGAACCTCGACATCGAGGGTGAACGCCTCCAGCGGGAGGACGAGCCCGCCGGGCCCCCTTCACTCACGCTGGTCCGCGGTTGACGCCTGCCAGATGTCGACCGGTGCCGAGCCGACCGCCAGGCCGCGCTCGTCCAGCAGCCGTCCCATGTGCTTGAACGTGCGCAGGCACACGGCACGCCGGACGGGCACAAGCTCGGGGAACCGCGTGGCGAGCGCGGCTTCGAGCTCGGGCAGGTTGGCGGTGTCGCGCAGCCAGGCGATCAGCAGCAGGTTGTCCGGCCCGGTCAGGCCGATGCTGAGCCGGATCTCCGGCAGGCGTGCCACCGACCGGGCCACGCTGTCCAGGCTCGGCGGCGGGACGCGGCACCACAGGGCCACCGTCACCGGCCAGCCGGAGAGCGACTGCGCGACCTCGCAGCGCATCCGGACCCGGCCGTCGGCCATCAGACGGCCCAGTCGGCGTCGGGCCGTCGGTTCGCTGACCCCGGTACGCGAGGCCAGCTCGGTGTAGGGCAGCCGCGCGTCGACCGTCAGCTCGCGGATCAGCTGCTCGTCGGTGCCGTCCAGTGGGCGTACGGGCTCGTCCGGCGCGGTACCGTCGGTGCGCAGCGTCTGCTGCTGGGCCGGTTCGAGCGTGCCGAGTCGCCACCGGCTGGCCTCCCCGTAGGTGGTGACCAGGAGCTCCGCGTGGTGCGCCCGCACACCCGGCACGGCCTCCAGCTCCCGGCGCACGTAGGCGGAGGCGGCCGGAAGATCGGCCACGGCCACGGCGGCGAGCAGGGTGCGGGCGCCGGTCATGTGGTGCAGGTAGATGACGTGCGGCTGGGCGATGAGGTGATCGACGGCGGCGTCCAGGCTCCCGGGTCGGCATTCCAGTTCGACGTACATCAAACGGAGCATGCCCGTCCTGGTGACCGGGCCGGGGACGCAGAAGGTCCACGCCAGGCCCGCGCTCTCCAGCCGCTCCCATCGGCGGGCCACCGTCGCCGGATCGATGTCCAGCGCGCGGGCAAGCACCGTCCAGGACGCCCGGGGATTGAGCTGCAAGGCGTGTGCCAGCTCCAGGTCAAGCTCGTCGACGAGATCCCGCATTCTTTTCCCCGCAGACTGAGTTCAGCTCATCTGGCCACATCGGTGACGGTTTCCTGCGCATCGGGGCTCCGATGCGACAGCGTCCTCATCCTAGGTGCAGTCCCGACCCCCACACAGCCGAAGGACCGCCACCATGTCCGTACGCGACGCCGCCCGCGCGATGGCCGATGACCTGATCGCCCTGCGCCGGGAGATCCATGCCGAGCCGGAGCTCGGCCGCCACCTGCCCCGCACCCAGGAGCGGGTACTGGCCGCCCTCAAGGGCCTTCCGCTGGAGATCACCACCGGTCGGCAGCAGTCCTCGGTGACCGCTGTGCTGCGCGGCGGTCGGCCCGGGCCGACCGTGCTGCTGCGCGCGGACATGGACGCGCTGCCGGTGACGGAGGACACCGGCCTGCCGTACGCCTCGCGAATCGCGGGCGCGATGCACGCCTGCGGCCACGACCTGCACACCACGATGCTGGTGGGTGCGGCCCGGCTGCTGGCCGACCGGCGACAGGACTTGGCCGGATCGGTGGCGTTCATGTTCCAGCCCGACGAGGAGGGCACCGACGGCGGCGGCGCACGGCTGATGCTGGAGGAGGGCCTCCTGGACGCCTCCGGCGAACGGCCGGTGGCCGCGTACGCCTTGCACGTCGCAGCCAACCGGCTGCCGCTCGGCCTGTTCGCCAGCCGCGCCGGCACGGTGGCGGCGGCATCCGACGGCCTGGACGTGACGGTACGCGGCACGGGCGGGCACGGCTCCGCGCCGCACAAGGCGGCCGACCCGATCCCGGTGCTGTGCGAGATGGTCACCGCCTTGCAGACCTTCGTCACCCGCCGCTTCGACGTCCACGACCCGGTGGTGCTGACGGTGGGTTCCATCCACGGCGGCACCAAGCGCAACGTGATCCCCAACCACGCCTCGTTCTCGGCCACCGTGCGGACCTTCTCGCCCGAGACGCGGGCGAGGATGGAGGACGGCACCCGCACGCTGCTCGCCGGTATCGCCGCCGCACATGGGCTCACGGCCGACGTCAAGTACCGGGACGGCTATCCGGCCCTGATCAACGACCCGGCCGAGAGCGAACTCGCCGCGGGCGCCGTCGCCGACCTGTTCGGCGCACGGCGCTACCTCGCCGCTCCGCATCCGACGCCGGGTGCGGAGGACATGGCGTTCGTGCTGGAGGAGATCCCCGGCGCCTACCTGATGCTGGGCGCCTGCCCGCCCGACCGCGACTTCTCGACCGCCCCCTACAACCACGCGCCACAGGCCGTCTTCGACGACTCCGTGCTGCCCGACGGCGCGGCCCTGCTGGCGGAGCTGGCGTTGCGCCGGCTGGACGGGCATCTCACCGGCGGCGATCAGTCCGACCCCGATCAGACCGGCAGTGATCAGGACGAGGCCCCGTCCGTCGTGCAGGCCACCGCCTGATGACCACGGCGTCGACCGCCGTCCCCGTCGGCACGGAGCGCATCGGACTGCGCCGGGCGCTGGCCGCACTGCTCGTCATCGAGCTGTTCAGCGGCTTCCAGCAGAGCTACTTCACCCCGCTCTTCCACAGCGTGGCCGAGCAGTACCACGTGAACGTCACCGCCCTGGCCTGGACGGTGACCGGTCACGCCCTCGCCGCTGCGGTGGCCACCCCGGTACTCGCCGTACTCGGCGACCGCCACGGCCACCTGCGTGTCCTGCGCGCGACCGTGGCGGTGGTCGGCGTGGGCGCCGTACTGATCGCGATCGCACCGGGATACCCGCTCCTGCTGGCCGGGCGGGTGCTCCAGGGCTGCCTCGCCGGCTACCTCCCGCTGATGTTCGGTCTGGTGCGCAGCCGGCGCACCACCGAGGACACCCGGCGCGCCATCGCCTACCTGTCGGGGGCGATGATGGTCGGCGTCCTGCTCGGCAGCGTCTGCGGCTCACTGCTGCTGCGCCTGGCGGGCCCGGCACCGGTGCTGTGGTTGCCGGCCGTCGGGACGCTCGCCGGGCTCGGCCTGCTGCGGACGGCGTCGTGGGCCCCGGACGACCGCCTGCCGGCGCCGCCGGGTTCCGCTCGCGTCGACTGGCTCGGTGCCGCACTGCTGTCCGCCGGCCTGGTGTCGGCGCTGTTGGCGCTGCACGAGGGCGCAGCCTGGGGCTGGAGCTCACCTCCCACCGTCGGATGCCTCTGCGCCGCGGCGCTGCTGCTCGCGGCGTGGACGGTGACGGCACTGCGCACGCCCGCGCCCCTCATCGACGTGCGCCGCCTGTTCCGCCCCCGGCTGCTGCCGGTCTTCGCGGTCGGCTGGTGCGTGCACTTCGTCGTCATCGGCGGACAGGTCTCCTACGCCACGTACGTCACGCTCCCGGACGGGCTGGGACTGCCACCCACCGCAGTGGGCCTGGTCCTGCTGCCGGCCTTCTGCGGGATGGCCCTGTTCAGCACGCTCACCACCCGGATCGGCCGCGCCATCGGATACCGCCGAGCCACGGTGCTGGGCGCGGCGCTGCTCGTCGCGGGCACCACCGGTGTGCTGCTGCGGCACTCCGGCGCGGGCGACTTCGCGGTACTGCTGGGACTCGCCGGTTCCGGGATGGGGCTGATCTCCGGGGCAGGGCGCATCCTCGTGATCGATCACCTGAGGGCCGAGGAGACGGCGGCCGGCGAGGGACTGTTCGAGCTCCTGGTCAGCCTCGGCTCCGCCGTGGGCTCGGCGGTCCTCGGCGCGATCCTGGCCGCGCAGGGCAGCGGCCACCACGGCTACCAAACCGCCTGGGCCGTCGGTGCCGTGGTCGCCCTGCTCGGTCTCGCCGCCTCGTCAGCCCTCTCCCGCCGGACGGCGGAAAAGGGCTGACGCCAAGGCGGCCCGATACCCAGTGGGCCGCTGCTCAGCGGGCTGACGCTCAGCGGGCTGACGCTCAGCGGGCTGCTGCTCCCGGGTCCGACTCGCGGAGCAGCAGCTTGGCGATCCCGTTCCTCTGGATCTCCGAGGTGCCGGTCAGGACGCGGAACATCCGCACCTTGCGGAAGAGGTACTCCACCTCGTTGCCCTGGGTCAGGCCCTCCTTGCCGTGGATCTGCACGGCCTCGTCGAGGATGCGGAAGGCGGTCTCGGCGACGTTCAGCTTGCACATGAACGCCTCGAGCCGGGGCACCGTGCCGGTGTCGAGCGCGGCCAGCGCGGCGTAGGTCATCGCCCGGGCCGCGTAGTAGAAGGTGGCCATGTCGGCGAGCTTGTGCTGGATGGACTGCAGATCGGCGAGCGGGGCACCCCCGACGGTGCGGTGGCGCACCCGGTCGAGCGTCAGTTCCAGTGCGCGGCGGGCCATGCCGAGCACGCTGGGGCAGTGCAGCAGCCGGTTGACGTTGACCCGGCCGAGTCCCAGCAGCAGCCCGTCCCCCTCCTGGCCGAGCAGGTTGACGACCGGGACGCGGCAGTCCTTCAGGACGATGTCGCTCTCGATGTGCTCGCCGGACATCGGCGTCGCGCCGTCCAGCACCTGGCAGCCGGGACTGTCCAGGTCCACGAGGAAGGCGGAGAAGGTCTTCTCGGTCCCGTCCATGCGGGCGATGACGATGGCGAAGTCCGCGACCGGTCCCGCGCTGGAGAAGACCTTGTGGCCGTTCAGGAGGTAGCCGTCGCCGTCCCGTACGGCGGTGGTGCGCATCGCGCGGACGTCCGAGCCCGCGTCCGTCTCGGTGAGCGAGAAGCAGCAGGCGCGGTCACCGCGCACCACCGGCAGGAAGTAGCGCTCCAGTTGGTGCGGGGTGGCCGCGGCCAGGATGTCTCCGACCCGCAGCGGGCCGCCCATCTCGCCGAGCACGCTGTGCCCGAGGACGCGTCCGCTCGCGGTGACCTCCTCCTTCAGCGCGGCGAGCTGGGTGTACGTCAGGCCACGGCCGCCCAGTTCCGGCGGCAGGTGGATGCCGTAGAAGCCGAGCTCGTGGCTGCGCCGCCAGACCGGCTCCAGCAGGGCGCGGGTGAGCGGTGTCTCGGGGGTGAGGGCGTGCTCGCGCTCGTAGGCGGCGAGTTCGCCGTCCAGGTAGTCGCGCAGCCGCTCGACCAGCTCCTGCAGGAACGGGTCGTGGGTGTATTCGGGGCGCAGGGAGAAGAGCATCGGGTGGCCTCTCAGTTGACCCGGCGCGCGGCGCCGGTCCAGTACGTGTCTCGGACGGCACGGCGGTCCAGCTTGCCGTTGCGGTTGTGCGGAAGTTCGGTCGTGAAGTCGACGGAGCGCGGCTTCTTGTACCGGTCCAGGCGGGCCGCGCAGAAGTCGATCAGCTCCGCCGCGGTCACCTGGGCGCCGTCCCGGACGACGACGACGGCCTTGACGGCTTCGCCCCACCGCTCGTCCGGCACACCGACCACGCAGACCTCGCCCACCGCCGGGTGCTCGTAGAGGGCCGCCTCGACCTCGGAGCTGTAGATGTTGAAGCCGCCCGAGATGATCATGTCCTTCTTGCGGTCGACGATGAACAGGTAGCCGTCCTCGCGCATCCAGGCGAGGTCGCCGGTGTGCATCCACCCGTCGCGGAAGGTCTGTGCGGAGAGCTCCGGCTCGCGCCAGTACTCGCTCACGCAGTCCGGGCCCCGGACGATGATCTCGCCCACCTCGCGCGGGCCGGCGTCCGGGCCGTGCTCGTCCAACACCCGGATCTCGGTGTCGTAGCCGGCGCGGCCGCAGGACTGCAGCAGCTCCGGGTCCTGCGCCACGGCGCGGGCGATCTCGGCGGCGCTCAGCCCGGCGACCACCGACGTGGTCTCCGCCAGGCCGTAGCCCTGGCCGACCACCGGACCGAACGCGGCCACCGCTTCGCGCAGCCGCTGCGGGGAGACCGGCGCGCCGCCGACCCGAAGATCGGTCAGGCTCGACACGTCGTACTCGGCCAGCTTCGGGTGAGCCAGCAGCATGGTGAGCATCGCCGGGACGAGGAAGGTCGCGTCGATCCGCTCCCGCTCCACGGCGGCCAGGAACGCGTCGGCGTTCCACGTGGGCAGCACATGGATCGTGGTGCCCGCGAACACGCAGGCCAGCAGCGGCATCCCGGCCGCATGGGTGATCGGACCGCAGGCCAGGTAACGGCCGCCTGCCCGGGGGCGGGCGTCGCTCATCAGCTGCTTGCGCAGGTTCGCGAGCCGGTTGCCGAAGGTCTGCACGGCCGCCTTGAGCGCGCCCGTGGAACCGGAGGTGAAGTTCAGCACCGCCGGGTCGTCCCCGGCGACCTCCACGGACACGGGCTCGGCGCTGCCCTCCGCCAGCAGTTCCGCGTACCTGACCTCGCCGTCGGCCATGGCCTCCCCGTCCACCGCAGGCCCGTCGAACGGAACGGCGAGCGCACCGGTGCCGGCGGCGGCGAGCGCGCCCAGGGCGTCCTCACGGTGTGCGGCGCCGAAGAGCAGCGCCTTGACCGGCGCGTAGCCCAGGATGTGCGCAACCTCGGAGCGGCCCAGCCGGGCGTTGATCGGCGCGCGCATCAGCCCGGCCTTGTAGAGGGCGAACTCGGCGACGATCAGCTCCCCCCGGTTCCAGGCCAGGCTCGCCACCGCGTCCCCGGGTCCGAGCCCGCGGGCCAGCAGGGCGGAGGCCAGCCGATTGGCGTCTGCCTCCAGCTCGGCGAAGGTCCACGACCGTTCACCGCAGATTACCGCCGGCTGGTCCGGCCAGTAGCGGGCGCTGCGGGTCAGGTAGGCACCCAGATTCATCTTCATCGGAACCCTCTCGGAGAGTTATTAAACAGTCTGCCTGTTTCCAGACAGACTGTTCAGTAACATGCGAGATGTCAAGGTCCTCTACACTGGACGCGATCAAGGGACAGGCAACCGGGGAAGGTCGCGATGGCCGAGGACAGGCGGACCCGCCGCACACGGCGCTCACTGCGCGACGCACTGGTCTCACTGGTGCTGGAGCGCGGCTACGCGTCACTCACCGTGGAGGACATCACCGAACGCGCGGACATCGCCCGCGCCACCTTCTACAGCCACTGCCGCGACAAGGACGACCTGTTCACCCGCGTCACCGGCGAACTGCTCCAGGAGCTGAGCGACCGAACCCGTCCGCTGGCCGACGAGTCCGACACCGGCTTCACCGGCAAGCCCCTGCTCGAACTCTTCGCCCACGCTGAACAGGAACGCGACCTCTACCGGGCCATCCTGCGCGGCGAGGGCGACGGCAAGCCGCTGCGCATGTTCACCGCCGAATCCGCGCACCGCGTCGCAGCCGTCTTCCGCGAACGCGCCCGACGGGGCGGTGTCCAACCCCGCATCGACCCCGAACTCCTGGCCCGCGCCTGGGTCGGCGAGCAGTTCGCCGTCCTGCACTGGTGGCTCGAACAGGACCCGCGCCCCATGCCCGCCGAAGAGGCCGCCCACACCCTGCGCGACCTGGCCGCCCACGGGCGCTACTGGGCCAGCGGATTCGACGACCCCACCTGGCCGACGCCGGGATCTTGAGGCGCAGCAGCAGATGATCACCGGCGCTTAGCCTTGATCCACCGAGCGATAGTGGGTCCGAGGCTTGGATATGAGGACGCGAGTGCCCTCTGAGCTGGGACGATGGGACTTCCTACGGTTCCAGGTCCACAGAGTGAGAGAGCACCCGCGAGATGCAATCTTCCCATGCTGCTTCGGCGGTGTCCGCCGCGTTCGATGAGGCGAATCTGGTCGCGTGTGCGGGGCTGGTCCCGGTGATGCGGCTGGCCGAGCGGTGCGGGCTCGCCCGTCTGGTCGCGGACAAGGTGAAGCTGGGCAGGGCGAAGAACAGCGCGGGTGCCGCTGCGGACGCCAAGGTCACCAGCATCGTGGCCGGGATGGTCGCGGGTGCGGACAGCATCGACGACCTGGACGTCCTGCGACACGGCGCGATGCCGACCCTGTTCGGCGGGATCCGTGCCCCGTCCACGCTGGGTACGTTCCTACGCGCGTTCACCCATGGCCATGCCCTCCAACTTCACGCTGTGCACCGCAGGTTCCTGGCCGAGTCGGCCGAGCACACCCCGCTGCTGCCCGGCACGCGGGAGATGGCGTTCATCGATGTCGACTCCACCCACAAACGCGTCTACGGCCGCGCCAAGCAGGGCGCCGAGTACGGCAGGTTCAAGGGCATCCGCACCCTGCACCCCTTGCTCGCCACCATCTGCACACCCCACTCGCGCCCGCTGATCGCCACCGTGCGGATGCGCCGCGGCAAGGCAGCCGACTCCCGCGGCGCCCCGAAGCTCGTCAGCGAGGCCCTGACCACCGCCCGCGAGGCCGGCTGCACCGGCACCCGAATCCTGCGCGCCGACTCCCAGTTCTACAACGCCGGTGTGATCGCCGCCTGCCGCCGGGCCGGCGCCCACTTCTCCATCACCTGCGGCATGAACCCCTCCATCAAACGCGCCGTCCTCGCCATCCCGGAGGAGGCATGGCAGCACATCACCTACCCCACCGCCGTGCCCGATCCCGACACCGGCGACCTCATCTTTGATGCGGAGGTCGCCGAGGTCCCCGCCTATACCGCGTTCGCAAGCCGCAAGAAGAGCGAGCACGTCACCGCCCGCCTCATCGTGCGCAGGGTCCGCGACCTGGCCAAAGGCGCCACCGTCGGAGAGCAGGGCGAGCTGTTCCCGGTCTGGCGCTACCACCCGTTCTTCACCGACAATCCCGCCGCAACGCTCCAGGCGGAACGGGAACACCGCCATCACGCCGTCGTCGAGCAGGTCATCGCGGACAGCAAAGCCTCTGCGCTGGCCCACCTGTCCTCGGGGCACTTTCATGCCAACGCGGCCTGGCTCACCCTGTGGGCGATGGCCTACAACCTGCTGCGGGCCACCGGCGCGCTGGCCTCGGCCTTCCACGCCAGGGCCACCACGACGACCCTCCGCTCCCACCTGGTCCACGTCCCGGCCCGGATCGCCCGCTCCGCACGGCGCATCACCCTGCACCTTCCGCGCAACTGGCGCTGGCAGCAGGCCAGGACGCACCTGTTCGACACCGTCCACGGCCCACCCGAACCCGTCTGACGAACCCCTCGAACCCCCGCCCGCCAGGGCCCGACCGGAACCGAAACTGTGGAAAAGCTGGGCAGACCAGCGGCTCCAACCTGCCCCGGCACAAACACCCCACCCGAAACAGGCTCAACAACACATCAGAAGATCACGTCCACACCCCGCCGGTGGATCGAGGCTAAGGCGGCCGGACCGCTCGGGGGTTCGGCCGGCCGCTCTTCCACGGTGCGTCCGTCGGCGCCGGGGTGCAGTCCGGGCTACTCCAAGACGGTGCTGGGGCGGAGCGGCCGCCCGGGGCACGGACGGCGGCTCGCGCGGGACGGGGCGGGGTTCAGCGACC
>NZ_JAHSQD010000224.1 GCF_020103755.1 Streptomyces sp. LS1784
GCCCCGCACGGCCCGGCCGTGCCCTGGGAGGAGTGCCGCCGGCTGTTGGCCGCCGCGCCCGGCCGGGTCTCCGAGCGGCAGTTCGGCCTGATCGCCCGCGATCACTGGTATCGCAGCGAGCGGATCTGGCGGCTCGCCGCCTGCCCGCCCGGTCCGGGCCCGCTGGCCCGGCTCCCGCAGGCCGTCGCCTGGTACCGGGAGGCGCTGGGTTAGGCCGGCGGCGCGGCCGGGACCAGGGTGTTCTCGTTGCGGCGGCCGGCGGCGAAGCCGTCGATGTTGCGGGCGGTGGCGTCGATGATCCGGCCGACGGGGGTGCGGGTGAAGTCAGAGCCGCCCGTGCACGTACGGTCGCCGTCGACCGTACAGCGTGTCCGCCGAAACGGCGCCGCCGTGCCGCCCGGGGATCGGGCGGCACGGCGGCGTTCGGGGCGGTGCGGGATCAGGCCGTGAAGTAGCCGTTCAGGTCGGCGATCACGTGCGTGTCACCCCACTGGTTGAAGAGCGACACCCGGCCGTCCACCACCGGGACGACGACCAGGTTGGCCCTGGTCTGCCCGGCCGTGAAGGTGAGGTTCGCCGCGTCCGGGCGGGCGGTCCCGTGCGGGTAGACGGTCAGTCGGCTGTCCGCCGTCGGCTCGGTGACCGTGACGTTCAGGACCACGGCGGTCACACCGGTGGCCGGCACGCCCTCGATCGCGGTCACCGGCACGCTGAGGACGCCGCCGGGGCCCACCGTTCCGGCCCGGGCGCCGACACCCTTGCGGGTGTCCAGCAGCCGAACCGGGGTGGTCGGGGAGAAGGCCGAGCCGGAGTCCCCGTAGTAGCCGGTGACGTCGGCGGTCAGGTCGACCGAGCCTGCTTCGTTGCGCAGGTCGACCTTCCCGTTCACCACCGGCACCGTCACCAGGTTGGAGACGGTGTGCCCGGTCCCGAAGTTGAGGTTGGACACGCCCGGCAGCGGCCGGCCGTCGGGGTAGACCGTGACCCAGCCCGGCTCGGTCGGGTCCACGGCCGTGACGTTCATGACGACCGCCGTGACCCCGGTCGCCGGAACACCGTTCACACCCGCCACCTGAAGCTCGACCACGCCGCCCGGGCCGACCCGCTGCGCGGGGGCGCCGGTGCCGTCCCGGGTGTCCAGGAAGCGGGCCGGAGTGATCGGGGAGAAGGCCGAGCCGGTGGCCGCGTCGGTGTAGTAGCCGGTGACGTCGGCGGTCAGGTCGACCGAGCCTGCTTCGTTGCGCAGGTCGACCTTCCCGTTCACCACCGGCACCGTCACCAGGTTCGGGACGGTGTGCCCGGTCCCGAAGTTGAGGTTGGACACGCCCGGCAGCGGCCGGCCGTCGGGGTAGACCGTGACCCAGCCCGGCTCGGTCGGGTCCACGGCCGTGACGTTCATGACGACCGCCGTGACCCCGGTCGCCGGAACACCGTTCACACCCGCCACCTGAAGCTCGACCACGCCGCCCGGGCCGACCCGCTGCGCGGGGGCGCCGGTGCCGTCCCGGGTGTCCAGGAAGCGGGCCGGAGTGATCGGGACGAACCGGCTCCTGGCCGGGGCGGTGGCGGCGGTGACGGTGAAGGCGTCGGGGAGCGAGACCCCGTAGACGCCGTCGAGCGCGATGCCGTAACTGCCCGGCGCCAGGCCGTTGGTGTCGAGCAGCACGTCGAGCGCGGTGCCGTCGGCGTTCACGGAGAGCGTCGACAGCAGCGGCCAGCTGGAGGAGCCGTTGCCCACCAGCTTGGCCCTGCTGCCCAGGGTTAGCCCCTTGCCCCGGATCACGGCCTGGACCCTCGTCCCGGCGGCGCCGCTGGACGGGCTGACCGAGGTCAGGGCCGTCTGCGGCCGCGGTACCGGGCAGGCGGAGTCGCAGGTGCCCTGCATGCTGTACTCGACCGGTGTGCCCGCCGTGACGCTGCTCAGCACCAGTACGGCCTGCTCGGCCCGCGAGTCGGACAGGCACCGGCCCCCGAAGGTCCCGTAGTTGGAGATGCACTGGTAGCCGGAGTAGTCGTCCCACCGGGAGCCCCGCATCAGGCCCAGCCACGGGATGTCGTTCATCCCGGTGGCGCTGCTGGTGCCGACCACGTTGAAGGACTGGTTGGCCTTCATGTCGACCACCGCGCAGTAGCCGGTCGAGTCGTCGGTGAACACCCCGCTGCGCTGCGGGAAGCCATCGACGGCGATCGGGTTCGCGGTGCACTCGGGCGCCCAGCCCTCGGCCGTCTGGAACTTCCAGGCGTCGACCCTGGTGTGGATCGGCTTGCCCTGGTACCCGGAGGCGAGCACGACCGCGGTGTACGAGCCCGTGCCGGTGAGCTTGCAGGCGGTGCCGAACTGGGTGCAGAGCCACTTGCCCTCGGTGTCGACGACGCTGAGCAGTGCGTTCTTGCCGTTCGGGCCGTCCGAGGTCCGGACGCCCAGCGTGTACTTGTCGCTGCTCGCGGCGGTGATCCGGACGCAGCGGGCGTCCAGCGCCGAGGTCAGGTCGAAGGAGGTGCCGGGGCCGCCGACCTTGGTCGAGGCCGGGGTCAGGCAGTTCCCGCTCGGCGAGATGTCGTGCCGGACGAGCTTGTACGTGTCCGGCCCGCCCCAGCCGTTCAGCAGCGCGGTGTACGGGGCGCCGGCGGCCAGTCGGCAGGTCTTGGCCGAGTTCCCGTACGAGACCGCCGTGCAGACCGGGGTGCCGGCGGCGTCGACCACCGTCACCTCGGCGTTGAGCTGGTTCTTGATGTTGGTGTAGTCGACCAGTTCGAGGGTGGAGTGCTGGTCCGCGGGCAGGCTCAGACAGGCCTGCGGTGCGGCCGCGGTCAGCGGGACCTCGGCGCCCCAGGTGCCGTCGAACCCGCTCTGCGGCCAGGCGGTGCAGCCGTCGGTCACCTCGGTCCGGTGGACCACCAGCCCGTAGGCCTTGGACGGCGTTCCGGTCAGCACCGCGCGGAACGGGGCGATGCCGGTCAGCTTGCAGGTGGTGGACGAGCCGCCGCTGATCTCGCACTGCTTGGCGCCCGAGGCGTCGAGGACCTGGGCATTGACCGGCGTGCCGTCGGCGGGCGGCCGGTTGAGCAGGTAGACGCCCTTTCCGGAGGCGGTCGGCAGGGACAGGCAGAGCTGCTGGCCAGGCCCGTCGAAGGTGCCCGTGGCCGGGCCGGCCGTCAGGCCGGTGTCGTTGGTGGCGACGCAGCCCCTGGTCTCCTTGGTCGAGTGGAAGGCCATGCCGAACGCGCCGACCGAGGTGGCGTACGCGTCGACGGCCCAGGTGTAGTCACCAGGTGTCAGGTCGCAGGCGCCCTGGTAGCAGAGTCCGCCCTTCGGGGTGCCGTCGGCTGCGAGCAGCCCGCCGGAGACGGAGCCGTCGTTCTGGACGACCGGGCCGAAGTCGTACCTCGCGGACTCCGGGACGCGCAGGGTGCGGCACCGGGTGGCGGAGGTCAGATCCGGGGAGACACCGAACGCCTGGGGCTCGACCAGCGTGCAGCCCTCCGGGTGGGAGAGCCGCGCCGCGAAGAAGTCGTACGCCAGGGCCTCGCCGTTGTGGCGCTGGACGGTGATCCGGAACGGTGCGGTGCCGGTGAGCCGGCAGTCGGGGTAGATCCACTGGCCGCAGACCTGGGCGCCCGTGGCGTCGTAGACGACGACGGTGCCGCGCTGGACCGCGGAACCGGTGCGGAGCATGTCGCCGGCGACGAGGTCGTTCGCCTGGTAGCAGTCACCGGCCGAACCGAGTGCCAGCGAGCCCTGGAAGACGGTCGGGGCGCCCAGGGCGAGGTCGGCGGCGCTCACCGTCCGGCAGGCCGCGGTGGACAGCAGCGGCAGGTACGACACCGCGAGACCGGTCGCCGAACCGGTGACGATGCCGACCTTCAGCGTGTACGTGCCCGCCTGGGTGATGGCGCACCGCAGGGCCTTGTTGCTGCCCCAGCTCGGGCCGACCGGGTCGTCGCAGTTCACGATGGTGCCGTCCGGTGCGACCACGGTCGGGGTGATCGATCCCTGGGTGGCGACGATCTGCACGAGCAGCAGGTCCTTCTGCTGCGGCAGGGTGAGGCTGAAGACGGCGGTCGCGCTCTGGTCGAGGGTGCAGCTCGCCACCGTGCCGGGCTGCAGCTCCGTCGGGCACGGGCCGTTCGGGGCGGCCTGCTGGAGCTCGCGGGCGGCGGCTCCTTGGTCGGCCTTCCGGTCCGGCGCGGCGGCCGTGGTGCCCGCCGTCGCGGTCGGGCTCGGGTTCTGGCTCGACTTCGCGGTCGGGCTCGGGTTCTGGCTCGGGTTCGCAGTCGGACTCGGGTCAGCGGTCGGACTCGGCTTCGAGCTCTGGTCCGCCGGAGCGCCCGCCTGCGGCGCGGCGGCCGCCGTAGGAGTTGCCCCCACGGCCTGGGCCGGTGCGGCCTGGCCCACCAGCGAGGCCAGAACGGCCAGCAGGAGGGCCCCGGAGGCGGCTGCGCGGCCGCCTCCACCTCGCTTCCGTCGTACTCGTCTGCCGATCGGCAGCACGTTCATCCATTCCCCCCATTGTGGGCAGGTCGCGCTCACGGAAAGACCACACATGTGATCGAGCGGGCGGAGTCTAGCGAGGCGCATACGCACGGTGCCATCGGATTCCGGAACTCCGACCAGCCCGTCCCGTACCCCAGCTGACGATGGATCAGGGGCCTCCGGCGGGAGGGCGGCAGGACCGTGGATTCGGATGCGGCCCGTGAGAGCGCGAGGTCGGCGAGGGTGTCGTCACCGTCGCGTTGACGGGACGTCGGCGCGTGTTCCGCGGATGGGCTGTGCCGGTTCCGACCCCGAAAGTGCCCGGACGACGCTGGGCGGGTTCCACTTCCTCGGCCTGGGCTCCGCGCTCCGACACGGACTGCCGGGTCCCGGAGGCGTGCGGAGCCCTGGGAAGGGGGCCCCGGGCCCCGGCAGGACGGTCGGCGATGCGGCCCGGTGAGGCGTCAGCCGTCCGTCGCCGCCGGACGTCCTTCGCCCGCTGTGGCCGGCGGGCCTCACGGTCCGTGAACGCCGGGACGACCCGGCTCCTCGCGGGGTCAGGCCTTCGGTACCAGGGTGTTCTCGTTGCGGTGGCCGGCGGCGTAGTCGTCGATGTTGCGGGCGGTGGCGTCGATGATCTGGCCGACGGCGGTGCGGGTGAAGTAGGCCTGGTGGCTGGTGACGAGGACCTGGGGGAAGGTGACGAGGCGGGCGAGGGTGTCGTCGGTGATGCCCTGGATGGAGCGGTCGGTGAAGAAGACGCCGGTCTCCTCCTCGTAGACGTCGAGGCCGACGCCGGAGAGGCGTCCGGCGCGCAGCGTCTCGACCAGGGCGAGGCTGTCGACGAGGCCGCCGCGGCTGGAGTTGATGAGGATGGCGTCGTCCTTCATCCGGGCGAGGGCGGCCCCGTCGATGAGGTGATGGGTGGCGGGGAGGAGGGGGACGTGGAGGCTCACCAGGTCGGCGCGGGTGAGGAGTTCGGGCAGCTCGGTGTACGTCATACCGAGGTCCAGGCAGGCCGGGTTCTGCGCGATGTCCCAGCCGAGCAGTTCGGTGCCGAAGCCGGCCGCGATCCGGGCGAAGCACTCGCCGATCTTGCCGGTGCCGATCACGCCGACCGTCATGCCGTGGACGTCCCGGCCGAGCAGGCCGTCGAGGCGGAAGTCGAACTCGCGGGTGCGGTTGGCGGCGCGGTTGAGGCGGCGGTTGACGGCCAGGGCGAGGGCCCAGGCGTGCTCGGCGACGGAGTGCGGGCTGTAGTGCGAGACGCGGGCGACGGTGAGGCCGAGGTCGGCGGCGGCGTCGAGGTCGATGTTGTTGAAGCCGGTGGAGCGCTGGGCGATCAGCTTGGTGCCCCCGGCGGCGAGGACGGCGAGGGTCTCGGCGTCCAGGACGGCGTTGACGCTGCTGCTGACGGCCGGGTAGCCGGCGGCCAGCGGGGCGGTGTCGCGGTTGAGGAACACGTCCAGGCAGCGCAGCCCGTGCCGGCCGGCGAAGGCCTGCTCCAGCAGCGGCCGCTCGTCGGCCTGCACCCCGTACGCGAGGATCTCCATGCCCGGTCCCTCCAGTCGGCTCCTGCGGCCACGCTAGCGGGCGGGGCCGGGCGCGGGCCACCGGACGTCCGGGACGTGCGCGGGCCCCCGGAGCGCGCGGTGCGCTCCGGGGGCCCGCGGGAGGGCGCAGGGCGGTCAGATGACCGTCTCGGCCTCCAGGTAGCGGTCCTGCGGCACGGTCTTCAGCTCGGCGACCGCCTCGGCCAGCGGCACCAGGTTGATGTTGGTGCCCTGCAGCGCGGTGATGTGCCCGAAGGCGCCCTTGTGGACGGCCTCGACGGCGTGCCAGCCGAAGCGGGTGGCGAGCACCCGGTCGTAGGCGGTCGGGGTGCCGCCGCGCTGGGTGTGGCCGAGGATCACCGGCCGGGCCTCCTTGCCGAGGCGGTGCTCCAGTTCGCGGGACAGCTGGGTGGCGATGCCGGTGAACCGCTCGTGGCCGTAGATGTCCTTGGTGCCCTCCTCCCAGTGCATGGTGCCGGGCTCGGGCTTGGCGCCTTCGGCGCAGACCACGATGGCGAACTTCTTCTGCCGGTCGAAGCGCTCGCGGACGACGGCGGTGAGCTTCTCGATGTGGAACGGGCGCTCCGGGACGACGATGGCGTGCGCGCCGGCCGCCATGCCCGCGTTCAGCGCGATCCAGCCGGTGTGCCGGCCCATGACCTCGACGACCATGACCCGCTGGTGGGACTCGGCGGTGGTCTTCAGCCGGTCCAGAGCCTCGGTGGCCACCGAGACGGCGGTGTCGAAGCCGAAGGTCACGTCGGTGGCGGCGATGTCGTTGTCGATGGTCTTCGGCACACCGACGATCGGCAGGCCCGCGTCGCTCATCAGCTTGGCGGCCTTCAGGGTGCCCTCGCCGCCGATCGGGATGACCGCGTCCAGGCCGAGGTCGGAGCAGTACTTCCTGGCCCGCTCGACGCCGTCCCGCAGGTGGCTCGGCTGGACCCGGGAGGAACCGAGGATGGTGCCGCCCTGGGCCAGGATGCCGCTCACCGAGTCCAGGGTCAGGGGGCGGTGGTGGCCCTCCAGGAATCCGCGCCACCCGTCCTCGAACCCGATGATCTCGTCGCCGTGGTCGACCACCCCCCGGTGGACCACGGAGCGGATCACCGCGTTCAGGCCGGGGCAGTCACCGCCGCTGGTCAGCACTCCAATACGCATTAGCTTTGCAACTCCCGAGCAGAACCGAGGAACGGCCGGACTACAGGCTGGGACGACGAGCCGACACCGCAACGGGGCGCTCCCGCACCGTGGTGGCGGGGAGGCGGCCGTGGGGTGAAGGACCGGCCGATCCGGACAGAACGCCCGAAAACGGCCGCGAAGTCGAGCATACGGCCCCTGGTCCGGCCGGGCAGGAGCCGATGCGGGAGCGGCGCCGTCGGCGCCCCCGCGCGGAATTGCAGCCTGCTGCCGAGGAGGGTGTGCAGTAGGCAGCCCCCATTGTGGTACTTCCGGGGCCGCCCGCGGACCGGGTGACCGCATGGCGGGCACCCGACCGGGGCGTACGGATGTACTACTGGGGGCGCGTCGCGGCCGCGATGCGCTCGGCGCGCAGCGCGTCGTACCAGGTGGTGTCGGCCGGCGGCAGGGCGCTCACGTCCAGTGCCAGCTTGAGCAGCATGTCGGCCACGGCGGGGTTGCGGGCCAGCACGGGGCCGTGCAGGTAGGTGCCGAACACGGTGTCCCGCCAGGCGCCCTCGGTGCCGTCACCGGTGCCGTTGCCCCGGCCGACGGAGACGTTCGCGAACGGCTGGACGCCCTGGCCGAGGTGGGTGACGCCCTGGTGGTTCTCGAAGCCGGTCAGCTGCGGCAGGCCGAGCCGGGGGTCGACGTCGGCGAGCACGTCGCCGACGCAGCGGGCGCCCTCGCCGCGGGTGGTCCAGACGTCGAGCAGGCCCAGGCCCGGCTCGCGCTCCCCGAGGTCGTTGATGAACTCGTGGCCCATGATCTGGAAGCCGGCGCAGACGCCGAAGATGATCGCGCCGTTCTCGGCGGCCCGCACCAGGCCGCTGTCGGCGCGCAGCCGCTCGGCGGCCAGGCGCTGCGGGCGGTCCTCGCCGCCGCCGATCAGGTAGATGTCGCCGCTGGTGGGGATCGCCTGGTCGGAGCGGACGTCGATCCGGGTCACGTTGAGGTGGCGCTGGCGGGCCCGGCGCTCCACGACCAGGGCGTTGCCCCGGTCGCCGTAGGTGCTGAGCAGGTCCGGGTAGACCCAGACCACGCGCAGGCTGCTCTCACTCATCCTCGAAGGCCTTCCGTCACGTAAAGACTGGTGTGCGGGCGCGGCATCAGCCGGCCACGACCTTCCGCAGCTGCTGGAAGGCGGTGTAGTTGGCGATGGCCTCGATCCGGCCGGGCGGGGCCATCCGGACGGCCTGCTCCAGGGTGTCGACCACGTGGAACTGGAGCCCGGCGACCTCCAGACGGACCGCCAGGTCCAGCTTGCGCTGGCCCATCACGAAGACCGGGTGCCCGGCGAGGCGCTCGTAGTCGACGTCCCACAGCCAGGAGGTGTCGGTGCCGTCGGCGTCGAGGGCGTTGACGGAGAGGATCACCGGAGCGGGCGGGCCGTCGATCAGGGAGAAGGTCTCCAGCCAGCCGGCCGGGTTCTTGGCCAGCAGCAGGCGGATGTCCCGGCCCTGGTACTGGACCACGTCGTAGCGGCCGGCCACGGCGGCCACCGAGCGCATCCGCTCCAGGGCGACCTGCGGGGCGACGCCGAACACGGCGGCGACGGCGGCCGAGCTGGTGGCGTTGGCCAGGTTGGCCCGGCCGGGCAGCTGGAGCTGGATGGGCCAGGCGCCGCGCTGCGGGTCGATCACGTGGGTGCCCTGGAGTGCCCAGTGCGGGTTGGGCCGGCGGAAGCCGCAGTCCTGGCAGAACCAGTCGTCGCCGGGGCGCTGCATCACACCGCCGCAGGCGGGGCAGGACCAGGCGTCCTCCTTCCAGGCCTGTCCGGCGGCCACCCAGACCACCTTCTTGCAGGAGGAGGCGGCCCAGGTCACCAGCGGGTCGTCGGCGTTGGCGATGACCACGGCCTCGGTGTTCTGGAGGCCCTCGCGCCACTTCTCGGCCATCATCCGGGTCTCGGCGGCGCGGTCGAGCTGGTCGCGGGAGAGGTTGAGCAGGGCGATCGCCTTGGGGCGGGTGTCGCGGGCGACCGTCGCCAGGTACTTCTCGTCGACCTCGATCACGCCGAAGCGGGCGTCCGTGCCGCCGGCCAGGGCGGAGGTGATGCCGGCGGGCATGTTGGCGCCCAGGGCGTTGGAGACCACCGGGCCGGCGGCGCGCAGCGCCTCGGCGATCAGGCGGGTGGTGGTGGTCTTGCCGTTGGTCGCGCTGACCAGGACGACGTCGAGGTGGTCGGCGAGGGTGGCGAGCAGGTCGGGGTCGAGCTTGAGGGCGACCTTGCCGCCGATCACCGAGCCGCTCCCGCGCCCGGCCTTGCGCGACACGGCGGCGGCGACCCGGCCGGCGGTGACCGCGATCTTGGCGCGCGCCGGCAGCGAGGCGTCGCGTGCGCCTGTGGGCTCCGATTCGGTGCCTGCCATGCTCAGTGGTTCCTCCTTGCTGCGGCACCGCCCGCGACCGGATAACGGGCCGTCGGGCGGCGGGGACGGGGGCCAGCCTACCGACTCCGTCGCCCGACCGGACGATCCGGACCCCGCGCCGCCTGCTGCGACGCGCTCGCGGGTGCTGCTGAGGGCCCGTCAAGGAGGGCGGTGTACGGAGCGACCCCTTACTGCTTGACGACGCTCCACGGGTACCGCCGGGTTCCCGAGCCGTCCGGTAAGGATCTGGTGAAGAAATGATCAGCGGTCCGGGCGGTGGGTGCAGCCGGCCGGATTCCCGGCGGCCAGCGTGGCGGTGATCACCAGGGTGCCGTCGTCGGCCCGGAAGTCCAGCGGCGCGTCCAGCCGTCGCATCGCGGCGATCAGCCCGGTGTTGGTGCCGTGGGTCACCGCGTAGACCGTCCGGACGCCGGCCGCCCGGGCCGTTGCCGACAGCTGCCGCAGCAGCGCCAGGCCCAGCCCGTGCCGCTGCCAGGCGTCCTCGACCAGGACGGCCAGCTCGGCCTCGCCGTCGTCCCACATCAGGTGCCCGAGCGCGACGATCCGCCCGTCCGGGGCGGTCACCGCGAGGCTGCGGCCGTGCCGGGGGTCCAGGAGGTGGTCCAGGTAGCGGCCGGCGTCGCGGACCGGGCCGTGGTAGCGCAGCCGCAGCGCGGCGGGGGAGCAGCGGTCGTGCATCGCCAGCGCCGCCGCCCGGTCGGCGGGCCCGGCCGGACGCAGCAGCAGCCCGGTCCCGTCCGGCAGGGACAGCCGGGACGGGGCCTCCGGTGCCTGGCCGGTGGTGCGGGTGGCGGAGGGGTGCGGCCGGACGGTCCGGTACGGGCCGCCGGTGAGTGCGGGCAGCCGGGTGGCCTGTCCTTCGGGCGCCGCGCACCTGCGGTCGGACCTGCGGAAGGGCCGGTGCCAGAGCCGTTCGGGGCGCGTGCGTGATGCCTTCATGCCGCCGACGCTACCGACGGTGCGCTTCCGTTCGGTTACGTGATCGTGAACGTGCGAATGCCCGTGTCGCGGTCGGGCGGTGGGACGCCGGGACGGGTTCGGGACGGGTTCGGGACGGCGGGTCGGCCGATCGGGACGGCGTCGGCGCAGGTCCCGACCGGTGCCTCATGCGGCCGGGGCGGCCGACGGTGGACGGCGTTCCGGGCGCTCAGGGCAGTCGCGAGACCTGGTAGTGCGCGATGGCCCACCCGTCGTCGGAGCGCTTCAGTAGGACGCCGAGGTTGACGGTGAGGGTCGGGCGGTCGGTGAAGGCGAACTCGGTGGCCAGGTAGCCGAGGAGCAGGCCTTCGGTCGGCCGGCGGGTCTCCAGGACGCGGTACTCGGCGGTCATTCCGAGCGGCTGGGACTCGTAGTAGGCGGCGACGCCCGCGCGTCCGACGCTGTAGGGGTGCAGGCCCTGGAAGACCGCGTCCTCGGTGAAGAGGGCGGCCACCCGGTCGGGCCGGTGCTGGTCGACGGCGGCCTTCCAGCGGTCGAGCACGTCGCGCAGGATCGCCTCGTCCTGGGTGTCGGTCCGGTTCATCGCTCTGCTCCGGGAGTCGAAGGGAAGGGACGGGGCAGCGGGGGCTCAGCGGCCGGCGCTCATGCCGCCGTCCACGTGGAGGATCTCCCCGGTGACGAAGGCCGCGTTCTCCAGGTAGAGCACGGCGTCGACGATGTCGGCGATCTCGCCCAGGCGGCCGACGGGGTTCATCCGGGCCAGGTGGTCGTGGGTCTCGGGGGCGTGCATCGGGGTCCGGACGTTGCCGGGGGAGACGGCGTTCACCCGGATGCCCCGGGTGGCGTACTCGATGGCCAGGGACTTGGTGGCGGACTGCAGGCCGCCCTTGGTCAGCGAGGCGAGCACGGAGGGGACCCGGGTGTCGGCGTTGTCGACCAGGCTGGTGGTGATGTTGACGATGTGTCCGCCGCCCTGCGAGAGCATCTGGCGGACGGCCAGCTGGGTGAGGTGGAAGAAGCCGGTCAGGTTGACGCCGGTCACGGCGGCGTAGTCGGCGGGCGTGTAGTCGGTGAAGGGCTTGGCGACGAACAGTCCCGCGTTGTTGACCAGGGTGTCGATCCGGCCGAAGCGCTCGATCGCGGCGGAGACCAGCCGTTCGGCGGTCGCCGGATCGGCGATGTCGCCCGGGACGGCGAGGACGCCCGCGTCGTCGGCGGGGGCGATGCCGCGCGAGGTCGCCACCACGGCGTGGCCGAGCTTGCGGTAGCCGTCGACCAGGCCGGCCCCGATGCCTTGGGAGGCTCCGGTGATGAGGGCGACCTTCTGCCGCGGCACTGACCGGGACGTGGGCATGACCTGCCTCCGGTGGGTGTGGCCGGGCATCGGCCCGGTGGCGGGTGTGGGATCGGTGTCGACCACGGTGGCGGCTCCGTCCTTTCGGGGCGTTCGCCGGTCGACTCCTCGACGGTAGGCCGGGCGCCATGGTCGGGCAACGCCGAACCGCCCCAGCGCCGGGACCGGCTTCCTCCCTCCCGGAAGGCTGGGTCTTCCAGGCCTGGTCGGGGGCGCTGCCGCCGCCGGTCGTGGCGCCGGTCGGGCGGCGGACGGACGGTGAGGGGGCGGCGGAGCCCCGGTCCTGGGGTGCGATCCCGACGGAACCCCCTGAGGACGGAGCCGGGCCGTGAACGAGTTCCTGGTCGAGATCACGACCGTCGTGCCCGAGGGCACCCCCGCCGAGGAGGTGGACCGGCGGCGCGCCGCCGAGGCCGTCCGCGCCCGCGAGCCGGCCGCCGCCGGCTACCTGGCG
>NZ_JAHSQD010000225.1 GCF_020103755.1 Streptomyces sp. LS1784
ACCGGCGCCCCGAGCGCCCCGGCCACCCCGCCGAGCGCCGCCGACCTCAGCGCCGCGATGACCCAGGGCACCGTGCCGCCGGAGCTGGCCTCCGCGTTCGCCGCCCTGGACTGCTCCAAGCCCGAGGTCCGCGCCGCCCAGACTGGCGCCGACGACAAGCCCGTCGTCGCCTGCTCCCAGAAGGCCGAGAAGGGCTACTACGAGAAGCTGGCCCTCGGCCCCGTGGCCGTGAAGGGCTCGGACGTCGAGAAGGCCCAGGCCGGCATCGACACCCAGACCGGCGCGGGCTGGCAGGTCCAGCTCCAGTTCAACGGCGCCGGCACCGACGCCTTCTCGAAGATCACCGGCCAGCTGGCCACCCAGACCCCGCCGACCAACCAGTTCGCCATCGTGCTGGACAACCAGGTCGTCTCCCACCCGCAGGTCAACGGCCCGATCCCGGGCGGCAGCGCGGTCATCACCGGCCAGTTCAAGCAGACCGAGGCGCAGGACCTCGCCAACGTGCTGGGCTACGGCGCCCTGCCGCTGGAGTTCAGCAAGAGCGACATCACCACCGTCTCCCCGGCGCTCGGCAGCGACCAGCTCAAGGCCGGTCTGGTTGCCGGCGCGATCGGCATGATCCTGGTGGTCGCCTACTCGCTGGTCTACTACCGCGGCCTCGGCCTGGTCTCGATCGCCGGTCTGCTCGTCTCGGCGGCCCTGACCTACTCGATCATGAGCCTGCTCGGCAGTGCGATCGGCTTCGCGCTGAACCTGCCGGCGGTCTGTGGTGCGATCGTCGCGATCGGTATCACCGCCGACTCCTTCATCGTGTACTTCGAGCGCATCCGCGACGAGGTCCGCGAGGGCGCCCCGCTGCGCCCGGCGGTCCAGCGGGCCTGGCCGCGCGCCCGGCGCACCATCCTGGTCTCGGACTTCGTGTCCTTCCTCTGTGCCGCCGTGCTCTACGTGGTCTCGGTCGGCAAGGTCCAGGGCTTCGCGTTCACCCTGGGTCTGACCACGGCGCTCGACGTCGTGGTGATCTTCCTCTTCACCAAGCCGCTGATCACGCTGCTGGCCCGCCGGAAGTTCTTCCTGAACGGTCACCCGTGGTCCGGCCTGGACCCGAAGCGGCTGGGCGCCCGCCCGCCGCTGCGCAGCAGCCGTCGCCGTAGCCCCTCCTCTGCCGCCGTGAAGGAGGCCTGACACCGTGTCACGCTTCTCCAACCTGGGCCACCGGCTCTACCAGGGCGAAGTCAGCTTCGACTTCGTCGGTCGCCGCAAGCTCTGGTACTCCATCTCCGGCGTGATCGTGCTGGTCGCGGCGATCGGCCTGACCATGGGCCTGCACCTGGGCATCGAGTTCAAGGGCGGCTCGGTCTACACCGTGGCCAAGCCGGGGCTGACGGTCTCCCAGGCGCAGGACACCGCGAACGGGGTCGTCTCCTCGCACCCGCTGGTCCAGTCGACCGAAAACGGCAAGATCCGCATCCAGGTCAGCACCGAGGAGCCGAAGAGCTCGGACGAGATCCGCTCCGAGCTCTCGCAGAAGCTCGGCGTGCCGCTGGACACCGTCGAGGCCCAGGTGATCGGCCCCAGCTGGGGCAAGCAGATCTCCCAGAAGGCGCTCACCGGTCTGATCGTCTTCATGATCCTGGTGACGGTCTACCTGGCGATCGCCTTCGAGTGGCGGATGGCGGTGTCCGCCCTGGTCGCCCTCATCCACGACCTCCTGATCACCATCGGCGTGTACGCCCTGGTGGGCTTCGAGGTCACCCCGGGTACGGTGATCGGCTTCCTGACCATCCTCGGTTACTCGCTCTACGACACGGTCGTCGTCTTCGACACCGTGAAGGAGAACACCAAGGGGATCACCAAGCAGAACAAGCTCACCTACAGCGAGGCGGCCAACGCGGGCCTCAACCAGACCCTGGTGCGCTCGCTCAACACCACCGTGGTGGCGCTGCTGCCGGTCGCCGCGCTGCTGTTCATCGGTGGCGGCATCCTGGGCGCCGGCACCCTGAACGACATCTCGCTCGCGCTGTTCATCGGTCTCGCGGCCGGTGCCTACTCCTCGATCTGCGTCGCCACCCCGCTGCTGGCGCAGCTCAAGGAGGAGCAGCCGGAGATGAAGGCGCTGCGCAAGCGGGTCCTGCAGCACCGGGCCGCCAAGGCCGAGGCGGCGGACGCCGTCGCGGTGGACGGGGAGCCGACGGGCGAGGAGCAGCCTGCGGGTATGGTCGGACAGCGCGGCCGGTCGGCCGGCACCACCCGTGCCAAGGGCCGTCCGTCCACCAAGCGCTGACCCCGGCCGCGACCCCGAGGCCCCACCACCGTGAAGGACAGAACCGTGACCACCGCCGACACCGCACTGGCCGAGCTGCTGAACAGCCGGATCCGGGACGTCCCGGACTACCCGAAGCCGGGTGTGCTGTTCAAGGACATCGCGCCGCTGCTCGCCGACGCCGAAGCCTTCGGCGCCCTCACCCGGGCGCTGGCGGACCGGGCCGCGGAGCTGGGTGCGACCAAGGTGGTGGGCCTGGAGGCGCGCGGCTTCGTGCTGGCGGCCCCGGCGGCCTTCGCGGCCGGGCTCGGCTTCGTGCCGATCCGCAAGCAGGGCAAGCTGCCCGGCGAGGTGTTCCGGCGTTCGTACGAGCTGGAGTACGGCTCGGCGACGCTGGAGGTGCAGTGCGACGCCTTCGCGCCCGGTGAGCGGGTGCTGGTGGTGGACGACGTGCTGGCCACCGGTGGCACCATCGGCGCCTCGCTGGACCTGGTGAAGGAGGCCGGGGCCCAGCTGGTGGGCGTCGTGGTGCTGATGGAGCTGGGCTTCCTGGACGGCCGCGAGCGGTTGGCCGGGCACCTCGACGGCGCTCCGCTGGAGACGCTGGTCACGATCTGAGGGACCTGTCGGGAGGACGGCGGTCGGAACATCCGACCGCCGTCCTCCTGTTTCGTGGCCCGGCCGGATGAACACCCCGGCGCCCGGCTCGGTACCATGAAGACTCATCCCCTCCCGGTTGTTCCCGACCGTTCGGGCCTCGGCAGGGGTCGGCCCCGGTGCCCCGAGGAGTTGTCCTTGCCCGACGAGGTTGTGCCCACGGCCGCAGCGGCCACCCCCGAAAACCGTCCCACGCCCTCGGGGGCCACCCCGGCACGCCCGGCGCCGACCTCCTCGCGCTCGCTCGGCCCCTCCGGCCGCGGTTCCACCGGCGGCATGCGGGCCCGGCTGGCCCGTCTGGGGGGCCAGCGCTCCAGCGTGCTCAACCCCGTCCTGGAGCCGCTGTTCCGTTCGATCCGGGCCAACGACCCCAAGGCCGACCCGGCACTGCTGCGCGACATCGAGCGCGCGTACGCGGTGGCCGAGAAGTGGCACCGCGGGCAGAAGCGCAAGAGCGGCGACCCGTACATCACCCACCCGCTGGCCGTCGCGACGATCCTGGCCGAGCTCGGGATGGACGCCCCGACCCTGATGGCCGGGCTGCTGCACGACACCGTCGAGGACACCGACTACGGCCTGGAGACCCTGCGCAAGGAGTTCGGCGACTCGGTGGCGCTGCTGGTGGACGGCGTCACCAAGCTGGACCGGGTCAAGTTCGGCGAGGCCGCGCAGGCCGAGACCGTCCGCAAGATGGTCGTGGCGATGGCCAAGGACCCGCGGGTCCTGGTGATCAAGCTGGCCGACCGCCTGCACAACATGCGCACGATGCGCTACCTCAAGCGGGAGAAGCAGGAGAAGAAGGCCCGCGAGACGCTGGAGATCTACGCCCCGCTGGCGCACCGGCTGGGCATGAACACCATCAAGTGGGAGCTGGAGGACCTCGCCTTCGCGATCCTCTACCCCAAGATGTACGACGAGATCGTCCGGCTGGTCGCCGAGCGCGCCCCCAAGCGGGACGAGTACCTGGCGACCGTCATCGACCAGGTCCAGGCGGACCTGCGCGGGGCCCGGATCACCGCCTCCGTCACCGGCCGGCCGAAGCACTACTACTCGGTCTACCAGAAGATGATCGTCCGGGGCCGGGACTTCGCCGAGATCTACGACCTGGTGGGCATCCGGGTCCTGGTCGACACCGTCCGTGACTGCTACGCGGCACTGGGCACCATCCACGCGCGGTGGAACCCGGTGCCGGGGCGGTTCAAGGACTACATCGCGATGCCCAAGTTCAACATGTACCAGTCGCTGCACACCACGGTGATCGGTCCCGGGGGCAAGCCGGTCGAGCTGCAGATCCGCACCTTCGACATGCACCGGCGGGCCGAGTACGGCATCGCCGCGCACTGGAAGTACAAGCAGCGCGCGGTGGCCGGGGCGTCCAAGGTCCGCACCGACACCCCGACCCAGGTCCGCAAGGACGACAAGGCCGGCGCCGTCAACGAGATGGCCTGGCTGCGGCAGCTGCTGGACTGGCAGAAGGAGACCGCCGACCCGGGCGAGTTCCTGGAGTCGCTCCGCTTCGACCTGGCCAGCAACGAGGTCTTCGTCTTCACCCCCAAGGGCGACGTGATAGCCCTGCCGGCCGGGGCGACCCCGGTCGACTTCGCCTTCGCGGTGCACACCGAGGTCGGCTACCGGACGATAGGCGCCAGGGTCAACGGGCGGCTGGTGCCGCTGGAGTCGACCCTGGAGAACGGCGACACCGTCGAGGTGTTCACCTCCAAGGCGGAGAACGCCGGCCCGTCCCGGGACTGGCTGGGCTTCGTCAAGTCGCCGCGCGCCCGCAACAAGATCCGCGCCTGGTTCTCCAAGGAGCGCCGCGAGGAGGCGATCGAGCACGGCAAGGAGGCGATCGTCCGGGCGATGCGCAAGCAGGGCCTGCCGATCCAGCGGATCCTGACCGGCGACTCGCTGGTCACCCTGGCCCACGAGATGCGCTACCCCGACATCTCCTCGCTCTACGCCGCGATCGGCGAGGGCCACGTCGCCGCGCCGAACATCGTGCAGAAGCTGGTCCAGGCGCTCGGTGGCGAGGAGGGCGCGACCGAGGACCTGGCGGAGACCGCCACCCCGACCCACGACAACCGCCGCGCGGTGCGCCGCCGGGCCAAGGGCGACCCGGGCGTGATCGTCAAGGGCGTCGAGGACGTCTGGGTCAAGCTGTCCCGCTGCTGCACCCCGGTGCCGGGCGACCCGATCGTCGGCTTCGTGACCCGCGGAAACGGCGTGTCGGTGCACCGCGCCGACTGCGTCAACGTGGAGGCGCTGAGCCAGCAGCCGGAACGCATGATCGACGTCGAGTGGGCGGCCACCCAGTCCTCGGTCTTCCTGGTGGCCATCCAGGTCGAGGCGCTGGACCGTTCCCGGCTGCTCTCGGACGTCACCCGGGTGCTCTCCGACCAGCACGTCAACATCCTGTCGGCGGCGGTGCAGACCTCCCGGGACCGGGTGGCGATGAGCCGCTTCACCTTCGAGATGGGTGACCCGAAGCACCTGGGCCACGTGCTCAAGGCGGTGCGCGGCGTCGAGGGCGTGTACGACGTCTACCGCGTCACCTCCGCCCGCAAGTAGGCGGCGCCCTCCGCCCGGAAGCAGCAGCGACGAAGGCCCCCGGGAGCGATCCCGGGGGCCTTCGTCGTTCAGGGCGTCAGGACGGTCAGCCGCTGAACTCCTCCTGGCTCTTGTGCGCCTGCTCCAGCAGGGTCTGCACGCCGGCCAGCTCGGACTCCAGCTTGGCCGCCCTGGAGGCGTTGCCGGCCGCGCGGGCCTTGTCCAGGTCGGCCTGGATCTTGTCGGCCTTCGCCTGGAACAGGCCCACCATGCCGGCCGCGCGGGCCTTGGCCTCCGGGTTGGAGCGCTTCCACTCGGCGTCCTCGGCCTCGCGGATGGCCCGCTCGACCGCGTTCAGCCGGCCGTCCAGCTTCGGACGGACCTCGCGCGGCACGTGCCCGATCGCCTCCCAGCGCTCGTTGACCTCGCGCAGCGCGGCCTTGGCGGCCTTGAGGTCGGTGATCGGCAGGATCGCCTCGGCCTCGGTGGCCAGCGCCTCCTTGAGCTTCTGGTTGGCCACCTGCTCGGCGTCCCGCTCGCTGAACACCGCGGAGCGGGCCTGGAAGAAGACGTCCTGGGCGCCGCGGAACCGCGCCCACAGCTCGTCCTCGATGTCCCGCTGGGCCCGGCCGGCGGCCTTCCAGCGCGCCATCAGGTCGCGGTAGGCGGCCGCGGTGCTGCCCCACTCCGTGGACGAGGACAGCGCCTCGGCCTCGGCGACCAGCGCCTCCTTGGTCTGCCGGGCCTTGTCGCGCTCGGCGTCCAGGGTGGCGAAGTGCGCCTTGCGGTGCTTGGAGAAGACCGAGCGGGCGTGCGAGAAGCGGTGCCACAGCTCGTCGTCGCTCTTGCGGTCCAGCCGCGGCAGGCCCTTCCAGGTGTCCACCAGGGCGCGCAGCCGGTCCCCGGCCTCCCGCCACTGGGTGGACTCGGCGAGCTTCTCGGCCTCGGCGACCAGGGCCTCCTTGGCCCCACGGGCCTCGTCCTGGGCCTTGGCGCGGGCGGCCTTGCGCTCCTCGCGCCGGCTCTCGATCTCGCCGGCGAGCGTGTCCAGCCGCTTCGCCAGGGACTCCAGGTCGCCGACCGCGTGCCCCTCGACCACCTGGGCGCGCAGGTGCTCCAGCGCGGTCTGGGCGTCCTTGGCGGCCAGGTCGGTGGTGCGCACCCGCTTCTCCAGCAGGCCGATCTCCACCTCGATGCCCTGGTACTTGCGCTCGAAGTAGGCGAGGGCCTCCTCGGGCGAGCCGGCCTGCCAGGAACCGACGACGCGTTCACCGTCGGCCGTCCTGACGTAGACCGTGCCCTGCTCGTCCACACGGCCCCACGGGTCGCTGCTCATAGCGCGTCCTCCACATGACGTCGCGCCCGCGCCGGGGCGGCGCGCGTCCGTCGTCCACAGTTGATGTGCGACGGACCGAAAGAGTCCGCCGTCCCCGTCCGCCGTGCCTTGCTGCCGAGGGTGACGGCTAGGCGGGTCCGGGCACCCTATACAACGCCAACATAGGCGACCAGGACCGGTGCTGTCCGCATCCGGGCCGGGCGATTTCGGTCCGGGGCCGTTCGGGAGCGGCGCGCAGGCCACTCACAGACGGCCCCGGAGTCGGTCAACCCTTCGCCACCGTAACGGAGTTGAAGGTGACGTCGGCCATCGGGTGGCCGTCCGACGAGCCCTCCAGGGTGCCCGCGGCGGCGATCTTCTGCACCACGTCCAGGCCACCGGTGACCTTGCCGAAGGGGGTGTAGTTCGGCGGCAGCTTGGTGTCCTTGTAGACCAGGAAGAACTGGCTGCCGTTGGTGCCCGGGCCGGAGTTGGCCATCGCCACGGTGCCGGCCGGGTAGGTCGCGCCGCTCAGGTTCTCGTCCGCGAACTTGTAGCCGGGGCCGCCGGAGCCGCCCGGGACGGTCGCGCTGGCCGTCGGGTCGCCGCACTGGAGCACGTAGATGCCGTCGGTGGTGAGGCGGTGGCACTTGGTGTGGTCGAAGTACTGCTCGCCGGCCAGGAACGCGAAGGAGTTCACGGTGTGCGGGGCCTTGGCCGCGTCCAGGGCGATCGTCACCTTGCCGCAGGTGCTGTCCAGCGTCATGGCGTACGAACCGCTCGGGTCGATCGTCATGGGCGGCTCGGCCTGCCACTGCTTGCCGTTGGGCGCGCCCGGCGCCGGGGCGGCGCAGCCCTCGACCGGCTTGCGGGTCGGGGTGGTCGGCTCCCCGGCGTCGGTCGGCACGGCGCTCTTCGCGGCCGAGGCCTTCTTGTCGCCCTTGTCGTCCGAGCTGAACGCGCCGGTGGCGATCAGGGTGCCACCGCCGGCCAGCAGCACGACGGCGAGCGAGGCGCCCAGGATCGTGTTGCGCCGCCTGCGCGCGGCCTGGGCCGCGACCCGGCGCTCCAACTGGCGCTCGTACTTCTCTCGGGCGAGCTGCCGCCGCCGCTGTTCGCTGCTGACCACCGGCCGTGTCTCCTACGGATGTGCGGGAAAAGTGGATGGATTCCGGAGCGGATCATCGCATCCCTCGGCGGCCAAGTGTAGGGACCGGGCCTGTAAGAACACGGTGAACCTGCCGGGCCGCGGCGCCCCGTCACCCCTGTCTGGTTCGCAACCGGACCCGCGGCGCCGGTAGGCTGCACCTACATCACCACTGGCAGCATCACCACTGGCAGCCGCCGCAGCCGACCGCCGCACACCCGAAGGACGCGCGTGTTCATCGCCGGATTCCCCGCTGGAGCCTGGGGCACCAACTGCTACCTGGTCGCTCCGGCGGCGGGCGAGGAGTGCGTCATCGTCGATCCGGGCCACCAGGCGGCCCGCGGCGTCGAGGAAATGGTCCGCGAGCACCGGCTGAAGCCCGTCGCCGTGCTGCTCACCCACGGCCACATCGACCACGTGGCCTCGGTGGTCCCGGTCTGCGGCGCCCGCGGCGTCCCGGCCTGGATCCACCCCGAGGACCGGTACATGATGTCCGACCCGGAGAAGGCGCTCGGCCGCTCCCTGGGCACCCAGCTGATGGGCGAGCTCACCGTCGGCGAGCCCGACGACGTGCGCGAGCTCACCGACGGCAGCGTGCTGGAGCTGGCCGGCCTGAAGCTCACCGTGGACCACGCCCCGGGCCATACCGGGGGGTCGGTGACCTTCCGGACGCCCGGTGCCGAGGACCTCCCCCCGGTGCTCTTCTCGGGCGACCTGCTGTTCGCCGGCTCCATAGGGCGTACCGACCTCCCGGGCGGGGACAGCGAGGCGATCATGAACTCGCTGGCCCGGGTGTGCCTGCCCCTCGACGACTCCACCGTGGTCCTCTCCGGCCACGGCGGTCAGACCACCATCGGCCGCGAGCGCGCCACCAACCCCTACCTCCGACAGGCAGCAGGGGCGGCGGGCGCCCCGGCTTTCCCGCGACGAGGAATGTGACGGAAGAGAAGTTGAGCACCTTCACCGCCCCCAAGGGCACCTACGACCTGCTGCCCCCCGGCTCCGCGACCTTCCTGGCGATCCGCGACCGGCTCTCCGAGCCGTCCCGCCGGGCCGGTTACGGATACATCGAGACCCCGGTCTTCGAGGACGTGAAGCTGTTCTCCCGCGGCGTCGGCGAGTCCACCGACATCGTCACCAAGGAGATGTACACCCTCACCACCAAGGGCGGCGACGAGCTCGCGCTGCGCCCCGAGGGCACCGCGCCGGTGCTGCGCGCCGCCCTCCAGGCCAACCTGCACAAGCAGGGCAACCTGCCGGTCAAGCTCTGGTACTCCGCCTCGTACTACCGCTACGAGCGTGCCCAGAAGGGCCGCTACCGCCAGTTCTCCCAGGTCGGTGCCGAGGCGATCGGGGCCGAGGACCCGGCGCTGGACGCCGAGCTGATCATCCTGGCCGACGACGCGTTCCGCTCGCTCGGCGTGCGGAACTACTCGCTGCTGCTCAACAGCCTCGGCGACAAGCAGTGCCGCCCGGTCTACCGCGCCGCCCTGATCGAGTTCCTGGCCGGCCTGGACCTGGACGAGGACACCCGTCGCCGCGCCGAGATCAACCCGCTGCGCGTCCTCGACGACAAGCGCGAGTCGGTGCAGGCCCAGCTGGTCGACGCCCCGATGCTGCGCGACTACCTGTGCGAGGACTGCAAGGCGTACGACGAGAAGGTCCGCGAGCTGCTCACCGCGGCGGGCGTGGACTTCGTGGACGACCCCAAGCTGGTGCGCGGCCTGGACTACTACACCCGCACCACCTTCGAGTTCGTGCACAACGGCCTCGGCGCCCAGTCCGCGATCGGCGGCGGCGGCCGCTACGACGGCCTGTCCGAGATGATCGGCGGCCCGGCGCTGCCGTCCGTCGGCTGGGCGCTCGGCGTGGACCGCACCTACCTCGCGATGGAGGCCGAGGGGGTCACCCTCGACCTTCCGGCCGCCACCTCCGTCTACGCCGTCGCGCTCGGCGAGGAGGCCAAGAACATCCTGTTCGCCAAGGTGATCGAGCTGCGCCGGGCCGGCGTGGCCACCGACCTCGCCTTCGGCGTCAAGAGCATCAAGAACGCCATGAAGTCCGCCGACCGGTCCGGCGCCCGCTTCGCCCTGATCGCCGGGGACCGGGACCTCGCCGAGGGCGTCGTCCAGCTCAAGGAACTGAGCACCGGCGAGCAGACCCCAGTCGCCCTCGACGCACTCGTCACCACCCTGAAGGAGAAGCAGCTGTGATCCGCACGCACGACGCGGGCACGCTCCGCCCGGAGCACGCAGGCACCACCGTCACCCTGGCCGGCTGGGTCGCCCGCCGCCGCGACCACGGCGGCGTCGCCTTCATCGACCTGCGCGACGCCTCCGGCACCGTGCAGATCGTGGTCCGCGACCTCGACTCGGTGCACGGCCTGCGCGCCGAGTACTGCGTCAAGGTCGTCGGCGACGTCCGGGTCCGCCCCGAGGGCAACGAGAACCCGGACATCCCGACCGGTGCGGTCGAGGTCGTCGTCAGCGGGATCGAGGTGCTCTCCGAGGCCGCCCCGCTGCCCTTCCCGGTCGCCGAGTACGAGCCGGGCACGGTCAACGAGGAGGTCCGGCTGCGCTACCGCTACCTGGACCTGCGCCGCGAGGGCCCGGCCAAGGGCCTGCGGCTGCGCTCCAAGGTCAACAACATCATCCGCCGGGTGATGGAGGAGAACGACTTCCTCGACATCGAGACGCCGTACCTCACCCGCTCCACCCCCGAGGGCGCCCGCGACTTCCTGGTCCCGGTCCGCCTCCAGCCCGGCCACTGGTACGCCCTGCCGCAGTCGCCCCAGCTGTTCAAGCAGCTGCTGATGGTGGCCGGCATGGAGCGCTACTACCAGATCGCCCGCTGCTTCCGCGACGAGGACTTCCGCGCCGACCGGCAGCCGGAGTTCACCCAGCTGGACATCGAGGCCTCGTTCGTCGACCAGGAGGACATCCTGGCCCTCGGCGAGAAGATCGTCGGTGCCATCTGGCGCGAGGTGCACGGCTACGAGATCCCCGACCCGCTGCCGCGGATGACCTACGCGGACGCCATGGGCCGCTACGGCTCGGACAAGCCGGACGTCCGCTTCGGCCAGGAACTCACCGACCTGACCGAGTACTTCAAGGGCACCGACTTCCGCGTCTTCCAGGCCCCGTACGTCGGCGCCGTGGTCATGCCCGGCGGCGCTTCGCAGCCGCGCAAGCAGCTGGACGCCTGGCAGGACTGGGCCAAGGCGCGCGGCGCCAAGGGCCTGGCGTACGTCCTCATCGACGCCGAGACCGGCGAGCTGCGCGGCCCGGTCGCCAAGAACCTCTCCGAGGAGCACCTGGCCGGCCTCGCCGCCGCCGCGGGCGCCAAGAACGGCGACGCGATCTTCTTCGCGGCCGGCAAGGAGCGCGCCTCGCAGGAGCTGCTCGGCGCCGCCCGTCTGGAGATCGGCCGCCGCTGCGAGCTGATCGACGAGTCCAAGTGGGCCTTCCTCTGGGTCGTCGACTTCCCGATGTTCGAGCCGATCGAGGACGACAAGGGCCAGTTCCAGGGCTGGCACGCGGTGCACCACCCGTTCACCGCCCCGACCGCGGAGTCGCTGGCCACCTTCGACACCGACCCGGGCTCGGCGCTGTCCAACGCCTACGACCTGGTCCTCAACGGCTCGGAGCTGGGCGGCGGTTCGATCCGTATCCACCAGCGCGACGTGCAGAAGCGGGCGTTCGACGCGATCGGCCTCTCCGAGGAGGAGGCGGCCTCGCAGTTCGGCTTCCTGCTGGACGCCTTCAACTACGGCCCGCCGCCGCACGGCGGTGTCGCCTTCGGGCTGGACCGGATCGTCACCCTGCTGGGCGGGTACGACACCATCCGGGACGTCATCGCCTTCCCGAAGACGTCCACCGGCGGCGACCCGCTGACCGGCGCCCCGACCCCGATCACCCCGGCGCAGCGCCGCGAGGCCGGCGTGGACGCCCAGCCCAAGGTCCGCGAGGACGCCAAGGGCGAGGCTCAGCCCAAGTCCTGACGCTGCGTCATCCGCTAACCTGCAACGGCCCCGGACGGCCCACCTGCCGTCCGGGGCCGGTCCACAACGGTGTGCGACACAGGGAGGGTTGACTCATGAAGGTCACAACGAGAGTCGAATGTCCGCAGGACGCCCCGGCGACCAGACGCGTCCACATGGCCGCGTTCCCCGGTCCGGACGAGGCGGACCTGGTGGACGCGCTGCGCCGCGACCCGGCCTGGCTGCCCGGCCTGTCCGTGGTCGCGATCGACGAGGCGGGGCTGGTGATCGGGCACGCACTGCTGACCCGGCTGCGGGTCGGCGGCGGCAAGGGGCTGGCGCTCGCGCCGGTCGCGGTGGCGCCCGAGTGGCAGCGCCGGGG
>NZ_JAHSQD010000226.1 GCF_020103755.1 Streptomyces sp. LS1784
ACGACAAACGCCACGCCAACGGCCGCCCGCCGATCATTCTTCCCCTGCCCACCAACCGCGACCGCCGCCGCGCTGCCGCCGGCAGGCTCGACGACCCGTACTGGTACATCCGCCTGCACCACGCGAACGAGCACCCCAACCGCTGACCAGCCCCATGGGACGGCAGCGACCGAAGCGACCGACACCGAAGGCGGTGCGCGCCACGAGCAATGGGGGTGCAGCGCGCACCGCCCGCCCGATCCTGCCAGGGCCCCGCTGCCCGCCCCTGCGCCGGGCGACCTCTTGCGCCCGGCTGACCGCGTGGGAAGAGGTGTCGCCGGGGGCCACGGGCTTGCCCGGCCGTCCCCGGCCTGCGTCGATCGGTGCGGCTTGCCCGGCCCCACTCCCAACGCCGGAGCAGCCGGATCGAGTCGACCTCGTCCGGGCTCCAGGGCGCCATCGTCTCCGCCCACCAGGCGACCCGGTTCGTCCTCGACGGCACCCGCCCGCACATCATCCGGCCGCGCAACCGGCGCGCGCTGCGGTTCGAGGTCGCCGCCCAGGTCGTCTACGCCCGCCTCGTCCACCACCCTGGCACGCGCCCGAACAACTTCCTCGGCCGGGCGCTGCGCGAAGGTCGCTGACCCTTGAGTGCTGCACTGACGTACGGCGCCGTCCCCGCCGGCCCAGGTACGAGGCCGGCGGGGACGGCGGAGTTGCTCAGCTGAGGGGTGCCCAGAACTGGGAGTTCGAGCTGCTGTACTGGTTGAGGACCACGGCGGAGCCCACGGCGGGGCTCGTCCGGTCGAGAGCCAGGCTACCCATCGGGTGGGTGATCCTCAGCGTTCCGTTGCTCTTGGTGACCTTCCACTTCTGGTCGCTGTTGGCGGGGTCGTATGCCTTGACGATGACCGTGCTGCCCACGTTCACGGGGGAGGGGAGGGTGAGGGCGAGCGGCTGGGGGCAGCCGTCGGTGATCCGCACGGTGCCGTCTGCGTTCGCGTCGATCCTCCAGCGCTGCCAGCTGCGGGTGGCGTCGAGGGTGCCGAGGCTGGTGCTGGAGCCGCTGGGGGCGGTGCACGAGCCGTTCACCTCCAGCGCCAGGCCGCTGCCGTCGGTGAGGCTGTGGTACTTGCCGTCGCCGACGATGGTGGGCCCGTAGTCGATGGTGTGCGGGTTCAGCTTCCCGAGCGCCGTGCTGTCGGTGGACAGGGGCGGATTCGCCGCCGGGCGGGTGGTGTTGAAGTAGGCGGAGAAGGTCATGGGCTTCTGCGCGGTGATCGCGGTGATGCTCGCGTTCCAGTTGGTGTCGACGGTGCGCCAGAGGTCGAGGAGGGAGCCGGCGACATTGCCCTCCACCACGTCGCCGACGCCCCATCCGTCGCCGTAGGTGAAGTTGGTGCTGTTCCCGTCGCCCCAGACGGTGCGGGAGTCGCCGAGTACGTAGGCGGCGGAGGCGGTGGCGAAGCCCTCCGACCAGGCGCACCCGTCCGAGCTCGCGTACCAGACGTAGTGGGGTTGGCAGTTGACGCCGGACGGCATCAATCCGTTGTACATGCGGTGCATGAGGAAGTGGCTGGCCTCGTGCAGGATGACGTGCTCGGAGTCGGCGTCGGCGCCGTAGAGAAAGGCGCTGTTGGAGCCGGGGTCGTACGCCGCAGAGCCGGAGGCGTCCACCCAGTAGACCGTGAGCGGGGTGCAGGCTTGGCTGTTCGTCTCGTTGGTGGACCAGCAGAGGCTATTGGGGTTGTTGCGGTTCGACCACAGGAGGTAGATGGTGTCGAGGATGTGCCAGGCCCTGGACGTGGAGGCCGGGGGCTTGGCTGTGCCGATGTTCCTGTTGCCGGTGACGTTGGAAAGGGCCGGCAACTGCATGGTGTAGATCTGGTTGCTGTTGTCGGCGACCCACCACAGATTGCTGACGGAGGCCCATGCCTTCACCCACACGGTGCTCAGCGAGGTGGTCGTGGTGGGCGTGTAGCAGAGGTTGTAGCTGCCGTCGGCGGCGGTGTGCCCCACGACGTTCAGTGCGTGCGGCGAGTCGGTGCTCTTCTCTGCGCCCCACAACTCGACGACGGCGTAGCGCAGCGGCTTGGTGCGAGTGGGCTTGGCCGTTCCGTCCTCGGCGGACTGGTAGTCGTACTGGATCGCGCCGCTGATGCAGATCGGGGTCGCCGCCCGCGCGGCGGTGGCCGTGAGCGGGACAGCGGCCACGGCGGCGACGAGGGCCACGGCCAGGGCAACGGCTCGGAACGACAGCCGCAGTCGGATGGTCAAGATGATTCCTCCCGGTTGTGTCCAGCTGGAAGCGCTGTGCACCCCGGCGCGGGAGATGGCGGCGGTTCGAGGCCGCGCCCGACACCGGGACGCGCCAAAGCTGCTCGCCATCAACCGGACTGGGCGGTTCCCAATGGTCAACGGCGAGGTCACCTCCTGGCAGGGCGCGTGACCGAGCGCGCGGAAGCGCAGTGGTAGTGAATGAACGTCATGTACATGCGCCCGGTCTCGCCCCGGCGGAGCCGAGGAGCATCGGGGCGCTGGCTGATGTCGGGGCTGCGCGCCGCCCCGCCGGCCGCACTCCGGCTACCCTTGCTCGCGCACGAGCCGTCTGATTGTGGGCCGGGCGTGATGCGGAGCCGATGGAGCCTGCCATGCGCCGCACGTTCACGATCAACACTGAGCCGCACGTCGCCGAGATCGGTGACGTCGAACTTCTCTTCCGGCCCGAGGTGATGGGCGATGAGTTCCCGGACGCCTACACGAAGCTGCGCAGGACACTAGGTGTACGGCAGCCGCCAGCGGACCCGCCGCCCCGGCGGCCGCTGCTGGCCCTGGGATGGGGATCAGGTGTTCAGCGGATGTGGGCGATGCCGGGACACCGCGAGGCCTGGCCCCACGGTCTTCGGTGCCGTCGGAGACGGATAGCCTCCGGCGGGAACGGGTGGCTGATGGGAGTGGACGTGGACATCGAGGAGATGTTGGACCGGCTTGCCGCGGTGATCGGGCCGCCACCTGCGGACGGAGTGGTTCCGGTCCCGTGGGAGCTGGGGCCCCAGGCACTTGGTTTCCAGCTGCCCGCGGACTTTCGGGCGTTCGCCGACCGGTACGGGATGGTCAGCATCAGCGACGAGCTGAACGTCTACACACCATCGGCAGCGCCCAGTCCCGAGACCGGGCAGCCGCTCGGCTTCGAGGGGTTCCTGTACTTCACGACGGAACCCTACGGATACTGTGCCGTGCTGGCCCAAGCCTACCGGGACGGGGACTTCGACGAGTGCCCGTATCCGCTGTTCCCGGCCGAGGGCGGGCTTCTGCAGTGGGGCAACAACTGGAACTCCGACTACTTTTTCTGGCTGATGCGGGGCCCGGACCCGGACCGGTGGCCGGTCGCTGCCAAGTTCGACTCGAGGCGGGAGTGGGACCTGTTCGAGGGCGGCCCACGGGAAGATCTCTTCGGCGCTTGACGTCGAGTTCCGACACACGCGCGTCAGACGCTGCTCCACCCTACTTGCGGTGATGCGCAGTTGCCCGGCGATTGAGAGATCGGTGCAGTCCATCACGGCCAGCGCGGGGACCCGTTGTTCGGAGCCGGTGAGGGAGGTGGCGCCGCCCGCATCGGGGCCGGGGGCGGGGGATGATGGGGGTCCGGTACTGGGGGTTGGGTGTGCCGGGATGCGTGGTGGGGCAGGGGGTGTTGCGTGGAGATCATGGCCGGTACGGGACTGGTGGGCAGGGCGTGGCCGGAGCTGGTGCCGGGCCGGTGTCCGGTGCTGGTGGTACCTGCCGCGGCAAGGCGCCCGGTGGCGGCGGGGCAGGGGTGGGCCCACGACGCGGGCGTCCTGGAGGGGGATCCGGCCCCGGGCTGGTCCGCGTTCGCGGCTGCACCGGGCCTGACGGTGCGTCGGCCTGACGGCGAGGCCTGGTTCGACGGGGAACTCGCGGCCGGGCGCGAGTGGTGGCGGGCCCTGCAACTGCTGGAGGTCCGACACCGCGCCCACGCCCGCGTCGAGGACCGCATCCGCTGCGGCAAGACCACCGGATTCGGCCGCTTCCCTTCGCGCTACTTCGCCATCAACGCCGCCTGGCTCGACCTGCTCGCCTGGACCCAAGCCCTCCTGCTGGACGGAGAGTTGGCGACCGCTGAGCCGAAGGAACTCCGCTACCGGCTGCTGCACGCCGCCGCGCGCATAACCCGCGGCGCCCGCCGACTGTACCTGCAGATGGCCGCCACCTGGCCCTGGCGCCACGATCTCGCGACCGCCTTCACCCGCCTGCTGGCCCTGCCCCGGCTCGTCGCCTGAACCGGCACGACCACCTTGCCCACCCGCGACCCGAGGACCCTGGAGACACCGGCCGCGCGTCGGGCACTCGGCATACCCAGCACCCGCACCTTGACCCTCGGACCACTGCCAAGGCCACCAGCCCAGCTCAGCCGGACCCAACTGAAAGGTGGAGGCTAGAGCAAATGCGGCTGACGGATATGTAAGTGACTGGTCATCAGCAGTGCGAGTTGATGCGGTCATTGAAACGTAACATTGCACATGTTACGTTTTGCATGGCTGAGGGGGGTGTCATGCAGTCAGGCTCAAGGGCAAGTGCGGTGGTCGGCCTGGCGCCGGTGCTGTACGTGACGCACACGCTCGAGTTCTGGGAACTGCTGCTGATCGCGGCGGCTCACGGGGCGTTGTCGGAGGTCTACGAGACCGCGCTGTTGCCGACGATTGCCGGGCCCGAGCAATTGGTCCAGATCAACGGGTGATTGGCGTCAGGATGGTCCGCTGCCGAGATGGCGGGGCCAGCGCTGGCCGGCGTGCTGTCCAAAGCGATGGCCGCGCCGGTGGCTCTGATCGGCGACGCCCTGTCTCATCTTGCATCGCTCGCCTCGTTGCTCGCTCTGCGGATCCGTTGGACCGAGGACGCGAACACGGCGGAGGGCGGGAAGAACGAGGGCGAGTCGGTCGGCTACTTCGCGTCCATCGGGCGTGGGTTCGCAGTACTGCGGGACCTGCCGGTCAGGACGCTGGGCCTCGGCGGCGCGGCGTTCATCGCGTTCGGCGGGGTGTGCGAGTCGTTCAAGCCGGTGTTCGCGCTGCGGGTGCTCGGGATGTCCCTGGTGGTCCTGTGTTGTGCGATGACGTTCGGGCTGTCGGGCGGGGTGATCGCGGTGGCGGGTTTGCGGGTGCTGGTGGCTGTTGCTGGTCGGTGCGGTGGGTCAGCTCCTGGTCGGGCTCGCGCTCGGCATCCTGCGAGGGTGGCTGCCGAAGATCCCCCCACCCCGGTCATGCGGGCGGCAGCGTCGGTGGTCGGCACGGCCTGACCGCGAGCGGTTTGACCGGTGCGAGCCGCCTGCGTGGTGCGGTGGCATCGCGTCCAGTTCCATGCCTTTGCGCGGTTCTGGGTGTCCGCCCCGCGACGTGGGGCGGAGTATCCCGACAACAGCCTGGAAGGAAAGGAGGTTCCGATGAACGAGGAGACCATCAACGACGTCGCCAATCTGGCGGTGGTATGGTCAGCCAGCTCCCGTGAACTGACGGCCCATCAACTAAATGACTGGAATGCGCAGTCGATTCACGCCGAACCGAACAAGCGTTTCGCCGACGATCGGTGACACCGCTTCGCTGCGAATCAAAGGGCGAGCCATGGCACAGACGTGGAATTTCCCGCATTGGCAGGACTCCCACGGCGACATGCCGATCGCACTGGGCGGGGATCTCTCCCTGGAGACGATGCTGAAGGCCTATCGCGGTGGTGTCTTCCCGTTCCCGCCGAGCAACGAGCACTGGGCGGACTGGAGCGAGGAGCAGTGGGGCGCCGCTCTCGACGAAGGGCGGATACCGGTGCTGTCGCCCACCGAACCCCGGTTCGCCCTCCAGCGGTGGGCGCCCGGCCGGCGCGCGGTGCTCACGCCCGCGACCGCGCGGCTCGGCAGCACGTACCGCCGCAAACTGCTACGCACCGACTGGACCACCACCCTCGACACGGTACCGGCCACGGTGGTCGAGCGCTGCGGCCCCGGCCGCGGCAAGGAGACCTGGCTCTCCCGGGACCTGGCCGACGCGTTCCTGCGGCTCGCCGGTGCCGGCGTCCTGCACACCGTCGAGGTCTGGGATGAGGAGGGCGAGTTGATCGGCGGGATGTTCGGCGTACTCACCGGCACCGTGCTCTCCGTCGAATCCGGCTTCCGCACCCAGGACAACGTGGTGAAGGTCGCGCTGCTCGACGCCCTGGACCGGCTCACCACGGCCGGCGGGCAACTGCTGGACGTTCAGATACTCAGTCCGCACCTGGCGGCGATCGGCGCCCAGGAGATCCCGAAGGCCGACTTCCACACCTTCCTGGAGGCGGGTCTTGGCACGACGATCGAGCTGCCGACCGAGAGGCTCCCGGTCCGTCGGCTGCTGAAGGCCCCCGAGGGCCCGTGATGCCACCTCGCCGGCACCGGGAGGGTTCCGGGCCGACTCCCTGATAGGCAGGAAAACCGGTTCGGCTGACCGCCGCCACCTGACAGCATCGAAGCCCGCATCCCAGCGGGCCACACCCAAGCGGGCATCGCCCGAGGAAAGGACGTACCGACGTGGCACTTGGCAACTCCGAGGCCGACTGGGTCTCCCGATTCGCGGACGAGGTCATCGCCGAGTCGGAGCGTCGCGCACCTGGCAGGGCGGTGGTGGTAGCCTCCGGCCTGAGCCCCTCCGGCCCCGTTCACCTTGGGAACCTGCGCGAGGTGATGACCCCGCACCTGGTGGCCGACGAGATCCGTCGGCGCGGAGTCGCCTGCGAGCACCTCCTCTCGTGGGACGACTACGACCGGTTCCGAAAGGTGCCGGCCGGGATCGACCCCGCCTGGGCAGAGCACATCGGCAAGCCGCTGACCTCCGTGCCCGCGCCTCCCGGCAGCAGCTACCCGAACTGGGCCGAGCACTTCAAGGCACCGATGGTCGAGGCGCTCGACCGGCTCGGTGTCGAGTACCGCGCCGTCAGCCAGACCGAGCAGTACCGCTCCGGCGCGTACCGCAAGCAGATCCTGCTCGCCATGCGTGAGCGCGGGCGCATCTACGCCGTCCTCGACGGGTTCCGCACCAAGGACCGGTCGGCGTCCGCGGCCGGGGAACGGCGGCCCGGCGCCGCCGGGCCCGTCTGCGGCGAGGGTGAGCAGGAAGCTGCGGCGGGCTCCGGCGCCGCGGCGGAGGAGGACGGCACGACCGCTGCCGGCTACTTCCCGTACAAGCCCTACTGCTCGGTCTGCGAGCGCGACCTCACCACCGTCACCGGCTATGACGACGCGACCACCACGCTCGACTACGGCTGTGCCTGCGGGCACCGCGAGACGGTCCGGCTCGCAGAGCACGACCGGGGCAAGCTGGTCTGGAAGGTCGACTGGCCGATGCGCTGGGCGTACGAGGGCGTGGTCTTCGAGCCCTCGGGCGTGGACCACCAGTCCCCGGGCTCTTCCTTCGTCGTCGGTGGCAGTCTGGTCCAGGAGATCTTCGGCGGTCGGCAGCCGATCGGCCCGATGTACGCCTTCGTCGGCATCAGCGGCATGGCGAAGATGTCGAGCTCGAAGGGCGGGGTGCCGACCGCCGCCGACGCGCTGAGGATCATGGAGGAGCCGCTGCTGCGCTGGCTGTACGCGCGGCGCAAGCCGCAGCAGTCCTTCACCGTCGCCTTCGACCAGGAGATCCAGCGCCTCTACGACGAGTGGGACGCGCTGGAGCGCAAGGTGCAGGACGGCACGGCGGGCGTGGCCGACCGATTCGCGCACGACCGGGCCGTACGCACCGCCGGGCGCGAACTGCCCCGCACCGGGCGCCCGCTGCCGTACCGGATGCTTGCCTCCGTCGCCGACATCACCGCCGGCGACCCGGCGCAGACCCTGCGGATCCTCGGCGAAGCGGACCCGGAGTGCCCGGTGGCCTCCCTGGACGAGCTGAGGCCCAGGCTGGACCGTGCCCAGTACTGGATCGAGCACCACGTGCCCGAGGAACAGCGCACCCGGCTGCGGACGGAGCCCGATCGGGACCTGCTGGCCGGGCTCGACGCGGCCGAGCGGGAGTCGCTGAAGCTACTGCTAGACGGGCTGGACGAGCACTGGTCGCTGGAAGCGCTCTCGCACTGGGTCTACGCGGTGCCCAAGCTGCGGGCCGGCCTGCCGGCCGACGCCAAGGCGACGCCCGAGCTGAAGGTCGTCCAGCGGGCGTTCTTCGCGCTGGTCTACCGGCTGCTGGTCGGCGGGGGCACCGGGCCGCGGCTGCCCACCCTGCTGCTGGCGACGGGTGCGGACCGGGTCCGCACCCTTCTCGGCGGCTGACCCGGCCGGGGCCCGGTGGCGTGCGGCGCTCCGGATCCGCGCCGGTCATCGGGCGGACACGGGGCCGCCGCCCGACTATCCTCGGACGGCCCCGTAGGAGGGATTTGGCGATGTCGGAGCTGGCACGCGCGTATGGCTGGATCGTACAGAACGGGGAATACTGCCCGCCCGACCTTGCGACCCTGGCCGGACACCTGGTGAGGACACCGGACACAACCGCGGAACTGGTCCGCGGACTGCTGGAGCTGCGGCTGCTGCACCCGGCGCCGGGCCGTCCCGGGGTCCTGCTGCCCAGCAGTCCGCAGACCGCGATGGCGGAGTTCGCCCACCCGATCGAGGCGGAGATCAAGGAGCGCCACCAGCGCCTGGAGCAGCGGAAGTCGCGACTGCTCCCGCTCAGTTCGGTCTACTTCGAGGGGCGCAAGGCCCGCAATGTGCGGGAGTCCTTCGATGTCGTCACGGACGTGGATCGGGTCCGCGCCGTGCTCGCCCAGGCGGCCAGGGCCTGTGCGGTCGAGGTGTTCAGCGCCCACCCCGGAGTGTTCTCCGAGCAGGCGGTGGAGAGCTCGCTGCCGCAGGACCTCGAACTGCTGCGCCGCGGAGTGCGGATGCGCACCCTCTACCAGCACCCGGTCCGCACCAACCGTCCGATGCGCGAGCTGATCGGGACGCTAACCGCCGAGGGCTGCGAGGTGCGGACCTGCGAGGAGATCCACGACCGCACGGTGATTTTCGATCGAGAGACCGCCTTCATCCCGAACCGGTTCGGGGACCCGGGAGCGGTGGTCATACGGGAGCCCTCGGTGGTCGACCTTCTCTACCGCGGTCTGGAGCAGCTCTGGGCCGCCGCCACTGCCTGCCCGGAGGACGCCCGGCCGGCCCGGACCACCGACGTCCTGGACGAGGAAATCAAACGGGCGATCGTGCGGATGCTCGCGGACGGCGCCCGGGACGAGACCATCGCCCGTCGGCTTGGCGTCTCGCTCAGGACCTGCCGACGCCACATCGCGGAGGTGATGGAGCGGCTGGACGCCTCCAGCCGCTTCCAGGCTGGGGTGCGGGCCGCGGACGTCGGCTGGCTGGGGCGGGGCGATGCCGGGCAGCAGCGGGTCGGAGTCTGATGCCGGGCGCGGGGCCTCGTGCCGGCGCCACGACGTGGGCGCTGCGGCATCCGCGCTCCGGGTGGGGCTCCCCGGCTCGGCCGACCGGCAGCGGAGCCCCGCCGGGGCCGCTCGGCCCCGACCCGGCCCGGGCAGGGTCAGCCCAGCCACACCGGGCCCCAGGCCACCGCCTGCGGGCCCAGCAGGCTGTCCGAGGTCAGCCGGATCCCCAGCAGGCGGAGCCGGTGCGGGCGCAGAAAGTCCAGGACGGCCCCGGCCAGCCGCGGCAGGTCCGCACCGCCGTACCTGGTCAGGAGCCTGGTGGCGGACGGGGGCTGTCGGCACAGCACCCCGGACGGCTCCGGCTGGGCCAGCGCCCACTGGGCCCGCGCGGCCGCGTACCCGAGCGCTTCCTGTGGGCTCGCGCCCCACTCCGCCGCCAGCAGCCGCCGGGTGTCGGGGTGCACCACCCTGGCGATCGCCCAGCCGTCCGCCAGCCCCGGGACGACGTGCAGACCGGCCAGGCCTGGCAGGGTTGCCTCCCGGCCCGGCCGGGACCGGAAGGACCGTAGTGCCCGCTGCTTCGCCAGGCCGCCGAGCGGCACCGCCTGACGGGCCAGCAGCGCGAGGGCGCCGTCGAGCAGCCAGCACAGCTCGGAAGGCCCGGCCGCGCCGACCGCGCCGCGCGGGCTCGGTGCTCCGGCCGGGTGACCGGCGGCCGACAGCCCGCGCAGTCCGCCGAGCACAGCGGCGAGCAGAGCCTCGGCGGGAGTGCCGCCCCAGCCGGTGACGGCCGGGACGACGGAGCCAACACAGACCAGCACTGTCAACGTGACCGGATCCACGGCGGCGGACCCGTGGGCGGATGGGTCGCCGAGGCGGCGGTCGGTTCGGCCGAAATCGGCGGGCCTGCCGCTGCTTGGCCCGAAACGGCCGCCCGGCGCGTCGGCACCAGGACCGTCGACGCGCCGGGCGAGGAGCCCGGTCCACGGGGAGAACAGCCGGGTCAGTTGCGCCGGGTCGGCGGCGAACGGACCGGGTCGCTCCGCCAGTACGTCTGCAAGCGACCTGATGCCGGACCAACGGACCGGCTCCGGAAGGCCGGTCACCGTGTGGATCGGCGCCCCGTCCGAGCGTCGGACGATCAGTGCCGTCCCGGCGCCGGTGCCCAGCAACGACGGGTCGACGTCCCGGCCCGTGACCGGGGACATGGGTGTGCCTCGCCGCTCGGGTGGCGCCGGCAGCAGGAGCCGCTGCCAGCCTTCGGCCCGCGCGACCAGCTCTCGGTGCACCCGCCGGTCTCTGCCGGCCGCCGGACCGACGACCACGGTGTCGCTGAGCAGCGTGACCGGAAGGGCGTTCGGCGCGGCAGTGCCGCTGTTCTCGTCTGCCACTGCAGCGGATCTTCTCCGGAGGGAGGACGGCGCCGGGCGGATGCCGTCGCGCCGTGCCGTCGCGTAGATGGGGACGCCCACAGGGCTGCCGCGGCGTCGGGGGAACGGCCCTCAGGATCACAGAACGCACCGCGTTGCACAAGGCCGCCGGAGCGCTTTTGACCGAACCTCCGCGGCATTTGCTGCCGTGCAGCTTCCTGCAGTCCGCAGGGTCTGGCGCGGATTCATCCGAACGGGCAATCCTGGTCCGGCAGCGTTTGGTGGACGGAAATCCGACCAGGAATGACAAGGTGCCTTCGAATGGACCGTTTCACTTTCCCGGACAATCAGATCCAGCCCGCTTCGGATTCGACGGGTTGGGATTAGCCGGCGCCAATCCGATGGAATCATTTCGAGCAACAGATGGCGGCAACAGCATGAGCGAGTCCTGGTCACCGCTTCCGTCCGTTCCGACGGGACGCCTTACTCTCCTAATCGACAACTACGACTCCTACACATTCAACCTGTTCCAGCAGATCGCCGAGGTCAATGGTCGGCCGCCGCTGGTCGTGCGCAACGACGAACTGGACTGGGCTGCGGTGGCCGGGCTGCCGGTCGACAACATCGTCATCTCGCCCGGTCCCGGGCACCCCGGCCGGGCAGCGGACTTCGGAGTCTGCGCCGACGTCGTCCGGCACGCGGCGATACCCGTCCTCGGAGTGTGCCTCGGGCACCAGGGGATCCTGCACGGGTACGGCGGCTCGGTCGTGCAGGCGCCCCGGCCGATGCACGGGGAGGTCTCGCGGATCCGGCACCGGAGCGCGCTCTTCGCGGGCATCCCGCAGGAGTTCGAGGTGGTCCGCTACCACTCGCTCACGGCGGTTGAACCACTGCCGCCGCTGCTGCGGGCTACCGCCTGGGCCGAGGACGGTACGGTGATGGCCCTGGAGGCAGCGGACCGCCCGCTGTACGGAGTCCAGTTCCACCCGGAGTCGGTACTGACGCAGTACGGGTACCGGCTGCTGGCCAACTTTCAACTGCTCCACCCCGCCCGGTCGTCGGACCGGCCGCCCGTGGCCCTGGCATCCGGTCCGACGGTGCCAGGACCGGCGGTGGCGTCCGCCGCTCCTGCCCCGGTGTCCGGATCGGGATTCCTGCCCGCCCCTTGGGGCGAGCGGCCGCGGCCCCTGATGCGGGTGGCCGACGCGCCCTACGCACTGCCGGGCGCGGCAGTGGCGGAGGCGCTTCGCGAGCCGGGACGGCCGCTGGTCTGGCTGGACAGCTCCGCCCCCGGCCCGGACACCGGGCGCTTCAGCTACCTCGCACCCGGCGGGGGACCGGCCGGAGAGACGGTGCGCTACCGGGCCGGCGGCAGCAGCGATGCCGGCGGCTTGACGCTGGAGCGGTCGGACGGCACCCACCGGATCGACGGCCTCGACGTTTTCGACTACCTGAAACTCCCTCGACTTTTGACGTTTTTGTTGATCGTCGTGTGGGTCGCTCGGGTGGGTGATGTGGCGTCAT
>NZ_JAHSQD010000227.1 GCF_020103755.1 Streptomyces sp. LS1784
GGGGTGGGCGCGGGCGGCGGGTCGGCGGGTCGGTGGGTCGGCGGGTCGGTGGGTCGGAGGGGTCAGGAGGGGAGGTCGAGGACCAGGCCGGGCACGATGAGGTCCGGGTCCTCGCCGACGGTGGCGCGGTTGAGGTCGTAGAGCGCGGGCCAGCCGCCGGGGACGCGCAGGCGCTCGGCGACCTCGGAGAGGGTGTCGTTGTCGCGGACGGTCCAGGTGCCGGCCTCCGGCCTGCGCCGGGCCGGCTCGGTGACCACGGGTGCGGCCCTGGCCGGCTCGGGTGCCGCGGGGGCGGCCGCCGGGGGCGGCAGGACGGCCTCGCGGCCCTTGCTGCGGGCGGAGCGGGCGCCGCAGACCGGCCAGGGAGAGAGACCGCGGCGCTCGGCGAGGTGCTGGGCGACGGCGATCTGCTGCTCACGGGTGGCGAGGTCGGCGCGCGGGGCGTAGGCGAGGCCGCCGTTCGCCCGCCAGGTGGACTGGTCGAACTGGAGGCCGCCGTAGTAGCCGTTGCCGCTGTTGACGCGCCAGTTACCGTTGCTCTCGCAGGCCGCCACGCGGTCCCAGTCGTACGAGCCGCCGCTCGCCCTTCCGGGGTCGGACCCGCTGCCGCGGCCCGGTGGCGCGGCGTGGGCCGCTGGGGCGGCGAGGGCCACGGAGAGGGCGCAGAGCGCGGTCGGGACGATGTGGCGCAGACGATCGGTGGCAAGCATCGGCGGCTCTCAGACTGGGGAACAGGACCGGCGCCGTCCGCGGACGGCGCACTCCCACCGACGCACACCGGACGGCGCGTTCCGGGTCCGACACGTCCGACAGGTCACCCGCACGGCGGCCCGGGACCACCCCGGTGGCCCGCGGCCGATCGGCAGTACTCCTCGTGACCCGCCGCAGTCCCCGCTGATCCACAGTGGCCACGTCTCTCGAATGAGGGTGCGAACGATGACGGTCGATCAGGGCGCCATACGGGCCGAGTTGGGCGTGATCGGCGGCTCGGGGCTCCACGCGCTGCTGGACGAGGTGACCGAGGTTCGGGTCGACACGCCGTACGGGCCTCCGAGCGACGCGCTGTTCCCGGGCGAGGTGGCCGGCCGCCGGGTCGCCTTCCTGCCCCGGCACGGGCGTGGTCACGGTCCGCCGCCGCACCGGATCGACTACCGGGCCAACCTCTGGGCGTTGCACGCGCTGGGCGTGCGGCAGGTGTTCGGGCCGTGCGCGGTGGGCGGCCCTGGCGGCGGCCCGCGACACGGCCTGGGAGCCGGTGGACGGCGGCACCCTGGTGGTGATCGAGGGGCCGCGCTTCCCGGCCCGCGCCGAGTCCCGCTGGTTCTCCGCCAACGGCTGGTCGGCGGTCGGTATGGCCGGGCACCCGGAGGCCGTGCTGGCGGGTGAACTCGGGCTCTGCTACACGTCGTTGGCGCTGGTGACGGACCACGGCGCGGGGGTGTGGAGCGGGGACGGGGTCACCTGCGCGGAGGTGCTGGAGGTCTTCGTGGGGAACGCCGACCGGCTGCGCACGGTGCTGTTCAAGGCGTTGGAGAGCCTGCCCGCCGAGCGGGACTGCGTCTGCTCGCACACCCTGGACGGAGTCACCGTCGGCCTGCCGGGCGTCCTCGGCGGCTGAGCCTCCGTCGGGCAGCACGCCCGGCCGTCCTCAACGAGCCATCCGAGCGGGGTGGTTCAGGATCCGGTGGCCACCGGGAGGTCGGCCAGGCGCCACTCCAGCATGCCGTCGTCGAGCCGGACCGCCCGGCGTCCGTGGGCGGCGAGCAGGCGGACCGCGTCGTAGGCCAGCACGCAGTACTCGCCGCGGCAGTAGACGACCACCTCGGTGTCCGCGGGCAGCTCGTCCAGCCGCTCGGCCAGCTCGTCGACCGGGATGTTGAGCGCGCCGGGGATGTGCCCGGCCAGGTACTCCTCCACCGGGCGCACGTCCAGCACGAGCACCTCGCCGGCCTCGGCGCGGGCGCGCAGCTCCTCGTTGCCGACCTCCTGCGCGCCGTCCTCGCCCAGATAGGCGTCCAGTGCGGGCGGCACCGCGGCCTGGTGGCGCTCGGCGACCCTGCGCAGCAGAGCGAGCAACTCGCCGACGTCCGGGCCGGAGAGTCGGTAGTGGATGCGGACGCCCTCGCGCCGGGTGGCGACGAAGCCGGCCTGCTTGAGCGCCTGGAGGTGGGCCGAGGCGGTGGTCAGGTTCAGCCCGGCCGCCTTGGCCAGCGCGTCCACGGTGCGCTCGCCCTGGGCGAGCAGGTCGAGCAGCTCCAGGCGCTTTCCGCTGGCCAGGGCCTTGCCGCTGGCCGCGAACGCGTCGTACAGCTGCGCCTTCGCTTCGCTCATGGCCATCGCGTCCTCCTGCCCGATGCTCCGGAGCCCTTTGTCCAAGGTTCCATGGAATAGCGTACCGGACCTGCCTCGACGGGTGTTCTCCGAGCTCAGGGCAATCTTCCATAAATCCATGGAATATTGTCGAAAGCGTCGGCCGCTGCAACCGGGCGAGACCGTACCCGTCATCACAGGAGGACCGATGAGCACCACGCCCCCCGGCGCACCCGCCCGCGAGCTCGGGGGTGAGGCAGTGCGCGAGGCCGCCCGCCCGGTGCGGCTCGGCCTGCGGGAGAACTGGCTCCAGTTCACCCTGCTGGTCGTGGTCACCGCCACCGTCGGCGGCCTGGTCGGGCTGGAGCGCACCACCGTGCCGCTGATCGGCTCCGAGGTCTTCCACCTCACCAGCGACCTCGCCGTCTTCTCCTTCGTCATCGCCTTCGGCGTCACCAAGGCCCTCACCAACCTCGCCGCCGGTGCGCTGACCGCCCGCTTCCGCCGCAAGCAGCTGCTCGTCGCGGGCTGGCTACTCGGCATCCCCGTCCCGTTCGCCCTGGCCTGGGCGCCCGCCTGGGGCTGGATCGTGGCCGCCAACGTGCTGCTCGGCATCAACCAGGGCCTCACCTGGTCGATGACCGTCAACATGAAGATCGACCTGGTCGGCCCGGCCCGGCGCGGGCTCGCCACCGGCCTCAACGAGGCGGCCGGCTACGCCTCGCTCGGCGTGACCGCGCTGCTCACCGGCTACCTCGCCACCTCGTACGGGCTGCGGCCGGCGCCCGAGCTGATCGGCGTCGTCTTCGTCGTCGCCGGACTCGCGCTCTCCCTCGCCGTCCGCGACACGGCGGCGCACGTCGCGCTGGAGCTCGCCCGGCACCCCGGGGCCGCTCCGGGCCCCGCGACCGGGCCCGGTCTGTGGCAGACCTTCGCGCACACCTCCTGGCGGGACCGCTCGCTGCGCGGCGCCAGCCAGGCCGGCCTGGTGAACAACCTCAACGACGGCCTCACCTGGGGCGTCTTCCCGCTGCTGTTCACCGACCACGGGCTCGGCCTCGCCGCGATCGGCCTGATCAAGGGGCTGTACCCGCTGGTGTGGGGCCTCGGCCAGATCCCCACCGGTCACCTGGCCGACCGGATCGGGCGCAAGCCGCTCATCGTCACCGGCATGCTGGTCCAGGCCGCCGGCCTCGGCCTGGCCCTGGTGCTGCTCGACCGTCCGCTGCCGGCCGGCGTCGTCTCGGCGGTGCTGCTCGGGCTCGGCACCGCGATGGTCTACCCGGCGCTGATCGCCGCCGTCTCCGACCACGCCCACCCGAGCCGACGGGCCAACGCGCTCGGTACCTACCGGTTCTGGCGCGACATCGGCTACGCGGCCGGCGCCCTGCTCGCCGGAGTCCTCGCCGACGCACTCGGCCTGAACGCCACCATCGTGGCGGCGGCCGTGCTCACCGCGGCCTCCGGGCTGCTCGCCGCCCGGCTGATCAGCGACAAGGTCGCGCACTGAGGGGCCCCGGCCATCCGGCGTTCACCTGTCGTTCGCCGTCCGCACGGGCGTGATCCGGCCGTGCGGTTCGGCTGCCGTGGAGCAGCGGTGCGGTCGGCGGGGGTGACGGAGGCGCCGTGCCGGGTGCGGCCGCTGACCGGGCGTCAGGCGGAGCGGTTGTCAGTGCGGGGTGAGACGGTACGGGCCTGGGTGCCACGCAGGGGAACAGGCGACCGGGGAGGCGAATGTGAGCGGGGAACCGACCATCGATTGGGAGCCGCAGTACCGAGGCGCCTACTCGAATCCCCAGGCCGCCGAGTGCTACGAGCGGTTCGTCACCACCTTGGACGCGGAGTGGTTGACCGCCCTGAAGGGGCTGGCCCAGCTCGAGAGCACGCAGGCGGGGGACCTGCACGCGCTGGCGTCGGCCTACCTGGTCGCGGGGCGGCCCACGGAGGCGGTCCCGCTGCTGGAGTTCCTGGTGTTCCTGCAGCCGGAGGAACCGGGCGTGCGGTGCGACCTCGCCTACGCCTACGCCCGGATCGGCAGTGCGGACCGGGCGTCACGGGAGCTGGAGCGCGTTCTCGCTGCCCACCCCGGATGGCCCGCGGCCGTCCGGCAACTCGCCGACGTCCGGGCCTGGTTGCGGTGGCACGAGGACACCGTGGACCTCCTGCGGCAGCAGGCCGACGTCTTCACCCTGCTGACCTCCGACGGGGCCGCCGACACGACCCGGTACCTCGCCCTGGCGAAGGTGCTGTACCAGCTGGCCACGGTCCCGCGCAGCGGCGTGGACTGGCCGGACGTCGTGAGCGTCCTGGAGCGGGCCCACCACCTCGACGGCGGTCACGAGCAGGTGCTGGAACTCCTCGCGGCGGCGAGCTACCACGCGGGAGCCGAGGCACAGTGGCACGTCGCGCTGTCGGCGCTGGAGCGGGTCGCCCCCGGGTCCGAACACCTCGACCACTGGCGGTCGGTCCCGCCCACCCCCGCTCCGAACCCGGACCGGCTGCTCGCGACCGCCTCCTCCGAAACCGCTGACGCCCACGGCGCCCTCCGGGACCTCCGGTCGAGCTACCGGGCGGCTCCGAACAACCCGGACATCCAGCGCTGCCTGGTGCAGGCGGAGGCCGGTCTCGGAAACGTGGCCGAGGCGCTGTGGCTGGCCGAAGGCCTCGCCGCCACCGACGGGCTCGACTTCTACGCGCACGGCGCCCTGATGACGGCCTACGGGATCATCGGGGACGGACGGGCGCGGCGGCACCTCGCGGCGGCCCTGGAGCTCGCGCCGGACCAGGACGCGAGGGTCGAACTCCTGGCCCAGTACGACGCGCTGATCGAGGACTGACGCCGATCCGGGGCGGCTCGGCCGCCGGGGGTGATCCCGACGCCGTACCGCGAACTACGCTGGCGGGCATGGACTGGCTCGATCGGGTGGCGCGGCTGAGGCGCTGGACGAACAACGGCGTTCGTGCGCCCCACAAGCCGCTGCTGCTGCTCTACGCCCTCGGCAGCCACCAGCGGGACGCGGACGGCGAACTGCGGTACAGCGCGGTGGAGGCGGAGCTGAAGGGGCTGCTCGCCGAGTACGGGCCGTCGCACGCCACGACTCCCGCGTACCCGTTCCACCACCTGGTCAGCGACGGGGTGTGGGAGGTCCGGACCGATCAGGGGCCGGGGAGCCCCGGCAGCGGGGTCGGGCTTCTCCGGTCGAGCGGGGCCACCGGCAGACTCGTGCCCGAGCTGCGGACGGCGCTCGGTGAGGAGCCGGCGCTGCTGGGGCGGATGGCCAGGGTCCTGCTGGACGCACACTTCCCGACGTCCCTGCACGCCGACCTCTGCGAGGCGGTCGGCCTCGACCTGGAGCGGGCCGAGGCCGGCATCGTGCGAGGGGCCGACACCGCGGCCCGGCGGCAGCGCGACCGGCGGATGCGTGAACTGATACTCACCGCCTACGAGTTCCGGTGCGCGTTCTGCGGCTACGACGGAGCGCTCGGGGCGAGCGCGGTCGGACTGGAGGCCGCGCACGTGCGCTGGTGGTCGCACGACGGGCCGGACGAGGTCGACAACGGCCTGTGCCTGTGTTCGCTGCACCACAAGCTCTTCGACAAGGGCGTGCTGGGGCTGGGGGAGGGCCGTCGCATCCTGGTCTCCGACCGCTTCGTCGGCCGTAGCGAAGCCAGCCGCCGGCACGTGCTCGCGCTGTCCGGACGCCCGGTCATCGGCCCGCAGCCGGGCCGACCGCCGGTCGCGAACCGGCACCGGGAGTGGCATGCGCGGCAGGTGTTCCACGGCGTTCCCCGCGAACCGGTGCACCGGTCACGGTTCGCGTAGGCGGGCTCTTCCGGACGGTCGACGATCACTCCTGGATCCACCGGTCGCGGTTCGTCGCGGCCTCTGCGAGACTTGTCACGATCTGATCACTGACAGTGACGGTTGTGTATCGCGCGGCGATATCCGGTGAAAAGAGTGGGATCTTGTCCGATATCCAGGCGTTCGACGTCATCATCGTCGGCTCCGGGGCTGCGGGTGGAATGGCGGCGCACGAGCTCTGTGCGGCGGGCGCTCGCGTCCTGATGCTGGAAGCGGGCCGGGACTACGATCCCGGGACCGAGACGCCGATGTTCAACACGCCGCAGGACGCGCCGCTGCGGGCGGCCTCGACGCCGGACAAGCCGCAGGGCTTCTACGACGCCACCGTCGACGGCGGCTCGCAGATCGCCGGTGAGCCGTACAGCCAGGCGGACCCCCCGAATCCGGACAAGTCGAATCAGTTCAGCTGGTGGCGGCCGCGGATGCTGGGCGGCCGCACCAATCACTGGGGCCGGGTGGCGCTGCGCTTCGGACCGTACGACTTCAAGCCCAAGACCCGTGACGGACTGGGCTTCGACTGGCCGATCGAGTACGCCGACCTGGCGCCGTGGTACGACAGGGCCGAACGCCTCATCGGCGTCACCGGCCTTCCCCACGGTATCGAGAACGCCCCCGACTCCCCGCCCGGCGTCCAGCTCCCGCCGCCGTCCCCGCGCGCCTTCGAGATCGTCCTCGGCCGGGCGTTCGAGCACCTGGGCATGAAGGTGGCGGCGATCCGGGCGGCCGTGCTCACCCGCCCGTTGGACGGTCGCGCGGCGTGCCTCTACTCGACCCAGTGCACCCGCGGCTGCGCCAGCCGCTCCAACTTCCAGAGCACGACCGTTCTCATTCCCCCGGCCCGCGCCACCGGCAACCTCACCGTCGTGTGCAACGCCATGGTGTCCCGGGTCGACGTCGACGCGACCGGGCGGGCCGCCGGGGTCACCTACAACGACCGGGTGACCGGCTCCGCGTTCTCGGTCACGGGGCGGGTGGTGGTGCTGGCGGCGGGGACCTGCTCGTCGGTGCGCATCCTGCTCAATTCGCGAAGCGCCGCGTTCCCCAACGGGATCGGAAACGGCCACGGGCTGGTCGGCAAGTACCTGATGGACTCGGTCGAGTTCTCGCGCTCGTCGCGAATTCCGATGCTCGAAAAACTCCCCGTGCTGAACGACGACGGCATCTTCACCCCGCACATCTACGTGCCGTGGTGGCTGCTGCCCGAGCAGGCCGCCGGGCAGCTCGGGTTCCCGCGCGGGTACCACATCGAGCCGCGCGGGGGCCGAAGGATGCCGACCACCGGCATCGGAAGCCTGATCGACGACGGCAGCGCGACCTACGGCGACGCCCTGCGGGCGGAGGTCCGGCGGAAATACGGCACGGCCGTCACCCTCATCGGCGAAGGCGAGATGATCCCGAACGAGGACTCGTTCTGCGAGCTCGATCCGACGGTCAAGGACACGTGGGGAGTTCCGGCCCTGCGGTTCCACTGGAAATGGGGAGATCCGGAAGTCCGGCAGGTCACGCACATGCACGACACCTTCAACAAGGTCTTCAGCCTGCTCGGTGGCGCGCCGGACACCAGTCCCGTCGCGATGCCGCAGGGCGGCGGAGCGGTGCACGAGGTCGGCGGCGCGCGGATGGGGACCTCGCCGCAGGACTCCGTGCTCGACGCCCACAACCAGTGCTGGGACGTGAGGAACCTGTTCGTCGTCGACGGCGCCGCGTTCGCGTCGAGCCCGGACAAGAACCCCACGCTCACCATCCTGGCCCTGGCCGCACGGAGTTCGGCCCGCATCCTCGAACTGCTGAGGAGCGGCGGGATCTGACCGCGCCGCGCGCCCAACATTCCTGCGGGCACAACCGGATGACGGTACATCGGAATCGAGAGGAAGAGATGGACCAGCACAGTGCCGCCGGGGTCGGTACCGCACCGCAGGGCTACGGCACCGATCCCAACCTCGTGACGCCGCACACGCCTTGGCCGCGCACGCTCTCGGAGCGCGAGCGCGCACTCGTCGCGGCCCTCGCCGACATCGTCCTGCCGGGCACCGCCGAGTATCCGGCGCCGAGTGCGATGGGGATCACCGACTTCTTCGACGACTGGGTGAGCGCTCCCTACAAGACGCAGCAGGGCCACAGGACCGTCATCACGACCGGCCTCGCCACGGTCGACGCGCAGGCGCGGCGCCAGTTCGGGACGGGGTTCGTCGAACTGGAGGGCTCCCGGCAGCGCACGATCGTCGACCAGATCGCGTCGACCACCGCGACGGACCGGAGCTTCTTCACGAGGTTCCGGTCCCTGCTGCTCGCCGGCTACTTCACCTCCGACGTCGGTTTCGAGGCGATCGGTTACGCCGGGAACGTACCGCTGCTCGCTTTTCCGGGCGTCCCGCCGGAGGCGCAGCGCATCATCGACGACGAACTCAGGAAGTTGGGGCTGTAGCGTGAATCCGGCGACCGCGGGCACTCCGCGCATGAAGACCATCAGGGAGTACGTCGAGGCGGGAGTTCTGCCGCTGGACGACCTCAAAGGCGCCCTGCACCTCGCGATGCGGCTGGAATTCGCCACCATCCCGCCGTACCTGTGTGCGCAGTGGTCGGTCAAGGACGACCCGGACCGCACCGAGGGTGTGCTGCACAAAATCGTCAGCCAGGAGATGAACCACTTCGCGCTGGCCGGAAACCTGCTGGCCGCGATCGGCGGCCGGCCGTCGATCGCGCACCCGGAGTTCCTGCCGGCCTATCCGGCCGACGAACTGCCCGGCGGCATTCCGCAGGAGCTTCCGGTCGATCTGAAGCCGCTGGTCAAGGACCAGCTCGCGGTGTTCATGCAGATCGAGTACCCGGAGTTCCCCCCGGTCGCCCTGCGGGCCGGGCGGCCGCCTGCCACGATCGGCGCCTTCTACGACACGATCATCCAGACGTTCCAGAAGCTTGAGCCGGCGATCGACCCGAAGGCCCACGCGGTGGAGGTGCCATTCGCGAAGCCGATCAGAACCGTCACCGACGCGGTCGACACGATCAACCGGATCAAGAGCGAGGGGGAGGGGACACAGGGCTCGCCCGATCAGCCGCCGGGGGAGGGGGAGGGCGGCCACGCGCACTACTACCTGTTCAAGGAGCTCTACGTCCAGAAGCGGCTGGTCAGGACCGGCGACAAGTGGAGCTTCAGCGGAGCTCCCGTCAACCTGCCGACGGTGTACGACTTCGCGCCCTCCCCGGCCCGGCCGAACCCCTCGACCGAGTTCAACCGCACCCTGTCGAAGCTGCTGGTCGACCTGGAGACGTGCTGGACGTCCGGCGCGCCGCCGAACGTGGCGGCCATGTTCCGGCTTCAGATCCTCGGGCGGGACCTGATCACTCGGGGGATCCGTCCGGAGTTCCGGTGGGATGACGGAGCGGCCTGAGCGAGCCCCCGCCGCAACGGTCGAAGATCAAGCCGGGGCCTTCCTTCGGATCGCAGGAATCCGGGCGCAGCGTCAGCCGGGGAAGATCCGGCCCAGGTGGTAGTGCAGGACGGCGGCCGCCTCCTCCGCCGTCCGCTGCCCGAGCAGCACGCTGAGGCCCAGGCCGGCGGAGACGGCCAGCAGGACGACGGCCTCCTGCCGGGCGTCGAGCCGCTGATCGGCGTCCCCGGCCTGCTGGGCGGCGGTGAGCCGGGCGACCAGGAAGGCCTCCATCTCCTCGGGTGCCGCCAGGAACGGCTGCCCGGCGAGCGCCGGGTCGGTGACGGAGAGCACCGCGTACTCGGTGTAGATGAGGTGGAAGGCCCGACTCTCCTCGTCGGTGGGGACGGCCTCCAGCAGCACCGCCTCGATGATGCCGCGCGGGTCGGTGGTGGCGCCGGTCGCGCGCACGCGCTGCTGGACCCGTTCGCCCATGCGGGTGGCCAGGCGGGTCATGGCGGCGAGCAGCAACTGTTCCTTGGTGTCGAAGTAGTACTGCACGAGGCGCACTGAGACGCCGGCCTCGATCGCCACGGAGCGCATGGTGACGGAGTGCAGGCCGCTGCTCGCCGCCGAGCGGAGCAGGGCGTCGATGATGTGTGCCCGCCGCTCCTCGTGATCCACCAGCTTCGGCATCGGGTTCCTTCCGGATATTTTTGTGGTACAACCATACCATCAAAGTCGGGAGGGATCATGACCAGGACCAGCGTCGGGCACTTCGTCAGCGAGGAAGCCCGTACGAAGTTCCTTGCGGCGTACGACCGGGCGATGGAGCTCTGGCCGAGTCCGCGCCAGGAGCTCGATGTCGAGACCGCGTACGGGACCGTGCACGTGCACCGCTACGGTGCGACGACCGGTGAGCCGATCGTCCTGCTGCACGGCCACGCCGGGCACCCGTCCAACTGGTACCCGCAGATCGCCGCCCTCGGCGAGCGGCACCCGGTCTACGCGATCGACACCCTGGACGACCCCGGCCGCAGCGTGCAGCGCGCCGTCGCGGCCGGGTCGGAGGAGAACGCGGCCTGGCTGGGGGAGGTGCTGGCCGGCCTCGGGGTGGAGCGGGTGCACCTGGTCGGGGTCTCGTACGGTGGCTGGCTGGCCCTCAACCAGGCCATCCACGCGCCCGAGCGGCTCGCCTCGGTGGCGTCGCTCGACCCGGGCGGGATCGAGAAGGTCCCCGCGCGGTTCTACGTCCACATGATCGGCGGCCTGTTCGGGATGCTCGCCCCGCGCCCGCTCCGTCCCGCGGTCGGGCGGCTGCTGGCCAACCCGGCGCTGAGTGCGCCGCGCGAGATGATCGCGCCGCTGATGCTCGCGATGCGGAGCTACAAGCCGAGCAGTCGCCCGCCGGCCCGGCCTTTCACGGACGAGGAGTTGGCGTCGATCCGGCTGCCCGCGCTCGTCCTGGTGGGCAGGCGCAGCGCGTTGCTGCGGCCGCGCCAGGTGGTGGAGCGGGTCACGCGGCTGATCCCGGGTGTGCGGGTGGAGATCGTCGAGAAGGCCGGGCACGGACTCAACCTGGAGCAGCCGGAGGTGGTGAACGAGCGGCTGCTGGACTTCATCGGCGATGTCGGGCGCGTCCAGCTGTAGACGTGCGGCGGTGTCGGTACTGCTGCCGTGAGGCTCAGGCGTCGGCGCGAGCACCTGACGACGTGACTCACGCGGAGTGCGGTTCCCGGCCCGTGCCCCGGGCGTCCTGGGGCGCGGGCCGCGCGCCTGTGTGCGTGAGAAGTCGGACAGGCCGACTTCTCACGCACTCCACCGGGCGGGCTCAGGCGGCCGATCGCAGTGCCGTGGCCGCCCTCGCCTCGTCGTAGCGGCGCAGGACGAGGTGGGCGACGGCCGGGTGGGCCGCCAGTGGGGCGCTGGTCCACCGTGCCGCCGTGGTGGCGGCGCGGCGGGCGAAGAAGCCGGGGGAGAGGAGGTAGGAGGCAACGGCGATCCCGGGGCGGCCGGCGGCCTGGAGGGCAGCGACGGCCTGGTGCGGAGTGGGTGCGGCGGCGGACAGGTGGGCGGCGGTGATCGGGCGGCCGAGACGGGTGGCGAGGAGGTCGGCCATCCGGGCGGTGTCGGCGAGTGCTGTCGGGTCGGCGGAGCCGGCGCCGGCCAGCACCACCGGTGCGTGCGATGGGGCGCCGGCCTCGGCGAGGCGGTCCGCGAGGGCCTCGCCGAGCAACGGGTGCGGGCCGAGTGCGGGGGCGAGGTGGCATCGCGGGAGCCCGGCGGCGGCGAGGGCGGCGGGCAGGTCGACGCGCAGGTGGTAGCCGGTGCCGAGGAACAGCGGCACCAGGACCGGGCGCTGGTCGGCGAACTGGGCGAGAGCACGAGCGAGCGACGGCCGGGCGAGGTCCAGGAAGCAGCAGCGGACGGCCCGTTCAGGACGCAGTGAGCGAACAGTCCGCATCAGGGCGCGAATCGATGTGCTCGCCGCCTCATCGCGGCTCCCGTGCGCGACGGCGAGCAGCATCAGCCCGCCGCCAGTCGGTAGCCGCGCTTGGGGACGGTCCGGATCAGCCCCGCGTGTGGCCCCAGTGCGGCCCGCAGCCGGCCGACCGTCGCCTCCACCGCGTGTTCGTCGGCGCTCGCGTCCGGCCAGGCGGCGCGCAGGAGTTCGGCGCGGCTGAGTACCCGGCCGGGCCGTTCGGCGAGCGCCCGCAGGACGGCGGCGCCATCCGCGCC